>NZ_JAMPPR010000025.1:0-228712 GCF_028481645.1 Providencia sp. PROV141 | reverse complement strand
TCAAAAAATTCTCGCAAGTGTTTTTTTGCGTTTTTATTTTGTTCGTGTTTTTTTTAGCCAAAAAGGCATTTATAAGTTAAATTTGGTCTGTGGATTGACTATTTCAGCAGCAATTGTACATCTACTCACGTAATATATGTATCTAAGAATTATGCTTTGAGATGAATTATGGAATTAAGTAAGCAACAAACAGCCTCACAAAAAAATCGCTCTTATATTATTGCAGAAAATCTTGGACAGTTGATTTTAACCAGCACCTATTTACCAGACTCTATTTTACCTAGCGAATTAGAATTATCAGAACAATTCCAAGCAAGTCGAACAGCTATAAGAGAAGCAATAAAAATATTAGCAGCAAAAGGCATGGTATTAGCACGCCCCAAAATAGGCACCCGTGTTATGCCTCCTTCAAATTGGAATTTTTTAGACCAAGATCTCTTAACGTGGTGGTCTAATAGTGAAGAGCAATCTGTTGTAATGAAGCACTTTAAAATCGTTCGACTCGCAATAGAACCTCAAGCTTGTTACCTTGCTGCTATACATGCAACAAAAGAACAAAAACAGTCATTACAACTATTAGCCAGTGAAATGCAGTTACTCGCCAAAGAATTTGATAGAGCACATTGGGTAAAAGTTGATTATCATTTCCATTTAACTATTTATAAAGCTTGTGCCAATCCTTTTCTAATTTCTTTTGCTAATTTATTCCGTTCAATTTATCAGCGTTACTTTGATGTCATTACTAATAATGAGGTTATAGAGGTCGAAATTCATCAACAACTTGCCAATGCAATTATTCATGGTAAAAGTACAATAGCACTCGACCTTTGCTATAACTTACTAACAACTACCCAAAAGCAAGACTAGTAAAACAATATCCCATTGAAGCTTTCATTTATTTGTATAGGTAACTGATGTTCAAAACAGCAAAAAATATGTCTGGCCTTCCATGGATTGCGGCAATGGCCTTTTTCATGCAAGCGCTCGATGCCACCATTTTGAATACGGCTTTACCCGATATTGCAAGAAGCCTTGATCACTCACCGCTTGCAATGCAATCAGCTGTAGTTAGCTATACGCTTACTGTTGCGCTATTAATTCCTGTAAGCGGCTGGTTTGCTGATAGATTTGGTACAAGACGTATATTTATTCTAGCGGTTTCCTTATTTTCTCTTGGTTCATTACTTTGTGCCCTTTCGCCATCCTTAAATTTCTTAGTAACCTCTAGGGTTATTCAAGGTATTGGTGGGGCAATGATGATGCCAGTGGCTCGTTTAGCCTTAATAAGGGCTTACCCTCGAAGTGAGTTACTACCAATATTAAATTTTGTCACTATTCCAGGTTTAGTTGGCCCAATATTGGGGCCTCTGTTAGGCGGTATCTTAGTAACCTATGCAACTTGGCATTGGATATTTATTATTAATATTCCTATAGGTGTTTTAGGTATTTTTTATGCCTTAAAACATATGCCCGACTTTAAAATGCCAAAACGTAAATTTGATACGCTCGGATTCTTATTGTTTGGTTTTGGCTTAGTCATGCTATCTGTTAGTTTAGACTTATTTGGTGATAAATCCCTCCCTGCCTCTGTTCCTGCAATTATTGTCTTAGTGGGTTTTCTCTTCTTATTTATTTATGTTCTTCACGCAAGGCGAGTTAAGCATGCAATAATCCCACTAAATCTATTTAAAACACGCACTTTTTCTATTGGGATCAGCGGTAATATCGCAACACGCTTGGGAACAGGCAGTATCCCATTTTTAATGCCATTAATGTTGCAGGTGGGTTTTGGTTATGAAGCCGTTGTGGCGGGAATGATGATGGCGCCACTTGCAATTGGTTCAATCACTGCTAAGTCGGGCGTTACTCGGATCCTGACTAAATACGGCTACCGTAATACATTATTTGTTATCACCATAATTATTGGATTAATGATCGCACAGTTTTCCTTGCAATCACCAAGTATGTCGATTTACCTGTTAATCGTACCTTTATTTATTTTAGGAATGGTGATGTCAGTGCAGTTCACTGCAATGAATACTATTTGCTTGGCTGATTTAACAGACAATAATGCAAGTGCGGGAAATAGTATGTTAGCTGTGACTCAGCAACTATCGATAAGCTTCGGTATTGCAGTCAGTGCTGCAATCTTAAACTTCTATGGTGGGCAACCTAATAGCAATACGGTCGATAATTTTCACTACACTTTTATTACCGTTGGTGTCATTACGCTTATCTCAGCTTTTGTCTTCTTATTATTAAGTAAGACAGACGGTGATAATTTAATAAAAAATAAAACCAAAAAAGCGAAGAATTAATATTTTTTAACCGATTGGCGCTCAATTAGCTCAGGGGTAAGAACCAAAACGCTTGCCTTTGCCTCTGGGTTATCCATACGATAAATAAGTTGGTCAACAGCCTGTTGGCCTAGCTTATCTTTTGGCTGATGAATTGTTGTAAGTGGTGGGATCATATAAGGCGAAAGATCGATATCATCATAACCAATGATTGAAATATCATCGGGCACTTTCAAGCCCTTTTGGTATATCGCTTGATAAGCTCCCACCGCCATCGCATCATTACCTGCAAAAATAGCCTCGGGAGGGGTAGGTAAGCTAAGCAATTTATTCATTGACTCAAACCCACCAGCAAATTCAAAATCACTGAAAATGATATAATCATCATAAATATTAATGCCGCCATCAGTCATGGCTTGAATAAAACCTTGATGACGCGCTCTTGCTGGTGATTTATCTTGAGGCCCTGCAATACATGCAATACGGGTGAAACCTGCTTTAATAAGGTAACGAGTGGCTATTTCCCCACCAAGAAAAGAGTTATCTTGAATAATGTCTCCATCTGACTCGAATGGAGACCAATCCATCATAACCGTTGGCACAGCGGGGTAACGAGCCAAAACATTTTTTGATGGCCCCTGTACTTCAGTGCACATAATCAGTAACCCATCAACACGCTTTTGTAGCAATGTTTCTAAGCTATGATTCATTCGCTGAAGGTCGCCTTCAGTGTTGCACAAAATCAAACTATAACCGCGTTCGTAGCAACTACGTTCTACACCCCGCACTACCTCAGCGTAGAATGGGTTATTACTTGTTGTCAGTAACATCCCAATCGTATTCGTACGATTCATTTTTAAACTACGCGCCAGCGCAGAAGGGGCATAATTTAACTCTTCAATCGCATTTTTAACGCGTACGGTAATGCTCTCGCTGACATAGCGATTTTGATTAATAACGTGAGAGACGGTGGATGTCGACACCCCCGCAAGGCGTGCCACATCTTTCATTGTTGCCACAAGTTAATCCTGTTGAGTCAAAAACTGGTCAATTTCTTTACGCCATGGAACAGAGGGTTGAGCTCCAGGGCGAGTCACCGCTATCGCTGCTGCCGCATGGGCAAAAATAATCGCTTCTTCGTCAGCCTTACCTTCCAGCAGTGCAGTAACGTAAGCCCCATTGAATGTATCACCTGCGGCAATAGTATCCACTGCTTTTACGCGAAATGCAGAAATTATTTTACCTTCTACACCTTTTTCACTATACCAAACACCTCGAGAACCGAGTGTTATCATCACTTTACTAATCCCTTTTTGGTGTAAGGCTTCAGCCGCATCCTGAGCACCTTGATTATCATTAACCGCAATGCCTGTTAAATGTTCAGCTTCTGTTTCATTTGGTGTGATGATATCCACTAATGATAATAATGAATCAGGTAAGGATTGAGCTGGCGCTGGGTTCAAAATGACTATTGTATTGTTTTTCTTCGCTATTTCAGCCGCCATTTGTACTGTTTCAATGGGAGATTCCAATTGCATCAATACCGCACTCGCTTCCACAATTTTTTGCTGATAATCGCCTAACCTTTCCTTGGTAAGTTGCGCATTTGCACCTGCATTGATACCAATCGTATTTTCCCCTTGTTGATTCACATAAATGAGGGCGACACCTGTCGTTTCACCTTCAATGGCATCAATACATTCGGTTTTAATGTTATCGAGAGATAACTGTTTTTTTATACTCGCCCCAATATCGTCATCACCAACACAGGCAATAAATGTTATGTCAGCACCACTGCGACCAGCAGCAACAGCTTGGTTAGCACCTTTTCCACCAAACGCAACTTGGTAATGATCACCCCTAACTGTTTCACCCGGTTGAGGGAAATGCTTAACATTTAATATATGATCAGCATTGATACTACCGAGAACCACCAGCTTTGCTGTACCCATAACGTTTATTTCCTTTTTTGATGACCCAATGAATTGCAAACTAAAATAAACCGCCGCAGTATACCGCAGCGGTTTTTATCTTATTGTTTTACCACTAATTCCAATTCAACCGGAACCGTTGAATCTACTTTTTCGCCTTTTAAGACTTTATCTGCAATCTGTACACCAACAATCCCAATTTGGTCTGGGCGCTGTGCAATAGTTGCACCTAATTTTCCGCCTTCAACGGCTTTGATACCATCATTTGTTCCATCAAAACCGACAACTAGAACATCGGTACGGCCTGCAGTTTGCAGAGCTCTTAATGCCCCTAATGCCATTTCATCATTTTGTGCAAATACCGCTTGAACAGCTGGATGTGCCGTTAACAAGTTCTGCATTACGTTCAAGCCTTTTGTTCTATCGAAATCAGCCGGTTGGCTCGCCAGTAAATTGAATTTGTGCTCTTTCGCACCGGTGTTAAAACCTTCACCGCGCTCACGTGCGGCTGATGTGCCTGAAATGCCTTCTAATTGAATAACTTTAGCCTCACTGCCTGTTTTTTGTGCAATGTAGTCAGCGGCCATCTTCCCGCCCATGCGGTTATCAGAAGCTACATGGCTGACAACTTCACCTTTGTTAGCCGCTCTATCCAAAGTAATTACGGGTATATTCGCTTTATTCGCCATTAATATTGAGTTACCCACCGCATCTGAATCTGTTGGGTTAATTAACATTAATTTTGTACCGCGAACGGTTAAATCTTGTACGTTTGCTAACTCTTTGGCTGGGTTGTCTTGAGAATCTAAAACAATCAGCTCATAACCTAGTTTATCCGCTTCTTTTTGTGCGCTGTCTTTCATCGTCACAAAGAATGGGTTATTCAATGTAGAAATTACGAGTGCAATGCTATCTTTCGCCATCGCATTGACACTAACAGTTGCACTCAGTGCAACTGCCGATAATAACGTTGCTAGTTTGTTCAGTTTCATAATAATTTTCCTGTAGGGTTACTTTTTATTATCAACAAGTACAGCAAGTAAGATGACGACAGCTTTAACAATCATCTGGTAGTTTGACGAAATTCCTAATAAGTTTAATCCATTGTTTAAGAAACCAAGGATAAGCGCACCAATCAATGTTCCGACGATACGCCCCTTACCACCAGCAAGGCTGGTACCACCAAGTACAACCGCAGCGATAGCATCAAGTTCATACCCATTACCTGCCATTGGCTGAGCCGATGATAAACGTGCAACTTCAATGACACTCGCCAATGCCGCTAGCAGTCCACATAAGGCATAAACCGCTATTTTAATGCGATCGACATTTATACCAGAAAGACGGGTAGCCGCTTCATTCCCACCAAGTGCGTAGATGTAACGACCAAGGCGAGTATGGTGCAACATATACCACGCTGCAGCAAAAACGATGATCATCAACCATACAGGGGTAGGAATACCAAATGGGCGTCCAATACCAAACCAACCAAACAAGTCGGCGTTATCACTAAACCCTGTATTGATAGGGCTGCCATCTGTGTAAACTCGTGTCACGCCGCGCAGTAGTAGCATCATGACTAAAGTCGCAATAAAAGCTTGGACTTTTCCTTTTGCAACAATCACGCCTGTACATGCGCCAATTGCGGCACCTAACGCCAACGCCCCCGCAACAGCCACTAACGCATTCACGTCAGCACTAACCATTGAGGCAGCAACTGCGCCCGTTAAGGCTAATAAGGACCCAACTGAGAGGTCAATTCCTGACGTTAAGATAACTAATGTCATTCCAACGGCCATAATGGCATTAACGGAGGTTTGTTGTAAGATATTGAATAGGTTATTAACCGTAAAAAAATTCGGGCTTAATGTTGATACAATGGCAATCAAAACTAATAGTGCGATTAATGATTTTTGCTCCATCAGCCATGCTTTGCTGAACCAGCGTTTTGATGATGCGGTAGTTGAACTCATGCTGATAACTCCTTAACTGAGCCGTAATTTTTACCCACTGCGGCAGCCATTAAGGCTTCCTGAGTCGCGTCTTTAGCAGAAAATTCGCCGCTGATATGACCTTCGTGCATAACAAAAATACGGTCACTCATTCCTATTACTTCAGGCATTTCTGAAGAAACTAAAATGATACTCAGCCCTTCTTTCTTAAATTGATTAATTAGTTGATAAATTTCTTTTTTAGCACCAACGTCAACACCTCGCGTTGGCTCATCAAGGATCAATACTTTTGGCCTTGTCATTAACCCACGTGCAATGGCCACTTTTTGCTGATTACCACCGGAAAGATTGCCAATAATTTGATCCATAGAAGGGGTTTTAATATTAAATAAGCGAATGAAATCACTCACAGTTTGCTGTTCTTCCCCATGTTTGAGGCTGCCACCAGCGCGGCTAAAATAACGTAATGCTGTCAATGACATATTTTCTTTCACTGACATACCTAATACTAATCCATCACGTTTACGATCTTCAGAAATATAGACAATACCGTTAGCTAAGCCGTCTTGAGGCGTTTTTAGTGTGATTTCTTTACCATCAAGAGTGATAACCCCTGTTTTCTTTGCTGCTGCACCATAAATGATTTTCATCAGTTCAGTACGCCCAGCCCCCATCAAGCCAGAAACCCCTAAGATTTCCCCCGCTTTCAAGGTAAAGCTCGCATCAGTAACACCGGGGCCAGATATATTTTGTAATTGCAGACGGATACTCCCTTCAGGCACATCAACTCTTGGATACTGGTCTTCAAGTTTACGACCAACCATCATTTCAATGAGTTTTTCTTCTTCTAATTCGCTCACGGGTTTCTCACCAATAAACTGGCCATCGCGAAACACCGTTACATCGTCGCAAATTTCAAAAATTTCTTTTAAACGATGGGAAATATAAACAATACCGCAACCTTGAGCTTTTAAGTCTTCGATAACTCTAAATAAGGATTCTGTTTCCGTGTCGGTTAACGCATCTGTGGGTTCATCCATAATAATGACTTGTGATTGAAAGCTCAGGACTTTAGCGATTTCCACCATTTGTTGTTCGCCAATAGAAAGCTCTGCAATAGTTTGATGGCTATCATAATAAAGGTTAAGCCGTTTAAGCAGTTTGTCTGACTCACTGAACATTTTTTTCCAGTCAATTTTGCCAAATGCATTAACATACTCTCGACCAAGAAAAATATTCTCTGCGATGGTTAATTCAGGTATCAAGTTAAGTTCTTGGTGGATAATCCCTATTCCTGCTTCTTGGGAGCTTTTAGGGCCGTTGAATGCGACTTCTTTACCTAAATAGCGGATTTGACCGGCATCTTTTTTATAAATACCCGTCAGCACTTTCATCATGGTTGATTTGCCAGCCCCATTTTCCCCTACCAGCGCCATGACTTTTCCTGGGTAGACATTTAATGTCGCCCCATTGAGGGCTTTTACCCCTGGAAATGATTTATCGATCCCGATAAGTTCTAATAAAGGTTGCATAATCACCTCAGAAAGTCACACCAGAACAAAGAATAATGTTAGCGAACGGTGAACATTCTCCAGTGCGGATCACCGCTTTACTGTCATGAGTCAGCTGTTTAAAACGTTCATGGCTGCAATAAATAATTTCAATCGTATTATTTTGGGTGACTTCTAACTGTTGTAAGTGAGCTAAAATAGCGTCTTCCATTTGAGGGTTAATGGTACTGATTTCCTCCGCTAGAATGGCTTTTTCGACTTGCATCTCTTGAGTAATGACACTTAAAACTGACATGAAATCGGGTAAACCTTGTGTAATCGCTAAATCAATGCGCTCCGTTCCTTGAGAAATAGGCAAACCGGCATCAGCAAGCGTTATTTGGTCCGTATGACCTAACTTGGCAATTACAGAGGTAACGTTGGCATTAAGTAAAACACCCTTTTTCATTTTTCACCGCCATTCTAGTAAGCGAAACGTTTCGCTCATGTAATCATAGTAAAGATAAATCACAACTCAATATTGATAGTTGATATTTGTGATCAGTATCGAAACGTTTCGTTCCCATTAGAAAAGCTTAAAAACAATAACTTATTGAATCACTTGTAGCTGAATCGTTTTTTCTTATTTATTGGGGCATATCAAAGAAAAATGGAAAAATAGGTCGCAGTATGTAATAAAAGAAATTGATAGTTTTGATATCAACGCCTCTATTAATAAAAGGAATGAATAATGCAGCTTGCTGAACGAATTGCCCAATTAAGCAATTACCTTGAAAGCGGTTTATATGAACGCCAGCAGGCTATTCGTTTGTGCTTATTAGCCACATTAAGCGGCGAAAGCGTATTTCTATTAGGCCCTCCGGGTATTGCCAAAAGCTTGATTGCACGAAGAATGAAATATGCTTTTCGTCAGGCAAATGCTTTTGAGTACTTAATGACGCGATTTTCAACACCTGAAGAAATATTTGGCCCGCTTTCAATACAAGCGCTAAAAGATGAAGGGCGATATGAACGTTTAACCAAAGGTTATTTACCTGACGCTGAAGTCGTATTCCTTGATGAGATATGGAAAGCAGGCCCTGCCATCTTAAATACTTTATTAACCGCGGTAAATGAGCGCAAGTTCCGTAATGGTGATGAAGAAAAATCCATCCCGATGCGGTTATTAGTCACAGCATCAAATGAGTTACCTGATGCAGATAATAGCCTTGAGGCGCTATTCGACAGAATGCTAGTACGTATTTGGCTGGATAAAGTGCAAGAAAAACAAAATTTTCGCGCACTATTAACAGGAAAATCATCGCTGAATGAATCTCAAATGCCAGAACATTTAAAAATTAGCGATGAAGAGTACCAACAATGGCAACAAGAAATTCCCAAAATTACGCTACCCGATCACTGTTTTGAACTTATTTATCAATTACGCCAACAATTAGATGCTACAGATAAACAACTTTATGTTTCCGATAGGCGCTGGAAAAAAGCAGTTTACCTATTACAAGCAAGTGCTTTCTTTAATGGTCGCAACAGCGTATCTCCTCTAGATCTTGTGTTATTAAAAGATTGCCTCTGGCATGACATGCAATCGATGAAGACTTTACCGCAACTATTACAGTCATTATTACAAGATGATGGCTGGCAGCAGAGAAAGTTGAATCGAGAAATAGAGCAGATTTATCAGCAATGGATGTCATCGACCCAAGACCAAAACAACCAAGACGCATTTAAAGTCAATAAAAACAATGCGATGTTTGCTCGTAAAGCGTCATATGTACTGCCCGAAAATATCAGTGACGGTCGAATTACCCTGTTTTTACATCGTCCACTGCAACTACATAATATGAAAGTGACTTTTGTAACTACTGATAAAAAATCACTGATAACGTTCTTAAATAAAGGAACGACACTATCCGCTCACCTAAATGGGATTGGTTTTGCACAAGACATTGCCGCTGAGGTAAATAATTTAAACCAAATACAGTTATTAGATGTAAGTCATCAATCATCTACTTTATATATTCAAGATAAAGCCTCATCACTCGTGCCAAATACAAATAACCAAGAATGGCTAGACAAACTAGATAAAATTCAAGAAGAAGTTCAAGCCGCACGCTATCAGTTTGAAAAACAGCAGCCCAACTTATTTATTGAATCACACTGGCTTGCAGATATTGAACAAAGCTTCATGAAACTCACGGAAAAACTAAGCCAATTACGTAACCAAATCACAGGTAAAGTGGCTGAATAACGATGATGAGTTTAGCCACACTAGAAATGCTGCTTTCGGTTAATGAAGGTCAATTAATCGAGGAGATAATTATATCTTTGCTAGCAACCCCTCAATTGGCGGTCTTTTTTGAAAAACACCCTAGATTAAAAAAAGCGTTACTAAAAGATTTATCTGGTTGGAAAAAAGATCTCAAACAGCGTATGCAAGATGCGCTCGTTCCTGCTCAACTTTCGGAAGAATTTGAGCTCTATCGTCAATCTCTTGGCATTTCAACCGATGCTTTTTTTATCCAATTACCGAGTGTCATAGCAAAACTTCACCAACTGGATTCCCCTTTTTACCGTGAGGCACATCAGTTACAGAGTGGGAAAATAGAAAATCGCAGTGCAAGGCAATCACTGTTTGTACAAAAATGGCGAGTCAGTTTAATTTTACAAGTGACGACTCTACATAAAGAAATGTTAGAACAAGAAAAAGAACAATTGCTGGCGGAACTACAGCGCCGATTAGCACTAAGTGGCAATTTAGAGGATATCTTAGGTGAAAATGAACATGCTGCTGGCCGGTTGTGGGATTTAACCAAAGGTGTAAACATGACTTCAGCTTATAATGACCAATTATTAAGCCGATACAGTGAATTTTTACGTCAGCAACCTGAATTAGAAAAAATAGCCCAATTATTAGGCCGTAGCCAAACTGCACAAGCAATCCCTGATGATAGCGTGGTGCTAGAACCGATGACTATCATGGAAAAAGTACCTGAAACTGTTCCTGAGCAAGTTAATGGCTTAAATCAAAGTGACGATATTTTACGCTTATTACCTGCAGAACTCGCTATGTTAGGTCTTGAAGATATTGAATTTGAGTTCTATCGAAAATTACTTGAAAAACAGCTTCTAACTTATCGATTACAAGGAGATAGCTGGCAAGAAAGGAAAGTTCTTCGCCCAATAACACATCACCATGATGAAGAACAACCGAGAGGTCCATTTGTTGTATGTATTGATACCTCAGGTTCGATGGGCGGTTTAAATGAACGCTGTGCAAAAGCTTTTTGCCTCGCATTAATGAAAATTGCGCTAGCGGATAACCGTTCATGTCATGTAATGTTATTTTCCACAGAAATTGTGCATTACGATTTACTTTCTATTGATGGTCTAGAGCAATGTATTCGATTTTTACATCAAACATTTAAAGGTGGGACTGATCTTGCGGCTTGTTTGCAAGAAACAGCAATAAAATTGGAATCAAAGCAGTGGATAGATGCAGATGCCGTGGTGATTTCTGATTTTGTTGCTCAGCGTTTACCTGATGAGTTGATTCAAAAAATAAAAACCATGCAAAAGAAAGGTAAATACCGCTTCCATGCGGTATCTGTGTCAAATTATGGGAAACCCAGCATCATGAAAATCTTTGACCATATTTGGCGTTTTGATACTGGGTTAAAAAGCAGGTTGTTACGCCGCTTTAGTCGCTAACTACAGCATACCTTCAACGGATTCTTGCATTTCAGCACCCCATACACCACATTGCACTTGGCCAATGTGTTGGCGTTGAAGAAGTAACATGACTAAGCGCGACTGGCCAATGCCACCACCGATAGTTTGTGGCATTTCGCCTTTGACTAACGCTTGGTGCCATTCTAATTCCATACGTTTTTCATCGTCAGTTAACTTTAATTGACGGGTCAAACACTCCGGACTTACGCGAATTCCCATTGAAGAAAGCTCAAATGCGTCCTGTAAAACAGGGTTCCACACAATGATGTCGCCGTTCAAACCACAAAAACCGTCTTCATTTTTTGTTGTCCAGTCGTCGTAGTCTGGCGCACGAACATCATGTGATTCACCACTAGATAGCTTACCACCGATACCAATTAAGAATACTGCGCCTAATTCTTTCGCGATTGCACGTTCACGCCCTTTCGCATCTAAATCAGGATAGCGCTGTAACAACTCTTCACTGTGAATAAAGTGGATTTGGTCTGGCAGGAACGGTGCCAACCCAAACTCTTTACTTACGGCAGCTTCTGTTTCTTTTATTGCCTTATAGATTTTACCCACTGTCTGCTTCAGATAAGGAAGTGTACGTTCCTCATCTGCCATCACTTTTTCCCAATCCCACTGATCAACATAGACGGAGTGGATTGGGGTTAAGCGATCCTCGTCCGGACGCAACGCTTTCATATGCGTGTATAGACCTTGGCCTTTACTAAAACCGAAACGCCCTAATGTTTTACGTTTCCATTTAGCCAAAGAATGAACCACTTCAAAGGTTGCACCTGGAATTGATTTCACTTTTACTTGAACGGCTTTTTCACTGCCCGATAAGTTGTCTTGAGTACCATCCCCTAAACGGCTTAGGATTGGCCCTTGAACTTCAATTAACCCTAATTCTTTTTCAAGTAAACGTGAGAAATACGATTTCACAAAACTAATTTGTTGCTGATGTTCGATAAATGACTTGTCCATAATTTATTCCCATAATTTGTTAGCTGTGTTAGCTGATGTATAGATTAAGCAACAAAATGAGGTATAAATTCAATATCCACCATTAAAAAAAGCCTTTACTGTTTATTTTGAATAAAAAAACAGGTATAAAAATGATGAATCGTTAAAATGGAGATGAAATAATGCCGGAAAATTATCAAATCGATAATCTCGATCGTGACATACTTCACGAATTAATGGGAAATGCGCGCATACCGTATGCTGAATTAGCAAAAAAATTCGCTGTTAGCCCCGGAACAATTCATGTCCGAGTCGAAAAAATGAAGCAAGCAGGAATTATTAAAGGCACACGTATTGATATAAACCCAAAACAATTAGGTTTTGATGTTTGTTGCTTTATTGGCATTATTTTAAAAAGTGCAAAAGATTACCCAACCGCACTAAAAAAATTAGATGCCTTAGAAGAAGTTGTCGAGGTGTACTACACAACAGGGCAATACAGCATTTTTATTAAAGTAATGTGCCGTTCTATCGATTCTTTACAAGACGTACTTATCAACAAAATTCAGACCATTGATGAGATACAATCCACAGAAACACTGATCTCCTTACAAAACCCGATCTTACGAACAATCAACCCGTAGAAAAAAAATGATATAACCACATTATCCACAGGTAGATCCCAGCTCATTCACAGCGTACAATAGCGGCCTATTATTGTGAAAGAGAATCACCATGACAAAAGTAACCTTAATAAGTGGCAGTACAATGGGCAGTGCGGAGTATGTTGCCGAGCACATGGCAGAGATTTTAGAAGAACTCGGTCATGAAACTGAAATTCAACATGGCCCAGAGCTTGATGACTTAACACTTGAAGGTATATGGCTGGTGGTGAGCTCAACACATGGTGCAGGTGATCTACCTGAAAATATTCAACCTCTTTTTGATTCAATAGAAGAAAACGCCCCTGATCTAAGCCAAGTCCAATTTGGCTCTGTTGGGATCGGTAGCTCTGAATATGACACTTTCTGTGGAGCGATCCACAAAATAGATGCTTTATTAATCAAACAAGGGGCTAAAAGGATCGGTGAATGTTTGGAAATTGATGTCCAACAACACGAAATACCGGAAGATCCCGCTGGGGAATGGGTTAAAATTTGGGCAACCGAACTCTGATTTGATTAAAATACCAGCAGTCAGCTGTGGATAACTCAGGGAATATCCCGGTATTAACCCGTAGTTATCCAGAGTATAAGTTTTTAGGCTCCCAAGGCCTGTGTATAAGTAGCCATTTTGATCCCAGCTTATACGCAAATGGATCACGGATCATTCACAGTATATGATCCTTTACAGTTTTATGATCTTTAAAGTGAAAATCCACTTATCCACAGAAACCAGTGATCCTAATAAAAGATCTAATAAAGAGATCTTTAAATAAAAAGATCTTTATATTATATAAGGGAGAAACCTAAAGCTTGGTCTCTTCCTCAAACTTGAGTAGAATTCTCTCCTCAAATGCACAATCCGCATTTTCTAACGTTTAAGGTCCACACATGTTTTATCCAGAGCAATTTGACGTCATCGTAATTGGTGGTGGTCATGCCGGTACTGAAGCAGCAATGGCAGCTGCACGTATGGGGCGTCAAACCCTATTACTGACTCACAATATTGATACATTGGGCCAGATGTCTTGCAACCCAGCCATCGGTGGGATCGGTAAGGGACATCTGGTTAGAGAAATTGATGCCCTAGGTGGTCTAATGGCCATAGCTACAGACAAAGCAGGTATTCAATTTAGAACATTAAATGCCAGCAAGGGGCCTGCTGTTCGTGCAACCCGAGCACAAGCTGACCGTGTTCTATATCGCCAAGCTGTCAGAATGGCTTTAGAAAATCAGCCTAATTTAATGATTTTCCAACAACCCGTAGAAGACTTGCTTGTTGAAAACAATCGAGTTACTGGGGCAATTACCCGCATGGGCTTAAAATTTAAAGCCAAAGCCGTGGTATTAACCGTTGGTACTTTCCTTGATGGCAAAATTCATATTGGTTTAGAAAATTACAGTGGCGGTCGTGCAGGGGATCCTCCTTCGATTTCACTCTCTCAACGTTTGAGAGAATTGCCTTTACGTGTTAATCGTTTAAAAACAGGAACACCACCACGTATTGATGCAAGAACTATTGATTTCAGTCAGTTAGCTCAACAGCTAGGTGATGACCCAATGCCCGTTTTTTCATTTTTAGGTTCACAAGATCAACATCCACAACAGATGCCTTGTCATATCACCTATACCAATGAAAAAACCCATGATGTGATCAGAAATAACTTGGATCGTAGCCCTATGTATGCAGGGGTTATTGAAGGGATCGGCCCACGTTATTGCCCTTCGATCGAAGATAAAGTCATGCGTTTTGCAGATAAAGACTCACATCAGATCTTCTTAGAGCCAGAAGGCTTAACCAGCAATGAAATTTATCCTAACGGGATATCCACCAGCTTACCATTTGATGTTCAAATGCAAATTGTTCATTCCATGAAAGGAATGGAAAATGCAAGGATCATTCGCCCTGGTTATGCTATCGAGTACGATTTCTTTGACCCTAGAGATCTAAAACAAACGCTTGAGAGTAAATTTATTGATGGTTTATTCTTTGCTGGCCAAATAAACGGTACAACAGGTTATGAAGAAGCCGGGGCTCAAGGGCTATTAGCGGGCCTTAATGCTGCACAACATGCCTTTGGTTTAGACGGTTGGTTTCCTCGTCGTGACCAAGCTTATATCGGCGTTCTCGTTGATGACCTTTGTACTTTAGGGACAAAAGAACCTTACCGTATGTTTACTTCACGTGCGGAATACCGTTTGATGCTTCGTGAAGACAATGCCGATTTACGACTCACTGAAAAAGGCCGAGAGTTAGGCTTAGTTGATGACGTACGTTGGGCTCACTTTAATAAAAAAGTTGAACTGATTGAAAAAGAACGTCAACGCTTAAAAGATATTTGGGTTCATCCTAAATCAGACAACCATACTGAGATAGATGGAATTTTAACCGTTCCATTATCGAAAGAAGCAAATGGGGAAGATTTACTGCGTCGTCCAGAAATGACGTATCAAATGCTAACCTCGCTCAACCTGTTTGCCCCAGGGATTGACGATCCTCAAGCTGCGGATCAAGTGGAAATCCAAGTTAAATACGAAGGTTATATCGCTCGCCAAAAAGAAGAAATCGAAAGACAACTGCGTAATGAAAATACCTTGTTGCCTGTAGACCTCGATTACAAACAAGTTAAAGGGTTGTCGAACGAAGTGATGGCTAAACTGAACGACCATAAACCGACATCTATTGGTCAAGCATCACGAATTTCAGGGATCACGCCTGCGGCAATCTCTATCTTACTTGTTTGGCTGAAGAAACAAGGCATGCTACGCCGGAGCGCTTAACATGGATTTATTATCAAAACTTAATCAATTGCTAGTAAAAACCGATATCGATTTAACGGAAAAGCAAAAACAGCAGTTAGTTGACTATGTTGGGTTATTAGCTAAATGGAACAAAGCCTATAACCTGACTTCGGTACGTGACCCACAACAGATGTTGATCCGTCATATCATGGACAGCATAGTGGTGAACGGTCAACTCAACGGAACAAAATTTATTGATGTAGGAACAGGACCAGGTTTACCTGGCGTTCCTTTAGCTATTGTTCGGCCAGATTCCCATTTTGTTTTACTGGACAGCTTAGGAAAGCGCATACGCTTTTTAAAACAGGTTCAACATGAACTAGGGCTAACGAATATCGAACCTGTTCAATCACGTGTTGAAGAGTACCCGGTTGAAAATGGTTTTGATGGGGTGATTAGCCGCGCATTTGCTTCATTGAACGATATGCTGAGTTGGTGCCATCATTTACCGTCATCTGATGGGCGTTTTTATGCGCTTAAAGGCGTCATTCGTGATGATGAAATAGCGCTACCAGAAGGTTTTGTGATTGAATCTATCACAGAGCTTGAAGTGCCTGAACTTGATGAACAGCGCCATTTGGTTAAAGTTTCTATAAAATAAAGTTGCTTTCTGTCAAAATATTTTGTCTTTTAGAGCGATAGTCGGTGTGTTACAAAGCACCGGCTATTCTTGTTTTTAGCTAAAGAATAAATATTTATATTTCACGTGTTATTTACATGGAAATAACGAATAAGTTTCAAAAATAAGGTGTTGAAAGAAAAAATATAAGGAAATTGGCAATTTTTACTTAATCGATTTAGCTAGATAAATAGTTAATAGTAAAATATTTGATTTATCACTTTTAAATTTAACTTAAAAATCTGCTTCTTTAATTGTTTGATTTACAGATTAAATCTATTTTTTGTTGTCAGTAAAGTTGAAAGAATAAATAAAGAGAATAAAGCTAAATGTGATATTTATCACATTAATGTGAATATATGCAGCAATTCATTAACTATTTATTAATTATTACAGCGACAATTCTGCGCCAACTCGAAAAAATTAAATATTTATTCACCTTTTCGCTACTTACTGATTGAATTCATTTCGCCTGCCCGTATAATTTGCACGTTTTTGTCTCTTGACACATTTACGCAAAGGCAGTTTTATACAACACTTAGCGTTTCTGAGGCTGAGAAGAGCTGGGAGTAAACAAAAAGTTATGTCTGTATCCCTTTATGACAACAAACACGCTGCAAAGCAGTTGTCTGTTCAGTTTATAACTTTAGTGATCCTCAGTGGGGCTTTCTGTGCAAATAGTATAGAATGGGGGGCCTCTGCTCTTGCTGGTGGGTTAGCATGCTGGTTACCAAATATCGTATTTATGCTGCTAGCACAATTTCAGAAAGCAAAAGGAGAGGATGAACCTGTCCGCATTGCCTGGTTCTTAGCATTAGGAGCAGGGCTAAAGGTTGTTACAACTATCGCTGTCTTAGTTGTTGCTTTCGGTGTGTTCAAAGCGTCATTAACACCACTGGGTTTGACCTATTTAGCGGTGCTAATTGTTCAGATTGTTGCACCAGCCGTTTTTAAACGGTAAGTATTTTTAAACTACAAAAGGGTAAGAGGCATCATGTCTGCATCAGGAGAAGTGATGACTACAGAGGATTACATAGGCCACCATCTGAGAAACCTTCAGTTGGACCTGAGTACCTTTAAGTTGGTCGATCCCCACGCTAGTCCAACATTTTGGACGTTGAACATTGACTCGCTTTTTTTCTCGGTAGTTCTCGGGGCTCTGTTCCTGTGGCTATTTAGAAGAGTTGCAGTTAATGCGACTAGTGGCGTACCCGGTAAGTTACAGACTGCAATAGAACTGATCATTGGTTTCGTTGATAACTCAGTCCGTGATATGTATCACGGCAAGAGCAAAGTTATTGCTCCTTTAGCATTAACGGTGTTCGTCTGGGTATTCTTAATGAACCTAATGGATTTACTCCCAATTGATTTCCTTCCGTATATTGCTGAGCATTATCTCGGGTTACCTGCATTACGTGCAGTACCAACCGCAGATGTTAGTGTCACATTATCGATGGCTATTGGTGTGTTTATCCTAATCCTCTTCTACAGCATCAAAATGAAAGGAATTGGCGGATTTACAAAAGAGCTCACAATGCAGCCTTTTAACCATCCTGTCTTCATTCCAGTCAACTTGATTCTTGAAGGGGTAAGCCTGCTGTCAAAACCTGTATCACTCGGTCTGCGACTGTTTGGTAACATGTATGCAGGTGAATTGATCTTTATTCTTATCGCGGCTCTGCTACCGTGGTGGTCACAGTGGTTGTTAAGCCTACCTTGGGCTATCTTCCACATACTGATTATTACGCTACAAGCCTTTATTTTTATGGTTCTGACGGTTGTCTATCTGTCGATGGCATCTGAAGAACACTAATTTAATTTTATCAATAATTGTATTAACTGAAACAAACTGGAGACTGTCATGGAAAACCTGAGTATGGATCTGCTGTACATGGCTGCCGCTGTGATGATGGGCTTAGCGGCGATCGGTGCTGCGATCGGTATCGGCATCCTAGGTGGTAAATTTTTAGAAGGTGCTGCTCGTCAGCCAGATTTAATTCCTCTGCTGCGTACACAGTTCTTTATCGTAATGGGTCTGGTCGATGCTATTCCGATGATTGCTGTTGGTCTGGGCTTGTATGTAATGTTCGCTGTTGCCTAATTAACGTTACGGAACACTGTAAGAACATTAATTCACTAATGAATATGAGGTATTGTCTGTGAATCTAAATGCAACAATCCTCGGCCAGGCTATCGCGTTTGTCCTGTTTGTTTGGTTCTGTATGAAGTATGTATGGCCACCGATTATGGCGGCCATTGAAAAACGTCAAAAAGAAATTGCTGACGGTTTATCTTCCGCAGAACGTGCTAAAAAGAACCTGGAACTGGCGCAAACCGACGCAACCGACCGACTGAAAAAAGCGAAAGCTGAAGCTCAAGTCATCATTGAACAAGCGAATAAACAACGCGTTCAAATGATTGATGAAGCAAAAGCAGAAGCAGAAGCAGAACGTGCAAAAATCGTCGCGCAAGCGCAAGCTGAAATTGATGCTGAGCGCAAACGTGCACGTGAAGAGTTACGTAAACAGGTTGCGATGCTTGCTATCGCAGGTGCCGAGAAGATTATCGAACGTTCCGTGGATGAAGCTGCTAACAGCGACATCGTTGATAAACTAGTCGCTGAACTGTAAGGAGGGAGGGGCATGTCTGAAATTGCTACTGTAGCTCGCCCCTACGCCAAAGCAGCTTTTGACTTTGCTGTGGAAAACCAAGCTGTTGCTAAATGGCAGGAAATGCTAGCCTTCACCGCTGAGGTGACGCGCAATGAACAGGTTGGGGAGCTGCTTTCTGGTTCTATTGCACCAGAAACATTAGCTAAAACGTTTATCTCTGTTTGTGGAGATGAAATTGACGAGCATGTTCAGAATCTGATTCGTGTTATGGCAGATAACGGGCGTTTAACGACGCTGCCAGAAGTGTTGACGCAGTTTATCCAATTGCGCGACTCTCTGGAATCAACCATTGAAGTTGATGTGATTTCTGCTAACGAACTGAGTGAACAGCAGTCAGCTAAAATTTCTGCAGCGATGGAAAAACGTCTGTCACGCAAAGTTAAGCTGAATTGCAAAATTGATAAGTCTGTTATTGCTGGAGTGATCATTCGTGCTGGAGACCTCGTTATTGACGGGAGTATCCGCGGTCGCTTAGAGCGTTTAACTGACGTCTTGCAGTCTTAAGGGGACTGGAGCATATGCAACTGAATTCCACCGAAATCAGCGAACTGATCAAACAGCGTATTGCTCAGTTCGATGTTGTGAGTGAAGCTCACAATGAAGGTACGATTGTATCCGTTAATGACGGTATTATTCGTATTCACGGTTTAGCCGAAGTCATGCAGGGTGAAATGATCGCGCTGCCTGGCAACCGTTACGCTATCGCACTGAACTTAGAGCGTGACTCTGTTGGTGCGGTCGTTATGGGTCCTTATGCCGACTTGGCAGAAGGCATGAAAGTTAAATGTACTGGCCGTATTCTTGAAGTTCCAGTAGGCCGTGGCCTGCTAGGACGTGTTGTGAATACACTGGGTCAACCAATTGATGGTAAAGGTCCTGTTGATAACGATGGCTTCTCTCCTGTAGAAGTTATTGCGCCAGGTGTTATCGACCGTCAATCCGTTGATCAACCAGTTCAAACTGGTTATAAATCAGTCGATGCCATGATCCCAATCGGTCGTGGTCAGCGTGAGCTTGTTATCGGTGACCGTCAAACAGGTAAAACTGCTTTGGCTATCGATGCAATCATCAACCAACGCGACTCAGGCATCAAATGTGTGTACGTGGCTATCGGCCAGAAAGCATCTACCGTTTCTAACGTAGTTCGTAAACTGGAAGAGCACGGCGCACTGCAAAACACTATCGTTGTTGTTGCTACAGCATCTGAATCAGCTGCTCTGCAATACTTAGCGCCATATGCTGGTTGTGCGATGGGTGAATATTTCCGTGACCGCGGTGAAGATGCTCTGATCGTATACGATGACCTGTCTAAACAGGCTGTTGCATACCGTCAAATCTCACTGTTGCTGCGTCGTCCACCAGGACGTGAAGCTTACCCAGGTGACGTTTTCTATCTGCACTCACGTTTACTTGAGCGTGCTGCTCGCGTTAACGCTGAATACGTAGAAAATTTTACTAAAGGTGAAGTTAAAGGCAAAACAGGTTCATTGACAGCTCTGCCTATCATTGAAACCCAAGCTGGTGACGTTTCTGCATTCGTACCAACAAACGTAATTTCGATTACAGATGGTCAGATCTTCCTGGAATCTAACCTGTTTAACTCTGGTATTCGTCCAGCGGTTAACCCAGGTATTTCAGTATCTCGTGTTGGTGGTGCTGCTCAGACTAAAATTATCAAGAAACTGTCTGGTGGTATCCGTACCGCACTTGCTCAGTATCGTGAACTGGCAGCGTTTGCTCAGTTTGCTTCCGACCTCGATGACGCGACTCGTAAACAGTTAAGTCATGGTCAGAAAGTAACTGAACTGCTGAAACAGAAACAGTACGCACCAATGTCAGTAGCAGAGCAGGCACTGTCTCTGTTCGCGGCAGAACGTGGGTTCTTGGATGATGTTGAGTTAGCGAAAATTGGTGCGTTTGAAGCTGCTTTAGTTTCTTTTGCACAGCGCGAGCATGCTGACCTTATGAACGAAATTGGCCCGGCTGGTAGCTATAACGATGATATCGAAGGCAAGTTGAAAAAACTGCTCGAATCATTTAAAGCAACTCAGTCCTGGTAATACTATTCGGCCCAGTTCCTAGGGCCGTCTGGTTAATAAGGAGAAGCAGAAATGGCCGGCGCAAAAGAGATACGTTCCAAGATCGGAAGTGTACAAAATACACAAAAGATCACTAAAGCGATGGAAATGGTCGCTGCGTCCAAAATGCGTAAAACGCAGGAACGCATGGCGGCCAGCCGTCCTTATGCAGAAACCATGCGCAGTGTGATTGGTCACCTAGCGTTAGGTAATCTGGAATATAAACATCCATATCTCGAAGAGCGTGAAGTTAAACGTGTCGGGTATCTGGTTGTTTCAACAGACCGCGGTCTGTGTGGTGGCTTGAACATTAACCTGTTCAAAAAACTATTAGCAGATATGAAGTCATGGTCTGAGAAAAACGTTCAGGTTGACTTGGCTTTAATCGGTTCTAAAGCGGTATCATTCTTCGGTTCTGTGGGCGGCAATGTCGTGACACAAGTTACTGGAATGGGGGATAACCCAACGCTTTCGGACTTGATTGGTCCAGTTAACACAATGCTACAAGCCTATGATGAAGGGCGTTTGGATAAACTGTATGTGGTGACGAATAAGTTCATCAATACAATGTCTCAGGAGCCAACTATTCTTCAATTGTTACCATTGCCTGCAAGCAATGATGAAACACTGAAGAAGAAGTCTTGGGATTACATTTACGAACCCGATCCTAAGGCGTTGCTGGATACCCTGCTACGTCGTTATATCGAGTCGCAGGTTTATCAGGGCGTCGTTGAAAACCTGGCTAGTGAGCAGGCCGCACGAATGGTAGCGATGAAAGCCGCTACTGATAATGGTGGAAACCTGATCAAAGAGTTGCAGTTGGTTTACAACAAAGCTCGTCAGGCCAGCATTACTCAGGAGCTTACCGAAATTGTTTCGGGCGCTTCCGCGGTTTAACAGCTAGGTTTACGAATTACGTAGAGGATTCAAGATGGCTACTGGAAAGATTATCCAGGTAATCGGCGCCGTTGTGGACGTCGAGTTCCCTCAAGATGACGTACCAAAAGTGTACGACGCTCTTGAGGTTGTTAACGGTAAAGAAAAACTGGTGCTGGAAGTTCAGCAACAGTTAGGCGGAGGTGTTGTCCGTTGTATCGCAATGGGTACATCAGATGGCCTGAGCCGTGGTTTAGAAGTTGTAAACTTAGAGCACCCAATTGAAGTACCAGTAGGTAAAGCAACTTTAGGACGTATCATGAACGTTCTGGGTCAGCCTATTGATATGAAAGGTGATATCGGCGAAGAAGAGCGCTGGTCAATTCACCGTGCTGCACCTAGCTATGAAGAACTAGCTAACTCAACAGAACTGCTGGAAACCGGTATCAAAGTAATGGACTTAATCTGTCCATTCGCGAAAGGTGGTAAAGTTGGTCTGTTCGGTGGTGCGGGTGTTGGTAAAACAGTAAACATGATGGAACTGATCCGTAACATCGCGATTGAGCACTCAGGTTACTCAGTATTCGCAGGTGTTGGTGAGCGTACTCGTGAAGGGAACGACTTCTATCATGAAATGACCGACTCAAACGTTCTGGATAAAGTATCACTGGTTTATGGCCAGATGAATGAGCCACCAGGAAACCGTCTGCGCGTTGCGTTGACTGGTCTGACTATGGCTGAAAAATTCCGTGACGAAGGTCGTGACGTACTGCTGTTCGTTGACAACATCTACCGTTATACACTGGCAGGTACTGAAGTATCAGCACTGTTAGGTCGTATGCCTTCAGCGGTAGGTTATCAGCCAACGCTGGCGGAAGAGATGGGTGTTCTGCAAGAACGTATTACCTCAACTCAAACGGGTTCTATCACTTCTGTTCAAGCGGTTTACGTTCCTGCGGATGACTTAACTGACCCATCACCAGCAACTACCTTTGCTCACTTAGACGCAACAGTCGTTCTGAGCCGTCAAATCGCATCACTGGGTATTTACCCTGCGGTTGACCCTCTGGATTCTACTAGCCGTCAGCTTGACCCGCTGGTTGTTGGTCAAGAGCACTATGATGTTGCTCGTGGCGTTCAGTCTATTCTGCAACGTTACCAAGAACTGAAAGATATCATTGCAATTCTGGGTATGGATGAACTGTCTGAAGAAGACAAACTGGTTGTTGCTCGTGCTCGTAAGATCCAGCGCTTCCTGTCTCAACCATTCTTCGTTGCTGAAGTATTTACCGGTTCACCAGGTAAGTTCGTTTCTCTGAAAGACACTATCCGTGGCTTCAGTGGGATCCTGAACGGTGATTACGACCACCTGCCAGAACAAGCGTTCTATATGGTTGGTACCATTGAAGAAGCTGTGGAAAAAGCGAAAAAGCTTTAATCCAGCTGACAGGAGGTTGATATGGTAGCTGCAATGACATACCACCTGACTGTAGTGAGTGCTGAAAAACAAATGTTTGAAGGCATGGTACAGAAAATTCAGGTGACAGGTAGTGAAGGTGAGCTGGGGATTTACCCGCAGCATACCCCGCTGCTGACTGCCATAAAACCGGGCATGGTACGTATTACCAAACAGTTTGGTGAAGAAGAGCTAATTTACCTCTCCGGCGGTATTTTAGAAGTACAACCAAATGGTGTTATCGTACTCGCTGATACAGCGATCCGTGGTAAAGATTTAGACGAAGCTCGTGCAGTGGAGTCTAAACGCAAAGCGGAAGAACACGTCCGTAAAGCTCACGGCGATGTTGATTATGCTCAGGCATCAGCAGAACTTGCAAAAGCAATAGCGAAACTTCGAGTCATCGAGTTAACTAAAAAGCTAATGTAATGATAGCGGTATAGTAAAAAAAGCCAGTTGGTTAAGTCTAACTGGCTTTTTTATTTGAGCGAAATATGTAGTAATTTATAAAGGAAATAGGTTTACTTTCATCCCTAAGTTGGAGTTTCAGGAAAAATGACTGTGCAAAGAAAAAGTGTCGTGATTTTAGCTGCCGGTAAAGGCACACGGATGTATTCAGAGCTACCTAAAGTTTTGCATTTGCTTGCAGGCAAACCAATGGTTCAGCATGTTATAGATACAGCAAAATCCATTGGTGCATCAGATATTCATCTGGTATACGGACATGGCGGTGATTTACTGAAAGAAAAACTAGGTGAGCAAAACCTCAATTGGGTATTGCAGGCCGAGCAGCTCGGCACTGGCCATGCGATGCAACAAGCCGCGCCAAGCTTCCAAGACGATGAAAATATTGTCATGCTATATGGCGATGTACCGTTAATTGCTAAAGATACCCTAGATCGCTTAATTGACGTGAAGCCAGAAGGTGGTATTGGCTTACTGACGGTTATTTTAGATAACCCAACAGGGTATGGCCGTATCATTCGTGAAAATAATGAAGTTGTCGGTATTATCGAGCAAAAAGATGCGACTGAAGAGCAACGTAAAATCCAAGAGATTAACACTGGGATCATGGTTGCCAGCGGTAAAGATTTTAAACGTTGGTTGGCACAGCTAAACAACGCTAATGCACAAGGCGAATATTATATTACTGATATTATTGCATTAGCACATAAAGAAGGTAATAAAATTGCAACCGTTCATCCTAAACATTTAAGTGAGATGGAAGGCGTGAATAACCGCCTACAACTGGCTGCGTTAGAAAGAGTTTATCAGAAAGAACAAGCGGAAAAATTGTTATTAGCAGGAGTAATGTTAATTGACCCTGCACGTTTTGATCTGCGCGGAAATCTAACTCATGGTCGCGATATTATTATTGATACTAACGTGATTATTGAAGGCAATGTCACATTAGGGAATAACGTACATATTCAATCTGGCTGTATTTTGAAAGACTGTGTAATCGGTGATAACTCAGTGATTAGCCCGTATTCAGTCATAGAAAACTCTGAATTGTCATCAGAATGTACGGTTGGTCCTTTTGCACGTTTACGTCCAGGTGCTAAATTAGCAGCCAAAGCACATGTGGGTAACTTTGTAGAAATGAAAAATGCCTCTTTAGGTTTAGGCTCTAAAGCGGGCCATTTAAGTTACCTTGGGGATGCCCAAATTGGCGATAACGTGAATATTGGCGCAGGTACTATCACTTGTAATTATGATGGCGCAAATAAACACAAAACCATTATTGGTGATGATGTATTTGTAGGCTCAGACACTCAATTAGTCGCGCCAGTTTCTGTAGCAAAAGGTGCAACAATTGGTGCTGGCACGACGGTAACTCGTGACGTGAATGAAGACGAACTCGTTGTCAGCCGTGTAAAGCAAATGCATATTAAAAACTGGCAACGTCCAGTTAAGAAAAAATAAGTAAATATTGAGGAGAGGTAGCAATATCTCTCCTATTATAAATGCGAATTAATCGCGAAAATTAAAATAGCTACCTAAGGTAGCAATATAAAAATAATATCCCCATTTTCTACAAGGCTGGGGAGCAGTGAAAACTGTACAACAATTAGGTTGCGACAAATAAAGGTTTCTCAAGAAAGAAACCTTTTGTCTAGGAATCAAAAAAATATGTGTGGAATTGTAGGTGCTGTTGCACAACGTGATATTGCAGAAATTCTGTTAGAAGGTCTTCGTCGTCTTGAATACCGTGGTTATGACTCAGCGGGTATGGCTGTGGTTGATCACGAAGGTCATTTGCAACGCTTACGTGAAGTCGGCAAAGTGCAAATGTTAGCGGAAGAAGCGGAGAAAAACCCAGTATCGGGTGGAACGGGGATTGCACATACCCGTTGGGCGACTCATGGTATTCCAAGTGAACGTAATGCTCACCCACATACCTCTGGTTATATTGCGGTTGTTCATAACGGCATTATTGAAAACTATTTAGAACTGAAAGATGAACTGAAAAAGCTCGGTTATGTCTTTAGTTCAGAAACTGACACCGAAGTGATTGCTCATCTTGTTCACCATGAACAACAAAAGGGCGGCACGCTGGTGGAAGTGGTTCAACGTGTTATTCCACAATTACGCGGTGCTTATGGTACGGTAATTATGGATAGCCGTATTCCTGAATTATTAGTCGCCGCACGTTCTGGTAGCCCATTGGTTATTGGTTTAGGTGTGGGTGAAAACTTCTTAGCATCAGACCAATTAGCATTGTTGCCTGTGACTCGTCGCTTTATTTACCTTGAAGAAGGGGATGTTGCCGAAGTCACTCGTCGTACTGTTCGTATCTTTGATAAAAGTGGTGAAGCTGTCGATCGTGAGCAAATTGAATCAAACGTTCAATATGATGCGGGCGATAAAGGCGTTTACCGCCATTACATGCAAAAAGAGATTTATGAACAGCCGATGGCGATTAAAAACACCCTTGAAGGGCGTTTTAGCAAAGATAATGGCATTGATCTGAGCGAATTAGGCCCTCGTGCGAGTGAAATTTTATCTCAAGTTGAACATATCCAAATCGTAGCTTGCGGGACATCTTACAATGCTGGCATGGTAGCGCGTTATTGGTTTGAGTCTTTAGCGGGTATTCCATGTGATGTGGAAATCGCTTCAGAGTATCGCTACCGTAACCCTGCGCACCGTAAAAACAGCTTAATGATAACGCTGTCTCAATCAGGTGAAACTGCAGATACACTGGCAGCATTGCGTTTATCGAAAGAGTTAGGCTATTTGACTTCTTTAGCGGTGTGTAACGTTGCGGGTTCTTCACTGGTACGTGAATCTGAGTTTGCCCTGATGACCAAAGCAGGGGCTGAAATTGGTGTGGCATCAACCAAAGCGTTTACCACACAGTTAACTGTTTTACTAATGCTAGTGGCGTATATGGGCCGTTTGAAAGGTGCTAATCCGGAGCTCGAAGAAAATATTTCTCACGCTCTGCATGCATTGCCTGCGCGTATTGAAAGCATGTTATCGCAAGATAAAGTCATTGAAGCATTGGCAGAAGATTTCTCTGATAAACACCACGCGTTGTTCTTAGGCCGCGGTGATCAGTTCCCTATTGCCGTTGAAGGGGCTCTGAAATTAAAAGAGATTTCATATATACACGCGGAAGCGTATGCCGCTGGTGAATTAAAGCACGGCCCATTAGCGTTAATTGATGCCGATATGCCTGTTATCATCGTGGCACCTAACAATGAATTGTTAGAAAAACTGAAATCAAATATTGAGGAAGTTCGTGCGCGTGGTGGTTTGCTGTATGTGTTTGCTGACCAAGATGCGGGCTTTGAAGCTAGTGAAAATATGAAAATTGTTTCGCTGCCTCATGTTGAAGAGCTCATCGCACCTATTTTCTACACTGTTCCTCTGCAACTGTTGTCTTATCACGTTGCATTGATTAAAGGTACAGACGTAGACCAACCACGTAACTTGGCGAAGTCGGTGACGGTTGAGTAATCAATAATTTGATTAATAAAGGGCTCATTATTTAACCGTAATGAGCCTTTTTATTTTTTTTCAAAATATAATTTCTATTTTTTGTTTTTTTTAATATAACATAATAAAAAACAAGGAAATAAACGTATGGAAATTATATTTATTGATATTATTGATAAGGAATATGAATTTGTATGCCAACTATATTGGCAGGTTGCAGAAAATGGCCGTTTTTTATATTCAATGATTAAGATAGAAGAAAAAACACAATTAAAATCTAAAGAAATAAAAGCTATTGTGGCTAAAAGCTGCAAAGCTTATTGTTTAAAGCTAAAATGTGTGGCATGTGGTGAAATAGAATATTTACGAGATAGAAGCCATTTTTCACATTTAAGTAATCTTGAACATATTTGTGTTGATTGTATTCGTATAGAGAATGAAAAAGAAAGGCAAGAAAAAATTGAATATATTGATAATCTATTATTTTTAAAAAAAGAGAATGCTTTAAGTATCAATGATCTTTCTTTTGAAAATAGTGTTTTTTTACTTGCACTTATACGGTGTTGTGCTGATGAAAATCTAATGTATTTAGATAGCCTTGATAATCAGAGGTATGAAAAATTAACACCGAATTATAAGTTTGACCTGTTAATCATAGAACAACTTTATACTGCAGGTGTGATTGCAGTAAGTCCAGTTACTAATTTAAAATATATAAGTGTTAGTGAAGATTATATTTATTTTAATAATATATTTATGTGCTGGGAAGTTATTATTAAAGAAACTAATAGTTTATCTACGATTATTGACCTACTAGAGCTAAAATTAGCTAATATCTATTATTTACAAGAAAATACAAAATCACTAATTGAGTTATGTAAGAAAAATAATCTATTTGAGTGTTTTTTTTATTTAAATTATGAAATGGATGAATATAATTTCACATCTTTTCTGATTGGTGAAAAAACAACAAAAAACATCACCTATTTATTAGAAAACTTATCTGTTGGGCAAGTTTTCTATATTATATCTAAAACGGTTACTGATGCTTTTGTGTATCATCAAAAAAAATCGACTAAAATCAACAAAGGACAAGCTGCGAACTCTGTTGTTGATGCAATGAAGCGAATGCATGAAAGGTATCTAGCTAATGGATGGTCTCCCTATTCAAAATATCGGCCTCGTCATTGCCCTCAATCAGTACTTTGTCAGGTTTTATTTGTGTTTATCTTGCAAACAGATGATGGCGGTATTCATAAATCATTAAAACAAATTATAATTGACGATGATAAGGGGATTTTCTTGAATCACTAACACATAATTTTATGTCTTAATGATTCAATCACCTAATCTTGCTGCATAGGAACGTAAAACACATTTTTCATACTAGATAATTTTAAAATAATATCAGTACCAAGAATGATAAAACTAAATATTATTATTTATTCATAAATCCACCTTAATTATTATATTTAGTATTTTTTATTTAAATTCAACATATAAATACATTGGGAAAATAAATCCGTAATATATTTATAATAAGAATAACCCGACAATCTGTTTTTGCCGGGTTATTCTTTATTAAAATGAAAATTTACTTTTTTCATTATATCTTTCTATTAATATGTCTTTCCCATTTTTTAAGGTGATGTTGTGAGTAAATCGATTATCATTTATTGTTAGTTTTTTGTTTTTATTGGCTATTTTTATGATATAATTATTTATTTTATATATGGAACCATCCGGTTCATTTTTTAATAAATCAAACATATTGATAAAAATTGCATTTTCACTATTTATTTTGTTTTCATTATGATTGTGTATTAACTCTATTTTTTTTGAGTTTGGTGAACTATAAATAAAATAAAGGTTTTTTTTCATTAAATCATTTTTAAATGCGCTAATGTCGTATTCTAATGATTCTTTTTTTATGAGGTTTTGTGCTTTATTTGTATGTATATGTTTTAAATTTTTTGTGTTTGTATCTATCTTTTCAAATTTCATCTTTAATAAAGAGACACAGTTAGTGTTGATGGGTTTTTCTTTTATATTGTAGCTGAATGACTTTTTATTATTATTATTATTAATACTATTGTTATTATTTGTTTCTATAAAGTATTTTAATCTATCTATGTTCATTTTTAATGATCTCCATTTGGTTTATTATTAGTTTATTGGAGTGGAGTCATTATCTATATCAAAAAAAGAGACTAAGGCTAACCCTTTAATAAATTTTCCAAATCACCAAATATAGATTGCCACTCATTATCATCAATTTCCATGAATCCCATATAGCGCAGCATAAAAGCGCCTTCAGTTGCTAGAAAAACAATTCTTGCTTGTTTGCCTTTCTCTGTTGAAGTATCTAGTCTCGCAAGCCGTTCACGATACCAAGTACGCGTACTTTCTAGGTATTCAGGGGTTTGTAATAAGGATGCCATTAAGGAAGCGCCTTTTGCCATTGCAACTTTATCGTGCTGGTGGGTAGCTTGCATATGAGCAAAAATTTGCCCTTCAGGAGAGTTGTCTTGCAGTGTGACTTGATTAAAAATTTCATCATAAGACTGGCCCCAACGCTCAAACATCGCATCAATTAAGGCATCTTTATTGCCAAAACAGTACTGAACACCGCCTTTGGAGACCCCCATCGCTTTGGCGACTGCATCGATAGTGAGAGCGGTAGCACCTTGTTGTAATACAATGTCTTCAGCTGCATCAAGCAATTTTTCTCTATCGATTGTTCGTTGACGTCCCATTTAGAAAAACCTCTTTTCAATACGTACGTATGGATTTATATTGTAGCACGATCAGCACAAAAATCATGATCAAATAAACTCATTGAGAGAATTTTATGTTAACCGATTATAAGCGCTGGATAGTGCTTCTATTAGTTTCAAGTGTACTGTTTCTTATCGTTATTGATGTCACTGTACTATATACCGCGTTACCTAAATTAACCCATGATTTAGGCGCTACGTCATCTGAAAAACTGTGGATAATGAACGCTTACCCACTGGTGGTTGCTGGGTTATTACCTGCAGCAGGGATGCTAAGTGATAAAGTCGGCCACAAGCAAATGTTTTTATTGGGGCTACCGTTATTTGGTTTAGCCTCGTTGTGTGCTGCTTTTTCATCAACCGCAACAAGTTTGATTTTGTCTCGTGGCTTTTTAGCTGTTGGTGCAGCAGTAAGTATGCCTGCCACCCTTGCTATTGTCAGGCATGTTTTTTTAGACCCAAAAGAAAGGGCATTAGCTATTGGAATATGGTCTGCGGTTGCATCTGGTGGTGCGGCAATTGGCCCGTTGATCGGCGGTATCTTACTTAACCACTTTTGGTGGGGCTCTGTTTTTTTAATTAATGTCCCAGTCGTCTTATTGGTTATTCCGTTTGCGTGTTACTTGATCCCTAAATGTGGTGGTAACAGCGACAAAAAAATCGACATTTTCGGTTCTATTTTAGTTTTAATTGGCTTAATTGGCGTTATTTATGCGTTGAAGGAGCTCGGAAAACCTTATACAGACTGGCCTGCTGTATGGGTTTCAGGCGTTATTGGGGCTTTCTTTTTGGTGGTATTTAGAAATCGACAAATTAAATCAATATCCCCACTGATTGATTTTACGCTATTAAAGCATCCTAAATTTAATGCAGGGCTGATGATGGCTGTGTTATCTATCGTGGTTATCGTTGGTGTTGAATTATTACTAAGCCAACGTTTACAGCTGGTTTTGGGTTATACGCCATTTGAAGCGGCTTTATATATCATTCCAATTCCATTGGCTTCGGTGATAGCTGCACCATTGGCAGGTATGTACCTTCATAAATTTGGTGAGATCAAACTCACTGTTTTCGGGTTTACTTGTACGTTAATTGGTGTCGTTGGTTTAACGATGGTGTACCAAACTTCGACAGGTATTTTGTTACTTTCATTCCTCTTTCTTATTGGGTTTGGCCTTGGTGCGATATTCACGACGGCATCAACGACAGTGATGTTAAATGCTCCTGATGAAAAAGCAGGCATGGCAGCATCAATTGAAGAAATTGCTTATGAAATTGGCAGTGTCTTAGGTGTAACCTTTATGGGGGGACTAATGAGTGCAATTTATACTTTGAAACTCTCATTACCTGAAGGCTTAACAGTCAGTGATAAAGTTTATGATAGTATTGATGAGGCCTTATTAGTTTCTGAATCACTACCAGCAAATAATGCATCTGCGTTGATAAATCAGGCCAATATTGCCTTTGATCATGCCTTCTTAGGGGTGATGGTGGCAACTATTTTTGTCTTGCTGATCAGTATTATTGTTCTGCCTTATTTTTTACGCTCTAAAAAGGCATTAACGAACTAAACTAGTTTATTTTCAAAACCAATTAGACTTGCTGCTAAACATAATATGTTTGTCAGCAGTCTGAAGGGAGCTTTGGCTCCCTTATACTTTTTTATCTTATTTTGCGGATTAATACGGTTGCGAGTAATGGACTAATTGCAAATAGAGCAAATAACCAGATTGAAGCTTGCTGTGCTCCCGCGATCCCTCCGGGGCTAATTAACCCGCTATTATTGACGACGACTCCCACTAAGGCGGCAGATAGCGCGGTTGCATACAATTGAATGGTAATAATTGAAGATGATGCGAGATTTTCCTCACCCTCTGGCGCATTCTTAAAAACACGTAGTACGAGATGAGGCCAACACACGCCAATTCCTAGACCAACCCCAGCCATGGCGATGAGATAAATAACGAATAATGGCCATGATTCGATAAGCTGTTGATTATGCGTTAGAACAGCAAGTACAATTAAAGAAATAAATATGATGACCGGGCCTGTTCGAATAATTCGGATAACAATAGCCCCTGTTTTATTGGCGCTAAAGAGTGCCCCAACGGTCCAGCCCGCTGCCATTATTGCGGTTAAATAACCCGCAGTGAGCGGAGAAAACAGATGGATGGTTTGTAAGAAATAAGGGACATAAATTTCGGTTGTCATGCCACCAACTAATAAACACATGGTTAAAAATATGACGCCAAGGGGATTCTTGAGCGAATAGGCTCCTGTTGGTAATAAACGTTTGTCATTTTTACCATCGAGTAAGGCAATTGTCAGCAGTATGGCTAGGCCAATTAACAAACCAATAAGGTTCATGAATAAACTATCAGACAAACTTCCAATTGAGATAGCAAGAACGGATATCACTAACAGAGAAATCGCTAAGAATGGAATTTTACTGGTTTTTGGTGCTTGAGTTTGTTTTTTAGGGAGTTGATTGATGACAATAAGTGCTAGAAAAACCGCGACAGGCAATAAAGCCCAAAATGCCCAACGCCAGTGGCCACTTTCAGCAAAAATACCACCAATTGCTGGGCCACAGAGTGTTGCTATTCCCCACATACCTGAAACAACACCCATGGCTCGAGACCATAAGTTTTCGGTAAAAACAATGCGAATTAATGCATAGCTAAGAGCAAATAAAATACCGCCACCAAGTCCTTGTAATGCCCTCCCGCCTAGTAATACCAACATTGATGGGGAAGCTGCGCACCAAATAGACCCTAAAGAAAATAGAATAAGCGCAAATAAATAAGAAAATTTAGGCCCAAAACTGTCTAATACTTTACTAGAAAGGGCAGAACCGACAATGGATGTTGCCACAAATAAAGTGGTATTCCATGCGTAATACTCAAGACCGCCAATATCGTTAACGACACTGGGCAATATGGTTGTTACGATATAAATATTAATAGCATGTAGTGCAACACCGCCAGTTAAGGCAATAGTGAGTAATGCATTGGCGCCACTAAGTAAATCAGCCCACTTGGCTTGAGGTACGGTTGATGTTTCATTGCTCATAGAGAGACCCGCTAGACGGAATGGTGAAAAAAGAGGTATTATACAAGTAATAGCTTGGATAATAGAGTCGCATAATGATTAATGCAAGTAATTACTTTGATAATTTAAATCTAACACAGGCCGTGGATAAGGTTCTTTTTTGTATCAAAACGAAAGGGCCTATTTCTACCGCAGTGATCGCAAATGATTTAAATATGACAGGGGAAGCAGCAAGGCAACACATTCAAAAACTGACTTCGTTGGGGTTAGTTGAGGGTGCGCAGTGCTTATCGCAAACAGGGGCTGGGCGCCCTCGGCAAAATTGGGTGTTAACAGAACTAGGGCATCAACGTTTTCCGGATACTCACGCGCAACTTGCTCTTCAATTGATTGATTCTGTTCGGACTATTTTTGGTGATGAAGGTCTAGAAAAACTGATTATCCAAAGGGAAACAGAAAGCCGAGAAAAATATTTTGCTCGTTGTAAAAATTTACCGTTAGCTGAGCGGCTTGAGGCGTTGGCTGAAGTGCGTAGCGAAGAAGGGTATATGGCGAAGGTTGAACAAGATGATGACAGTTGGTTGTTTATCGAAAACCATTGTCCAATTTGTGCCGCAGCCACCGCTTGCCAAAATTTTTGTCGTTCGGAATTGGCGTTGTTCAGTGATATTGTGGGTGATGATGCTAGCATTGAGCGTGAACAGTACTTATTAAATGGCGCAGGGCGTTGTGTCTATCGTGTAAAAGTTAATAACTAAATACCAAGACACCTTGGTATTTAGTTTAGTAATAGTATTATCTCTCGATCATCAATGTTTCAGTTGACTCTATATGTGGTGCTAGCTCTTCGTTATCAAGCCATAACGGTTTCTTACCAAATTGCTGATATAACGAGAGTTGGTCTTGGTAGTGAGGTGAAGGTTTTCCTTGTGGGGAAATAAAGCCACTTTGCCCTGGCGCAACAATGTCCCATGCACCCACCCCTTTTTCGGTAAACACAATTAGGTCGTTTTCAGTTCCCCGATTATGGTATTCATTTTGATGGAAATTTTCTTGAGGTAAGGCTTGTGGCACACCAAAGAAATTATTTTCACGGAAGGTTAATGCTGTGGCGGGTGTTTGCCAATTAGCTGGGTTATCACCGTATTTTACTCTCATTTTTTGGTAGGTCGCATTCAGTGCTTTTTTAATTACATCATTTCGTGATTGCCCTGAAAATAAATCAATAGGCTGTGGTATTGGCGATTTATCTTCTAAGAGAGATTCATACAGTAATTTTGCGCCTGTACTGATATTTAACGACCCAGTAGGGCCTTCTTGTGTCGTTTCATAACCACTTGCTAGATACCATTTATCAAACGGTGCAGGGATCGTTTGGCCTAGGGTGGCTTTAAGCATTTCTTTTAACCAAATATCGAGGATTGCAGACCCTGGATGAACATAGTGTTTTCCATCACCTGATAACTGGTTTATACCATCCCACTGTTGGAGCAAGGAGACTAATTTGACGGTATTGTCATTTGACGGCAAACCTTGTGTTACTTGAGTTAAAAATGGGGTAAACAAGCGATGATTGAGGTCGACACGGCTAGTTTGCTGTAAAATCGTCCACATATCATCAGCTGTTAACTTATCATAGGCTTCAATGCGGTTATCGATTTCTGTCACTCTATCTGCACTTCCCCATAAGAAGGCAAATAAGTCGCTAGCGGGGTAATTTTTAGCTGGAGAGTTATTCCAGTTGGCGATGTAACCGGATTTGGGATTATAAACTTTAGGATTATTTGCAAAGGGCTGCATCCCTTTCCAGTCCCATTCTCCCGTACCTGATACGGGTAAACGGGGGTCATGGTTAGCTTGGCGTTCAGGGTAGTGCCCGGTATGAGCATAACCAATATTTCCGTCTTTATCCGCATAATACCAATTAATCGTCAGTGCTTGGTTTTGTGCTTGGTCTAGCCATTGCTGCCAGTTTTGCGCCTGCCCTTGTTTTACCCAAGCCATTAAGGATGTCAGCTCTTTGCCATCCCATGCGCGAGCTTTGCTGTATGCGGTGTGAGTGGTATTATCACGCTTGACCACATTACCATGCACAGTGCGGTATACTTCAAAAGTAATGGGTTTTTCACCTTTCACATTTAATGTCTCTTGGCGCGATAGCATTTGTTTCCACTGCCCTTGGTGGAAGTAGCTATTTGGATCTTCAGGTGAAATCTGTTCTGCAAAAATATCAACGCCGTCACCAAAACCAGCTGTAGAACCCCAAGAAATTTGCCCATTATGACCGAATAAAATAGCAGGATAAGCAAACGGTGTATTTCCAACAATATTAAACCCGGCTCCATGTAACCCTATACCGTATGTATAGGCAGGGTTAAACCAACCAAACTGTGGACCATTAAGTAAAATGGCTTTTGCGCCAGACGCTTTTGTTTTTCCAACAAGCCAAACATTACTGGTGGTTGGGTACCCTGCGAGGCCATTAGCACCGCTTTGTTCATATTGTTTAGCGATTAACGCATTATTTTCCTTGGAAGAAAGCGCTATTAATTTTCCTGTTGCATCTTTTGCCGTGCGTTCAAACATGGGAGCAGTAAGTCGGTAACCACTAATTTGATTCAATTGCGCTATATTTTTTGTTTTTTGTGAATTGGAATAGGTGAATTCTTCTGATGAGATTGTTGTCGGTGCGTTGGGGTTATTAAGCCAATTAATTTGGTTAAAAAACGCCACTCCCATTTGTTCACCATACTTATCTTTAAGCGCAGTGAGTAATGCTAGATTATCAATTTCACTATTCATATCTGAAAAGCGGTTTGCCATTGTACCGACCATTATCATCGCAACATCAAAACTCGTCCATTGGGATGGTAAAAAACCATAATCAATGAACTGTTTAGGCATTAAGTCATCTGGTTTAGCATTAATTTGTTTAATCCATGCATTCATGCCATCCGCATAACCCTGCAAAATATCTTGTTCTTGAGGGGACAGTTGTGTGATTTGTTGGTGGATGGAATCAGGCCAATAGTTATTTCTGATTTCTTTATCAAAAGAAATGTAATCTTTACCTAATACTTCGGAAACTGTTCCTTGAGTACTGCGTTTAGCCATTTCCATTTGGAATAATCGGTCTTGTGCCACAGCATAGCCATACCCATAGAAAAGGCTATAAGTATCATTCGCATAGATGTGAGGAATACCATAGTTATCTCGTTCAATTTTAATTTGAATTGACTGAGAAAATGATGGGAGTGATAGTGAACTTAAACTTAAAACAATAGCGGTAGAGATGAGGTGTTTTTTCATTTATTGAGTCTCATGTTGTTATTATTTTTTGAGACTAGCATTGTTGTATTGTTAATGAATGGTTAATTTATGGTTAATTGTTAATATGTGAATCACGATCACAGAAAAGGATACATAAATTTAAATAAATTACAAAAAATGAGTCATAATGGTCTTGGGTACTATTTTAAGGTGAGTGATTGCTGTTTTTTTGATGGTAATGATGACTTAGCCATGCATAGATAACCCCAGCAATAGCCCCAGCTATATGAGACTCTGTTGAGATGTATAAGTGAGTAGGTAACAAGCCGCTGGCCATTGTGCCAAAATAAAAGAGTACCAATAGGGCGATAGCTATATCAACCCAGTTTCGACGGAAAAAACCTTGGGCGATGAGTAAGCCCCATAACCCAAAAACCCAACCACTGGCACCTATATGAATAGCATTACGACCTAACAACCAAACAGCAAAACCCCCAATAACGATAATAAATAGTGATGCAAGCAAATAGGCCTTAATAGTACGGTGTAATAATAGAGCACTTAGTATAATAAATGGGGGTAAATTACTGAATAAGTGCCCCCAATTGCCATGGATAAATGGGGAGAAGAATATACCGATGAGCCCAGCTGTAGTGCGAGGTATAATTCCGAATGAAGTTAATCCTCCTACCATTAAGCTATTAATAAGCTGCATGACAATAAAAATTGCAACAATGCAGGCTAATAGCTTAATGCGAGGATACCCTTGTAAATAGTTCACTAGTGGTTACCCAGTGCTTGTACACTTTCAACAAGCGACGCTAGCTGGCCAACAACGCGATCACCAATATCTGCATTATCTCCACCAAGAGCCTTATTACGCATAAAGTCTTTCTTTATTTGCTGCCAACGTGCTGCATCTTTTTCGGTAAGTGTTCCTCGTAACTCAGCCAGTTTGAGTAAGTTTTCTTCTGCGCCCGTTGTGAGCAGCTGTGCTTCACCTAGGTAGTGGTCATCTAGTACTCTTTCAAGTTCATCATCATTCATAACAGAAGAGACTTTTTCGCTGAGTTTATTCATATTACGGTAGCTACCTTGCAAGCGAAATACGGGTTCTGTTCGGTATTTATCGGATTGCGCTGCGCTGGCGATATAGTGTTGGTTTACTTTCAATACAACATTCCGTAATTTGATTAATTTACTGATTACTGAAGTAATTTCATTAATTTCCGCATCAGAGTATGGGTAACTTAAGGTGTTGGTAGAGACTGATTTCCCCATTGATTTATCGACAAATAAGTACAGGTCGTTCAGGTCTCGTAATGCGAGAGGGGCTAATACTGGGTTTGATGTCAGGCTGTTTTCGATATAGCTAAGAGCAAATGCTTCATCCATACCCCCTAATACTTCACCAAGGTTATAAATATCGGCACGGTTTGCAAGCATGTCAGGAATTCGGAAAACTTCCCCTGACTCGGTATAGGGGTTACCCGCCATCACGACGCAGAATTTTTTACCCCGCATGTCATATGTTTTGGTTTTACCTTTCCAAACGCCTTCAATGCGCCTTGTCCCATCACATAAGGATATAAATTTTTGCAAAAACTCAGGATGGGTGTGTTGAATATCATCGATGTATAACATGACATTATTACCCATTTCTAAGGCGAGATTGAGTTTTTCTAATTCTTGTCTTGCTGTTGCATTAGGTGCTTGTTCAGGGTCAAGAGAGAGTACATCATGGCCAAGTGCAGGACCATTGATCTTCATAAAAATGAGCCCTAAACGGTCAGCGGCATATTCCATTAAGGTGGTTTTACCGTATCCGGGCGGCGAAATCATTAATAGCAGCCCCATGAGATCTGTGCGTTTACCTTCCCCTAAAGCGCCAATTTGCTTCGCCATGTTATCGCCAATGATAGGCAAATAGACGTCGTTTATTAGCTTGTTACGCACAAAAGAGCTTAATGGCTTTGCTTTATATTCATGCAGTTTTAAACGGCTACGTTCTTCATTAACAATCTGTTGGCGCAGGGATTGATATTGACGAAATTCAGGAATAAAACGTTTCCGTTGTCCACGCATCCGACTGAAGTAGTTATCTAAGCTCAATGATAGAGTTTGGTTTTCAATGGTCGGGTGTTCGCCGAGTAACCCGTTAACTTTAAAGTAAAGATCAGCTTCACTAAAGCGTGCTGAAGCTACTTTATCTAAGATAATAATGGCAATAGCACCCGGTATGTATGGAACTAGATGAGCAAATTCAGGGGTTGAGCACAGCCCTTGTAACCAGTTTTGAACTAATGACCAGCGCTGGCCGTAACGAGTCCCTAAATTCTGTTGTGAGCGATTAAAATCAACCCACATATGAGCTTCTTCTAAGCGACTTTGGAGTGCTAAAACTAACTCCCTCGCGTATTTGCTATAGACGAGTTCTATCGGGGTTCTTGCTAGTATAAAACTAAGGTATTCAGCGGCCTGAGTTTGCTCATAGGCTTGGCATTGAATGGGATTATCTTGTAAAAACAAGCTAATTCCAGCTTCGATTTCAGCTTGTAGGTCAAGTAATGCATTGTCATTATGGAATAATTGATGAATATTCATGGCTGTTCTTGCACGTTCAGGCCATAGTGCAGGAAAATCGTCATTTTGAACTTGTTGCCAATAAATAGCTGCAATAGCGCGGGCTGTTGGGCTATATCGTAATAGATCAGCACTTTCACCGATTGGCAGTAGTTTTTTGAGTAAAGCAACAGCATCGTGGTCATGAATACCTTTTTCATAACCTTCTTTATAGCGTGGACTTGCAAAATCACGGACAATCTTTTCAAGTTTTTCCGTTGATGTTAACGCATTTTTTAGTATGCCAAAATCTAGCCCTTCTTGGCGTTTTGTTGCGGCATAGATAATTGAATAAGCAAGGTATTCGGCACGATAAACCGTATCAGATTCAGATTCTAATGAAGCGCTCCAATAAGGTTTGAGCTGTGATAGTTGTTCATTTTCTATTGGTTCTTGGAAATCAGTTCCTGTGAGATAAACCCATAGTTGTTCATTTTTCGGTAAAATGGTGAGGTCTAGCTCTTGGGTATTGACACTGAATCGGTGGCGCCCGAGTTTAATGACATTCCCACCATCTTCAAAAATATCTGTTTTATCGCGTAAAACTCGAATGGCTTGGTCTCGAGAGGATTTTAGGCGTGCGTCAATATCATCAGCTTTAACGTTATCGTTAATTTCCCTTAATTTTTCAATTATTTCACGCGTTTTAATTGCGAGAGGGTCAGAAGCAAAGAAGGCATTGAGTTCATCTTGAGACTGTAAACGAGTTGTTCGTCGTTGCAGGCTGTCTAGTAGACGATCGGCTGCAATGACTAAATTTTGTGCACGTCGTTGGCGGTCATCAATAAGAACTTGTTTATGAGATTCAAAGGTTTCGAGTAATTCTTCCCGCTTAGCCAAGATATCATCAAGAAATTCATCATGATTGCTAAATTGGCTTTCGAGCTCTTCTAACTGAACGAGTAATCTTGATAGCTGATCATCACAACGTTCTGGGTCAGTAGCAAGAGACAGTGCATTGGTAATGCCTTGGCTGAATAGCCGGAATTGAGCACCAAATTGTGCGACAGTTTCCACACTGCTTTGTGATTTTCGTTTTTGTTGTAAGCGGGCTCGGGATTGGTTCAGCTGAGCATAGATTTGCGAAATAGCATCAATAATATGAGTTTGTTGTGTGACATCATTGAAACTCAGTGAAGCCATTAGGTTTGAAAGCATATCTAAGTCAGCAGACATTTTTTCCATATCTTTCATGGGAATGTCTAGCTGGGCACTGTTTTGGGCTTTTTCTATTTGTTCTTCGAAAACAGTTAACTGTGTTTTAAAGGGGTGTAAAGCTTTATCACTAGCAAGGAAAACAGCGGTTTCTTGTGAGACATATTGTTGATTTTTCTCTATTTCAGCTTCCATTTCGCTAAGCTTTTTTAAATCCATATAGCGAAATTCACGTAGTGAAATCAAGTGCCCGCGTTGAGCACTTAGGGCATTTAAGCCATCAACAAATTGTTGAATATCGGCCCAGCTTTCAGGCAACGTAAGTGAAATCAGTGATTTTTGGCGGCTAATGGCTTCATTCATTGATTTGGCAGATTGCTGCCGTATGCTTTCGACTTTTTCGTATTCATCAAGAACGAGTTCACTGGTTTGGGTGATTTCTTTGAGCAATTTGCCAATACCAAGGCATTGCTCATCACTGAACCAGTAATAAAGATCCAGTAAATTTTTTGCTTGCTGGCTGAGTTGTTCATAGCGAGCAATAGAAATTTGGCTACCTTCTATTTCTTTGGAAACATGCAATATTTCAGAAATACCACGAACTAAATCTGCATTGCCTATACGCCCTAAAAAACCACTACGAGTCGGTTGTTGGTCGGCAAATTCTTCTGAGTAAAATGGGGTTTGCCAAACTTGCATGGGGTGAACGCGAGTCGCTTCTGCGCCTTCACCTTCAAATAGCACCATTTTTCCATCTTCAAGCATGGCGTAGCCATGGCCAATGAGTGGAATTGATAGTGTTCGTTCAATTAAATTATAATTGAATAGGGCTATGCGCCCTTGATTTGGCGAATAGAAAACATATAGAACATCCTCTCCATTCGGAGAACGACGCAAACGGCGAAAACGCATTCCATCCATAGGTTGTTCAAATGTTTTATAGTCACCATTTTGTAAGTAGTAACCACCAGGAAAAATAATACCGTGGTCTTCTGGTAATTGGATACAAGCTTGCCCGATGGCATCAATGCGTTGTACTGATTGAGATAGCGTGTTGTAAACTAAGTAACGCCAAGTTTCTTCCCGATAAGGTAATACTTTTAGGATAATTAAGCTGCCGGTTTGTGCATATTCAATTTGTGCGTCGTCTAGTGATTGGTTTTTATCAAGAACTGCTTCTCGGTAAATCCCTAAACCATCTTCAGTATTATTTTCACACTTTATGGTTAGATCACCGCCGATAGTTTCAATGAATACAGTGTCAAGAATATTGATGTGAGGGTATCGACCATTAACTGTGTCTTCTCGTGTGGTTTTTTGCCATTCAAAGTCATAGGCTGGTGGGAGGGCAATATCGCGTTCACCCCGGTTATCAATATACTCAATTTTGCGCTTGTCACTGGAGATTGACCAACGAAAAACACGCACATCCGTGATGCGATCGCCAATTTGAAAACTAGCAAGAAGTTTGCCTTCCCGTTCAACAAGTTGCAGTAACTGTGTGTTCTTATAATAGGTATAGAGTTCAGTGAAGTCTTGAACAAAGCGATTATCGCTTAAGAAAGTATCTTCATAAGGGACAGCTTCAACATCAAATTCATCGTCGTTTTCAATTAACCGATATAGTGAAAACACATCTTCGAGGTGTGTTTCTTTTTTCAGGCCGAGGAAGACGTTATAGCCAAATAAAAGCCATTCGCCTACACGGACAATATCCCTTGCTTGGCAATTATTTTCAGTACGAATGCGAATGCGGCCAATTATATCCATTTGGCTTTGGCCGAATTCATCTAACCGCATTTCATTGAGTTGTGCAGCTTTTTGATGAAGTTGTTGCCCTTGGTCGGTCAGGCGTTTGCGTAATATTTCATAAGCACCACCTTCTGCAACGGCACTATCGAGTATTTCTTGTTCGCGATCCGTATCCTGAATATCTGACATTGCGCAGCGAATTCCCTTAACTAAGACAATAAAAATGAAAAACAATAAGGGGTAGGTTCACTACCCCAATGTGCTAAAGGTTTACAGTTGGCCATCCGTTGGTGGAATCGGTTTTGATATGACAGTTTTTGCTGGCTGATTATCCCCTTTAGCTGCCATAAAACCGTTTATAAGATCTTGAACTTCAGGATTTTTCAATAATGCGGCAATATCAACTTTTTTGTCTTCTTTGTTACGATTAATGAGTTTTTCTACATTTTCTTTTGCAAAACTGCTTTTATCCATAAAACCATCAACGGCTTTGCCGAGGCTTAGTGCCTTAGAGAAAGTATTGAAGAAGCTACCATCACCGCCCACAATTTCAATGTTAGTTTTGCTAAGTGCTGCAGCCAATACATCAGCTTGCTCTCGGGCAATCTCTTTATTAGCATCAATAGATGCCATAGCTTGCTCGAACTCTTTCTCAAGGCGCATACGGAACTCTTCGTGAGAACGAGCGGTATCACTGAGGTGATCCATTGATTTAAATTTGTCAGTTAAACCATCAGCTTCAGCTTTCAGGCGTTGGCGGATAACCTCTGCTTGTGCTGAACCTAATTGGCCTTCCCCTCGAGCTTGTGCTGCCAGTTTTTCTTCCAGTACTTTCGCATCAGCCAAGCCTAGTTTTTCTTTGGCATTGGCTTGTTGTTCTTCACCGCGAGCTTGGGCTGCTAATTTTTCTTCAAGGATTTTTGCTTCAGCAAACCCTTGTTGTTGTTCTGCTTTGGCTTTAGCTTCCATTACTTGAGCTTCTGTTAAGCCTTTTTCTTTCAGCCCACGAGCTTCTGCTAACAGTTTCTCAGCCGTAATATTGGCAAGAACAAGCCCTTCTTTTTCTTCTGCCTCTGCGGTAGCTTGGCGAACTCGAGCTTCTGCTAAACCTAATGCCGCGTGTTCGGCTTCAACTCCTTCAGCTAAGCGTTTTTTGGCTTCAGCTTGTTTTGCCGATGCTTCTAACTCTGCTTGTGCCATGGTGCTTATTTCTTCTGCACGGTGCTTAGCACTGGCCTCATCCGCTTCGGCTTTTTTCACTTGGCGAACTAATGATTCTTCGGCTTCTGCTTGTGCGTTAATCACGGTGACTTGGCGCATGCGTTCAGCTTCAGATATTTCACGAACTTCTTTGATTCGTTCTTCTTCTTGTGCCACGGTTTTTTCGACGGCTACACGTTCACGTATAACATTGGAGATATTTTTGCGTTCTTCTTCGAGGGCTTTTTCTTTTTCTATACGCTGTAATTCAACTTCTCTTTCACGGGCAACAATTTCGAGCTCACGTGCGCGGCTCACTCGTTCTTCTTCGATGGCTACAGCTCGAGTACGGTTTTGTTGGGCGACTTCAACTTCGCGCATGCGGTTTTCTTCACGAATTTCAATTTCTTGCTGAGTTTGGATTCGAGCTTGTTCTGATTTTAGGCGCTCTTCTTCTTGAACACGTAAGGTTTCAGCTTGTTCGCGTGCGCGAATATTATCTATTTCACGTTTTTGGCGTGCTTCAGCATCGGCTTGTTGGCGTTCTAAAGCCAAGCTAGCCTCACGGGTTTCAACATTTTTCTTTTGAATAGCCAGCTCTTGGTCACGTTCTTTTTGGTTGGTTTCAATATTGTGAATCGCTGTAATTTCAGTAATTTTACGAATACCTTCGGAGTCAAAGATATTATTTGGGTCTAAGGCTGATTTTGGTGTTTGTTCTAGGTAGTCAATCGCCACATCTTCAAGTGCATAACCGTTAAGATCTTTTCCTATCACATCAACAATGCGATCACGGAAATCTTGTCGGTTTTCAAATAAGGTTGCTAAATCCAGTTGTTTACCTACTGTTTTTAAGGCTTCAGAGAACTTTGCGCTGAATAAAGCACTGACTGCTTGATGGTCTGATGCTCGGTCAACACCGATAGCTTTTGCAACTTTTAGGACATCTTCCGTCGTTTCGTTTACACGCAAATAGAAAGCAACCGTGATATCAGCACGTAAGTTATCGTGGCAAATCAAGCCATCTTTACCTCGACGGTCAACTTCAAGTGTTAACAATGAAATGCGCATGAATTCTTTTTTGTAGATGACAGGGTAAACTAATGCCCCTGTAAAATGCACTTTAGGCTGTGATGACATGTCATTGACAATCAAAGCAGTACCTTGTGGAACTTTGATATAGAAGGCTTTGAATAACCCAAAGAACCCTAAAATAACTAGGATGATCCCCCCGATAATTGTTAAAAAGGGCATTAGTGCAGCCAAGTCCATATTGATTCTCCATTGGTTCTGACGATGACGTCATTTCGATTATGCAAGCAAGATATTTATTTTAAAAAAAAGAAGTTATCCGTGGCGAAATTCATTTTCACTGACAACTTGATAACTGTGCGATGCTGCGTCATAGCTAATGATGACAACATGATCACCGCGTTTTAACTGTTCGGAGGACGGGGCTCGTATTTGTAAAATTAACCCAGCTCCACCATCTTCTAATAGCGCCTCACCATTTTGTTCACTTACTGTTCCCGAACGTACAGTGGCGTATTTGCCGATAAGCTGCTGTACTGTTTTGGGTTTATTGAGACTCACCAATTTTTTGCGCACAGGTTTTAAGCACAAAGCGGTTAAATGAAGAGAGATAAATAGGGTGATCGCAAAAACGGCGAAGCTAACGAGATAGCGTAATAAATCAGTATCAATGAAGCGAATGAAGACATGTACGCTGAAATAACTGATTATCCAACCAAAAAGAGTAAATAACGTGACAATAATGGTGACAGGGATTCCGGTTAAGCCAAGCTTGGTTAACCAGCCAGCAAAACCCGTTGCATCAATACCGGCATCAAATTCGGTATCAAGATTAAATACGTCGATATCCAATAAGCCAAAAGCGGCACATAACCAATAAAATAAAACAATGATTAGCAAACCACTAAAGATAATTGTCGGGAACATCAAACTGTTATGGAAAAACAAACTCATAGGGTTTTCTCTTTATTATTAATGGATTATTGAGCTTTCGTAAAAAGGAACGTTTGTTTAATTTATCACCATAAAATAATTTAATTTAATAATATCTTTTTTAATTAATAGCAGTATCAGACTAGTCTATAAGCACTTTTAATTTTTTGAAGTCTCTTATAGTACTGGTTGTTTATCCAGCCTTATTTGATGAAGTTATTCCTAAAGTGTTATCGATAACAGTAAGACATTAATGAGATAGGATTTTACCATTAATAACTAAGTTGATGATAATCATTCTCAACTATAATAAGCGTGTTTAAAGTACAAAATGGGGAAAAAAATAAGATTAAAGTGATAAATTCGCGCTTCATGGATGAAAACCGTTATGAAGCGCAAAAAAGTAAGATTAGTCTATTAAGTTGAGGAATGCGGCACCTCTTGCGCCTCCAGAGTCACCATAACGTGCTTTTTCGATTGCAGGTAATGTCGCTATGCCATAGAGATATTGTGGAAGCACTTCTGGTAGTTGTTTATAGATCTCTTCAAACTGCGATAATCCTCCGCCAATCACCACTAAATCAGGGTCAAAAACAGTGACAATTTGCCCCATAAACATCGCAAGTAATGACATATAGCGGTTAACATGTTCTTTTGCTTGAATATCGCCTTGTTTATATTGCTCGATAATTTCGATAGCTGAACGTTTTTCATTGGTGAATGAGGAGTAAATACGCTCAAAGCCTGGGCCTGATAGGTAAGTCTCAAAGCAAGCAGTTTGGCCACATCCACAAGTTATTTCAGGGACGTTTTCTCCTAACAATTTGGCTCCACGAACGCTGAGGTTCATGTGGCCTATTTCCCCTGCAATTCCATTTTTACCGGATAAAACCTTACCATTTATAATGAACCCACCGCCTACACCAGTCCCTAAAATTAAGCCAAGTACAGTTGGATAGCGTTTAAAATCTGGGTCCCAAGCTTCTGATAATGCAAAGCAATTGGCATCATTTTCCACTTTCACTGGACGCTGCAATATATTAGCAAGATCATAAATTAAAGGTTTATATTGTGCGGTAGGGACGTTGGTTGTAAAAACGGTTCCTTCAGCATGGTTTACGATACCCGGAACACCAACACCCACTTTTCCTTGGCAGTTAAATTTTTCATCTGCTTCGCGCGTGAGTTTGAGAAACGTATTTAAGAGCGTTTGGTAATCATCTTTAGGTGTGGGGACACGTTTTTGCCAGACCTGATTTAGTTCGTTGTCAAAGACGGCAAGTTCAATTTTTGTCCCACCCATGTCAAAGCCGTAATACATTTTCATCTTCCCCTAATGGTTTATTTATTAAAAAGATAATGTATCTATTTGATAAATAATAAATGATGGAATCTACTAATCTAATTATACAAAAGTTCATTGGAGGATAAATTACTGTTTTGGTATTTATTTTTTATGTGAAATTTTTTCATTGCTTTTCGTCTTAAATATTCTTGAATAAAAAATAATTGCACCACTATTTAAAATGCGTTATTGTTATATTATAACATTACATTTAGGTGGTTATTATGAAACAGGGGATCCATCCACAATACCGTACCGTGGTTTTTCATGACACAAGTGCAGATGCCTATTTCAAAGTAGGATCAACAATAAAGACTGAAAAAACAATTGAATATGAAGGTGAGATATTTCCATATGTCACGCTTGATGTTTCTTCTCAGTCACATCCGTTTTATACCGGTAAACAGAAAATGATTTCTCAGGAAGGTAAAACGGCACAGTTCCAGAAGCGTTTTGGTCGGTTTTTACAGCCAGAGGGTAAATAAAGATGAAAGTACTGAGTTCATTAAAAACGGCAAAAACCCGTCATCCAGATTGCCAAGTTGTTCGCCGCCGTGGCCGAGTGTATGTGATATGCAAAACAAACCCGCGCTTTAAAGCGGTGCAAGGCTGTAAGAAAAAACGCTAGTTATTTAATTCACACATAATTATAAAATTTTTCCTGTATCGCTTTATATTTTATTTGCTTAGCCATTGCAGATTATTGCTCTCTGCCGTGGCTTTTTTTATTTGTTTTTTATCCATTGATTTCTTCGATTATTAGCATGATTACTAATCTTCTTATTATTAGTGATGAAATTCACTTGCGCACTGGTGCATATTTTGTCAAGTTTATACTTATCATCCTTCAAGTTGCATGGGTGTTGACTACGCTCAGACTGACGAATCACATACACATGTATGCTCATCGGATTCTCTTCACTTGTCACTTACCTGCAACTCGAATGATATAACGCAAGATACATCCGAAAAATTTCTAGTTTCAATTTGGGTGAATGATAAAAATGACAGTATCCATGTTGTAAAGTCGGAACTGGAAATTTTTTGGTTGAAATTTAAACGAACAGGGTGAGTAAAAATGAAAAATGTCGGATTTGTTGGCTGGCGAGGAATGGTCGGCTCAGTATTGATGCAAAGAATGGTAGAAGAACGTGATTTTGATGCGATCCATCCCGTTTTCTTTACTACATCACAACAGGGGGAAGAAGCCCCTGTTTATGGTGGCCATCGTGGTGTTTTACAGGATGCTTTTGATATTGATGCGCTAAAGGCATTGGATATCATTATTAGCTGCCAAGGTGGCGATTACACCAACGAAGTTTATCCTAAACTTCGTGAATCAGGTTGGAATGGCTATTGGATTGATGCGGCGTCTTCATTACGTATGAAAGATGATGCGATTATTATTCTTGATCCCGTGAACAACCAACATATCCAAGACGGTTTAAATAAAGGCATTAAGACCTTTGTCGGTGGAAATTGTACGGTAAGTTTAATGTTAATGTCTTTAGGTGGGCTGTTCACTAATAATTTAGTGGAATGGGCATCTGTGGCAACGTATCAAGCGGCATCAGGGGCTGGGGCACGTAATATGCGTGAGCTTCTGGCACAAATGGGGTCTTTGCACACACAAGTTGCTAAAGAACTCCAAGACCCGGCTTCTGCTATTTTAGATATCGAGAAAAAAGTTACAGACTTCACTCGTAGTGGCACAATGCCAACGGATGCATTCGGCGTACCATTAGCGGGTAGCCTGATCCCATGGATTGATAAAGCATTAGAAAACGGCCAAAGCCGCGAAGAGTGGAAAGGCCAAGCAGAAACTAACAAAATTCTTGCGACAGGGAATAATATTATTCCTGTTGATGGTTTATGTGTACGTATTGGTGCGTTGCGCTGTCATAGCCAAGCTTTCACATTGAAGCTGAAAAAAGATATTCCGTTGAATGAAGTTGAGCAATTGCTTGCCTCGCATAATGATTGGGTGAAAGTGGTTCCTAATGACCGTGAAATCACTATGCGTGAGTTAACACCTGCGGCAGTCACAGGTACGCTTAGCACCCCTGTTGGTCGCTTACGTAAACTGAATATGGGCCCTGAATATTTATCTGCCTTTACTGTTGGTGACCAATTACTGTGGGGCGCCGCTGAGCCGCTTCGTCGTATGTTACGTATTTTGCTATAGTTTCTGAACTGTAATCAGTAATTTTATATTAACCTGCACACTAAAATGTACAGGTTTTTTTGTGCCTAAATTAATGACGAGCGGGGTCATTCTGCGGAGGCTGATGTTCTAACTCTTTTGCTAAGAAGTAGTTTAAGAAGGTACGGATCACGGCAATGATACCTAATTTGATAAGGCTATCTAAATCTGGGTCGACGGTCGTTGCTAAAATATCAGCAGCGAGCTGGAACTCTAATGCAGTTGCTAACCAATCACCAAAACAATAACGAGCCTTACGTGATTTCTGGGTGTGCACCCAGACGATCAGGGTTTTTACTAGCCCAATTACCACGCAGATGACTGAAATAGCTTCTAAAAGTAACTGGAGTACGTGAACACTAGACACCAGTAATTCACGTAAAAAAACTAAATCAAACATTAAGACCTCGACTCGATAAGTAAGCTGGATTCATATTGATTAACTATGAGCAAATATTGGCAAAATATCGAGTTTTATTGTGGGTCTATGGTTTCTGAAGGTAATTGACTAATAGATAAAATGTTTCGATTGCCATCAATTACCTGAATGTTTTTATTGGATTGATAACATTTACGTAAAGGCGATAAGCAAGCTTGCTGTGCGCCTTGTTGTATATTAAGCCAATCACTGATTAGCCAATAATTATTCGCTGTAGAATAGGGGGACTGCAAATTTTCTGGGTTGATACTTGGTTTACTCGCACTTTGGCTGTACCAAATCAGCAAGGGGATTTCATAGGCTTCTTTTCTTGGGTTGTTAACACCATGATGGTAGTGAATATTGTTATCACTGTCTAAGCGTTGCAATGCGTGATCTGAATAGTACATCAAAGTCGCAGGCTTACTTTCGAGTTGCTGCATAAGGTTTTCGATAAATTTATCGGTATAAGCAATTGAACTGTCGTAGCAATCGTCATCTTCTTGGCCACTAAATGTTTTTAGTTCAGCTTCAGGAAAGCGGTTACAGGCAGGTTCATGGCTACCATATGTATGTAAAACAATGAGTTTTTTCTTATCAGTGGGGTCATTGATAGCGTTATTGAAGTCATCTTGCAGCTCTTCATCATAGCCGACAAATTCGTTCCACGCTTTCTTTTGCGACATAGAGGCAATAGCAGAAATAATACTGGTACGTTTATTGGTTTTGCCTTGGTTGCTGATCCAGTAGGTTTTAAAGCCCGCATGATTGGCTAATGAAATGATATTGTCTGAATAGTGTGATTTATCCTGCATTTGCTCAAAGCGAATATTAGACAGTGAAATAGGAACCGACAAGATAGTCACCGGTGCCGGAGAATACGCTTGTTGAAACGCCAATATTTGTGATTTTCGCTGATTTAAATTAGGCGTTGTATCATATTGATAGCCGTAAAAGCTCATATGGTCACGGCGTAATGATTCACCGATGACAAGTACATAGATTTCAGTATCAGAGGTTTTTTTCTGGTAATTAAAAGCAACCTTTTGTGATGATATTTTTTTTATTCCCCGGTTTTCATATAAATTTTTTACTAAAGCCGCAGCATTGTAGAAGGGGGTATTTAAGAAGTATTTTTCTGTGATCAATAACACGCTATCTGGCTTGCTAAGTAATGATGCATAATAGGCTGGAATGGCTAATAGATAGCCACAAAGTAGCGCCATGCTTATCGCTGTGATACGGCGATTCATGTATTTTGCGCATTGATGAATACAGACTAAATAAGCTGAAAAAACAAACAGATAAAATATAACATAACCAATGTTATAGGAAAGCATTCCTACCGTTTCACTGCTATTGGTATTGATAAAAGTTTCTGCAATCGAAGAAGAAAAGCGGATATCGTGTTTTTGATAAAAGAAAAATGAAACAGATAAATTGAGAGCCCATAGGAGTGAAACAAACACCGTGAAAATTTTGCCAAGCAAAAAACGATAAATGCCCGCACATAACAGTATTATCAGCGCTCCTGAAATTACGATGGCAATATCAGCAATAATGCTAACATCTCCACTGAAAAATACAGGGGTGATAGATATCAATAATGCATAAATTAAAATAATAATTTGGCGTATCATAGTGTTATTTTACGTATTTTTGACCTTACCTGAGGTTATAGAGGCAATTAAAAATAATAAGTTAACATCTAATTAACTTAAGATGTTATTCGTTTATAACATAAAAAAAGGTAAGGTAATCAAAATAATGGCGTAAAAAACTGTAAAATCTCGTGATGTTTAGTCATGACCTGCCCCTCACAACTTGCGAGGGGAGGTGAGATATTGATTTAGAAAGTTACCGCAATTTTGGCATCAATATTGTTATCACTATAATTTTTTGATAAAAATTTATTATAATTAATTGATAGCTTAGCATTTTCTTTTATATTGACATCGGTACCGACTTTTAATGCCATTCCATGGCGTGATGTAGGAACACTTTGTGTCATAAATGAGCTCGTGGTATCGGAAAAATTCATTTTTATACCTCTATTCAAATTCCCATATTGATATTGCCAGTTAAGCTCACCATGCAAACCAATATTTGATGTTTTACCTAGTTTCCATTGATTATCAAGACGTAATCCAACAGTTGAAAGCGTTGTATTGATGCGTTGTTTACGCGCCTGCAGTGATGTGCTGCTGATATTTTCATTAATTGCATGGTTCATCGCGCTGATATAAGTGAGATTGGTAAATGGCTCAATATTCATCCAATTTGAGTTGATTGGATAGGCCAGCTCCATAAATGCCTGATGGGTATTGGTGTAATAGCTTGCAGAGTGACTCGTACCATTACTGATCGAACGTTCAGTATGAATGAGGTGTGAAGTGTGACTAAGCCCTGCACGAACCGCAAGCGGCTGCCATAAAGCGCTACCATAAATGGCTGCATGGTAGTTATTACTATTGCCATGGCCAAGATGGCTAGATAAGTCACTTTGGCTAAAGCCTGCGGCGATACCGAAAGTCATTTTGTCGTTAATAAAACGTCGATTTGCCCCAAGCAATAGACCATAATTTGATGATTGATACCCAGTGGCATTGTTATCGCCAGTTGTTTTATCCCAATCATAGAGCATTTTGACCCACACATTGCCTTTGTTTTCGCTACTCCATGACTCAGACAAGCGAGCTTGTTCAAGGAGTGATTCTTTAATCTGACGGCTATTATTTATTTGGTTGGATAATACGTCTGCATATATTTGCCCAGTGACATCATGAAATATTGCTCGGGCTTGTTGTTTTGTTTGGCTTTTCAATGTACGGTCATAAAGCGTATGGTACGTAGGAAGCGTTTCAATCGCCTTAGCCACGGCGATTTGGTTTTGCGTTGCTGCTGCACTAGAAAATGCCGTGTTATTACGCCCTATTTTAAGAGTGACCTCTTTGGGGGCGTAATTTAGTGTCGTTCCAATAAACTGGTAATTAGGCACAACGGCATCAAATTGGCCATCAACCCCTTTTTGAGCACTTAATATTGTATATTGTGTATTAAATAAGCGGTTGATATCTTGCTTAGAGAGCGGGTTATTTTGATTTTCAAGAGTGACACTGACGGTACCGCCTTTTAATGAGGCTGAGCCTTGGCTGATGACCTTATCGTTTTGACCTGCTGGATTGATTTCAACCACATAATGGCTGCCTGGAGTAAAAGTCACAGAATCAACAATGTTAATTGTGCCAATTGAGTGGCCGGGTGCAACGACGGCACCTTGGTTGGCGGTTAATTGTCGAATGCTTCCATTACCCGTTAGTAAGCCGTGGTGGTTAATATTAACAGAAGCACCGATTTTTCCGCCATCTAGAACCAATATCCCTTTTTGGATATCAACTGCGGAGTTTAAGTGCTTTTTAAGGGTAACTGTTCCGCCATTAATATCGGATTTTTGCGAATATTTATTTTCACCGGTTAAGACTAAATGGCCTTGATTTACTGTGAAGCCAGCAAAGGTATTATTACCTGACAATACTAATGTCCCTTGGCCTTGTTTCGTTAACTTTCCAGTCCCTTGAATATTATTTTTCCATTCATCTAACTTTCCAAAATTGGCAATATCAAAGTCATTAGTATCTTGATTAATGATAAAGTTTTCATATAAATAAGAGGGACCCTGATAAGCCGCAGGTAAGTTAATTAATCCCCAATAGGAGTTCGGATCATTTTCTTTGATATTCCAACCTGCAATTGATTGGCTTGGGTATGCGGTACTGGCTAAAATATGATTCCATTGTGTATTATTCAAGTAAGGGAAACGTAATCGAAGTAAATAACCTGCTGTTTTAGGTATATTTTTAGGCTCGATCATTGATGTATTTTGTATTTCTTTTTTTCCATAATAACCCATGTGGTCATTGGTTATAGGAGTAGAAGCTGTTAGGCAATTTAGTATATTATCTGAACATGATGATGAAATATCATTACGAATATTTTTTGCTGAATCAACAATGAATTTGGTATTTTTCTCATCGGATAGGAGTTGTGACAATAAATAATAATTACCTACACGAGAAGCGATTGTATCAGTGGCAAAGTGTGCGCCAACAATCACGCGGCTTTCACCATATTCAATAGCTCGATTGAACGTTTCACTGCCCTTTTCAGGAAAAATCATCGCCAATACCGCAGCTTGCTTAAAACCATTCCACGTATGACCGCTAGGGTAAGATGAGCCCTGTATTTGTGAATAGCCTGCAATATAGTGACCTTCGTCATCCAATACTTGGTAAGGACGACCGCGTTTAAAATGGTCTTTTAGAATAAAATCAATTGATCTAGTACGCTGTTTTTTTTCATCATAGGCACGAGTACTTGTATCATGTAATAAGCTGATTTCTTTATATTGGTTATGGTCTCTTAGATTAATATCATGTTCGCCAAACAGTATTGTTTGATAACTGTTAAATAAATAACCTGAGTTCTGGGACTTATCTGCGAGTGCTAAACTTTCCCGCTCACCAGTGATATTGATGTATTCGTTACTAATAAGCCTATCTTGCTCAGCAACTTCGCTGCCTTCTTTAGGTGTATTATTAATAATATTATTTTTAATATCTTCAAGCCACGCACCTCTTGTATCAATAATATTTTTCTCTAATTCTAAAATATTAGTTTTTGCTGTTAGAGTATTCATGAATATGAATGGCAATAAAGTCATTGATGCTGAAATAAAAGTTTTTCTCATTATAATTCCGCCGATGCTATTGGTAAAAATTTCATTTTGCGGAGTTTATTTATAATATATTTATTTTTTATGACAGTTATGAAAATAAAAAATCATTATTAATTAAAGCGTTAAGGGTTATTTTTAATTGTTTTATTCTTTGTAAAGTGATTTTGTATTGATTGGTTTAGTTTTTTTGTTTTTTTATTATTGGTTTAATTAAATCGTGAAAATAAGATAATAATTATAGAAAAAATCAAAAAAATAACCCCAAACTTTCGGATGGGGTTATTAAACACTATTTAGTTAGCTGAATAATTAGATATCAATATTCGCTGCTTTTAAGGCATTTTCTTCGATAAATGCGCGACGTGGCTCAACAGCATCACCCATTAACGTGGTGAATAGTAAGTCTGTCGCAATCGCATCTTTCACCGTTACACGCATCATACGACGCGTTTCTGGGTTCATGGTGGTTTCCCAAAGTTGTTCTGGGTTCATTTCACCAAGACCTTTATAACGCTGTACGTATAGGCCACGACGAGACTCACGTGTTAACCAAGCCAGAGCTTCTTCAAAATTACTGATATCTTGGCGACGTTCACCGCGCTTGATATAAGCACCTTCTTCAATTAAGCCGCTGATTAAGTCGCCTAAATGAGTGATACGGCGGTATTCGCTGCCATGAACAAAGTCAAAATCGAGGTTATAGTCGGTATCAACACCATGGGTGCGAATGCGGATCGTTGGCTCGAATAACTGACGTTCACGGTTTTCGTTAATCGTATAGCTATAAGTGCTACCGAATTGTTCGTTATCTTCTAAGCGCTTAACCAGCGTTTTAGCCCATTCCTCTACTTTTTCACTGGTTTTTAAATCATCTTCAGTCAAGGTTGACTGATAAACCAGGCTATTAAGTAGGGCTTGAGGGTAAAGGCGCTCAAGGCGACGAATAATACGATGTGCGGCATTATATTCGACAACCAGTTTTTCGAGTTCTTCACCTTTCATGGCTGGGGCTTCGGCACTTAAATGCAGTTCCGCGCCATCAAGGGCGATAGAAATCAGGTAATCGTCCATCGCATCGTCATCTTTAATGTACTGCTCTTGTTTACCACGTTTCACTTTATACAGTGGTGGTTGAGCAATAAAGATATGACCACGTTCAACGATTTCAGGCATTTGGCGATAGAAGAAGGTCAATAGTAACGTACGAATGTGCGAACCATCGACGTCAGCATCCGTCATGATAATGATACTGTGATAACGCAGTTTGTCAGGGTTGTATTCATCTCGACCAATACCACAGCCTAAAGCCGTAATCAGGGTTGCTACTTCTTGTGAAGACAGCATTTTATCGAAACGCGCTTTTTCTACGTTTAGAATTTTACCTTTTAGTGGCAAAATGGCTTGGTTCTTACGGTTACGGCCTTGTTTTGCAGAGCCGCCCGCGGAGTCCCCTTCCACAAGGTACAGTTCAGATAGCGCAGGGTCACGTTCTTGGCAGTCAGCCAGTTTACCTGGCAAGCCAGCTAAATCTAATGCGCCTTTACGACGAGTCATTTCGCGAGCTTTACGTGCCGCTTCACGTGCGCGCGCGGCATCAATGATTTTACCCACAACGATTTTTGCGTCGTTCGGGTTTTCCAGTAAATATTCAACTAGTTTTTCGTTCATCATCGTTTCAACCGCAGTTTTCACTTCGGAAGAGACCAATTTTTCTTTGGTTTGTGATGAGAATTTAGGATCGGGAACTTTTACTGAAATAACTGCAATCAGGCCTTCACGAGCATCGTCACCGGTTGCGTTGACTTTGCTTTTCTTCTGATAACCTTCTTTTTCCATGTAGTTATTCAATGTGCGTGTCATTGCTGCACGGAAACCTGCGAGGTGAGTACCTCCATCGCGCTGAGGAATGTTATTGGTGAAGCAGTATACATTTTCTTGGAACCCATCATTCCACTGCATTGAAACTTCAACGCCAATACCGTCTTTTTCAGTTGAAAAATAAAAGACAGAAGGGTGGATAGGGGTTTTATTACGGCTTAAATACTCAACAAAGGCTTTGATACCGCCTTCATAATGGAAATGGTCTTCTTTGCCATCGCGTTTATCGACGAGCTTAATCGAAACGCCTGAGTTTAGGAACGATAACTCACGTAAACGTTTTGCTAAGATGTCATATTCAAACTCAGTCACACCTTTAAAGGTGTCCATGCTTGGCCAAAAACGAACGCGTGTTCCTGTTTGGTCAGTTTCACCGACAACAGTCAGAGGCCCTTGAGGCTCACCGTGTTTGTAGATTTGTTCGTGGACTTTGCCGTCGCGACGGATAACTAATTCTAATTTTTCAGATAAGGCGTTAACAACTGAAACCCCAACACCGTGTAAACCACCGGAGACTTTATAGGAGTTGTCATCAAATTTTCCGCCTGCGTGCAGAACGGTCATGATAACCTCTGCGGCAGAGACGCCTTCTTCTTCGTGGATACCTGTAGGGATACCACGTCCATCATCCTGTACGGAGATAGAGTTATCGGCATGGATAGTGATCACGATATCATCACAAAAGCCTGCGAGGGCTTCGTCGATAGCGTTGTCGACAACCTCGAAAACCATGTGATGAAGACCTGTTCCATCGTCTGTATCACCGATATACATGCCCGGGCGCTTACGCACCGCATCCAGTCCTTTTAATACCTTGATACTTGAGGAGTCATATGTATTCGACATCAACGTTTCCTGCTCTTTCTATTCCTGAGGTTGAACTTCTATTTTGCCATGTTCTACACTAAACATCTTGCTATTTGCATCTATCATATCATTAACTTGCTCAGGTGTAATGGCACTGACAAACACTTGTGCTTGTGTAGCTTTGAGGCGGGCTGCCAGTAATTGGCGACGGCCTGCATCAAGTTCAGAAGCAAAATCATCCAGTAGATACAGGCATTGTTGCCCGCTCTGATGGGTGAAAAACTCACCCTGCGCTAATCTTAATGCACACATAAGTAGCTTTAATTGACCCCGTGAAAGCATATCTTCAACAGGTGTTCCATTTGCTCGAATACGCAAATCAGCTTTATGTGGCCCTGAAGCGGTATAGGTTAGCGCTCTATCACGCTCAAATTGGCGCTCTAATTGTTCTGAATAATCAATTTCTTTATCCCAACCGCGTTGAAAGGATACTGAGAGTGAAAATTCGGGTAAAAATTGTTGGCAAGTTTGCTCGATATTTTCGGCAATACCTGCAATATAGTCATGGCGCCATTGGCTTATTTGCTCTGAAAGCGGTGCCAGTTGTTTATCCCAATGACGAATTTGCTCATAACGCGTAACTTGCCGTAAAGCGGCATTGCGTTGTTTTAATAACCGTTTTAAATCTGACCATACTGAAAAAAACAGCGGGTCATTGTGAAAACAACCCCAGTCAATAAAAGCACGTCGATATTTAGGACCGCCATTTAGCAAAGTAAACCCTTCAGGGGTAATCAGTTGCATTGGCAATAATTTTGCTAGCTCTGCAATTTTATGGCCATCAGTACCGTCTATTCGAACTTTACTGTCACCATCACGGTTTTTTCTTAAACCTAGTGAAAGGTCGTTTCGCTGTTCATCTAAATGACTAAGTTTACCATGAAGAATGAATTGCTCTTGCTCATGACGAATAACCCGGTTCGCTTGAATACTGCGAAATGCACGACCATGGCCGAGTGTATATATGGCTTCCAATATACTGGTTTTACCGCTCCCATTGGGGCCAATTAAAAAATTGAACCCATTAGCAAGGGAGAGATCCGCGTTTTCAATATTTCGAAAATCACGGATCAATAAACGCGAAAGGATCATAAATACCGATTACAAACGCATTGGCATGACAACATACACCGCTGCTTTGCTATCAGCATCTTCAATCTGCACACTGGAAACGGCATCGGTTAACAGAAGTTGCACATTTTCACTTTTTAGTGCATTTAAGACATCTAAGATGTAGCTGACGTTAAAGCCAATTTCCATCTCAGTACCTTGATAGCTAACATCAACAATTTCTTCAGCTTCTTCTTGTTCTGGGTTATTGGCAGTAATACGCAGTTGGTTTTCGCTGAAATATAAACGCACACCGCGGAATTTCTCATTCGATAAAATTGCAGCACGAGAAAAGGCTTGCTTGAGTAAATCACAGCGTGCTTCTAAGGTTTTGTTTGGATTTTTCGGTAGTACTCGGCGGTAATCAGGGAAACGGCCATCAACCAATTTAGAGGTAAAGATAAAATCCCCAACGTGAGCACGAATATTATTACTGCCGATTTGCAGTTGTAGAGGGGTATCACCACCATCTAACAAGCGCATTAACTCAATTACCCCTTTACGAGGCACTATCACTGAATGAGAGGGTAGCGATTGACCAATATCCATTGCACACACGGCAAGCCTGTGACCATCAGTGGAAACGGTTCTGAGCATTTGGTCTTCGGTTTCAAATAGCATACCGTTAAGGTAATAACGGACATCTTGGTGCGCCATTGAAAACTGAGTGGCTTCAATTAAACGTTTCAGTATTGATTGCGGAAGAGAAAACTCCACTTCACTTTGCCAGTCATCCAAGTTTGGAAAGTCAGCGGCTGGCAACGTGGATAATGAAAAGCGGCTACGCCCAGAACGGACGAGCAGTCTGTCATCATTCAGCTCTACATGAATTTCAGAACCTTCAGGTAACCCACGCCAGATATCAAAAAATTTGCGTGCGGGCACGGTGGTTGCACCAATTTCGTGCTCCCCTGTTAGGGCAACATTGGCCATCATCTCCATTTCAAGGTCGGTCCCAGTGAGTTGGAGGGTGCCTTCTTTTACCTGTAATAAAAGGTTACCTAAAATAGGCAGAGTTGGACGCCCACCTAAAGGACCACTAACCTGTTGTAACGGTTTTAATAACTGCTCGCGTTCTATTGTAAATTTCATAGCAATTAAGATGATAATGTTCTGATTAAATTAGAAAAATCTTCTTTGATGTCATGGCTTTCTTCCCGTAATTGTTCAATTTTACGGCAAGCATGTAACACCGTGGTATGGTCACGGCCGCCAAAGGCATCCCCGATTTCAGGTAAACTATGGTTAGTCAGCTCTTTTGCCAGTGCCATTGCCATCTGACGCGGACGTGCGACAGAACGGGAACGACGCTTAGACAGTAAATCTGCAACCTTAATTTTATAATATTCAGCAACTGTTTTTTGAATATTATCAATAGTTACCAGCTTTTCTTGTAGTGCTAATAGGTCACGCAGTGCTTCTCTGACAAAATCGATAGTAATCGCGCGGCCAGTAAAGTTTGCGTTGGCAATCACACGATTTAACGCCCCTTCTAACTCACGAACGTTCGAGCGAAGGCGTTTGGCGATGAAAAAGGCCACTTCACCCGGAAGTTGAATCTCATTTTCATCTGCTTTTTTCATTAAAATCGCCACGCGAGTTTCTAACTCTGGTGGTTCGATTGCAACGGTTAGACCCCAACCAAAACGCGATTTTAAGCGATCTTCCACCCCGTTAATCTCTTTTGGGTAACGGTCAGAGGTCAAAATAATTTGCTGATTGCCTTCTAGTAGCGCATTAAAAGTATGGAAAAATTCTTCTTGCGAGCGCTCTTTGTTAGCAAAAAACTGGATATCATCAATGAGCAGTGCATCTACAGAACGGTAATAACGTTTGAATTCTTCAATCGCGTTGTTCTGTAGAGCTTTGACCATATCTTGAACAAAACGTTCAGAGTGCATATAAACCACGCGAGCGTTGGCTTTATGCTGCATAATACTATTGCCGACAGCATGTAATAAGTGGGTTTTACCTAGACCCGTTCCACCATAAAGAAACAATGGGTTGTAGGCACCGCCTGGATTTTCTGCCACTTGCCTCGCTGCGGCGCGAGCCAATTGGTTCGATTTACCTTCAACAAAGTTATCAAAAGTGTGCTTAGGGTTTACATTAGAACGATAAGCAACCTCTGGTTGTACTTTGGCTGAGTTGTCCCAACTCGGTTTAATTGGGGCTGACGGAACGGCAAACGCAGGTACTTGTTGAGTTGTACGTGCTTGTGTTGCTGCCGGTGCGACTGTAATCGGTTTGTTGCCTACCTCAAAGTGTAGTGCAGGCGCGTCAGTTCCACAAAAGTCATTCAATAATTCATTAATATTATTGATGTACTTGTCTCTAACCCAGTCGAGAACGAAACGATTTGGGGCATAAAGTGCCAGCGTATTGTCGTTTAATTCAGCTTGAAGGGGTCGTATCCACATACTGAATTCTGTGGCAGGTAGTTCATCCTGCAATCGGGCAAGACATTGCTGCCAAAGCGAAAGTGACACGTTGGACTCCCCTAAACAAGGTCAATGGAACAAGAAGTACGGATGTAAACAAAGAGTTTCTCGGGCTCATTCTTAGTGCTATGACCCAAAAATATTTTAGATTAACGCTTACTTACTGCATATTACCGATCGATGGATCAGAAATAGACCAGCGATCATACCGCAAAATTAGTCAGAGATCTCCATTCTTTTACACAGTTTTTATGCTTTTTATCCACAGGTAAATGTGATAAGGCCCCTCTTATAAAGAAGAAATAGACTGGGCTACCTAAATTTATCGTCATTTTTCCACATGCTGGGGATAACTTTAGACGATTTACAGTAAATATTCTGTATGATCAAAAAATATTTTTAGATCTCTTGAAGATCCTTGCGCTTTGGGTCGGAGTCCGTATAATCTTCCTCCCTGTGTACAGTACAGATGTGATTTTTACACGAAACTGAGGTAAACTTGTTGGGCTATATCGCTTTATTTTAACGTTAATGTTAGGTGGAGCGGGGCAAAAACAGGTTTTCAGCCAGTATGCGAATGTAATCATTCGTCGGCTGTCACAACATATGTCGGCAAACCGGTCAGCCAGGCTATAAATAAAAGTGGTTTGATTGCGTCATTTCATTGACGTGACCCCCTATGTTTTATTACAATCCTGCCTCTTTCTATATTGTTGCGATAGAGGCACAGGTGTAAATCAGTTTCCACTGGTTGCCAACGCGTTTACTGAATCAGTAATAAATTTAAAAGTTAGGTAGAAATCGTTATGAAACGCACTTTTCAACCGTCCGTACTGAAGCGCAACCGTTCACACGGTTTCCGTGCTCGTATGGCCACTAAAAATGGTCGTCAGGTTCTGGCTCGCCGTCGTGCTAAAGGCCGCGCTCGTCTGACCGTTTCATCTAAGTAATAAAGCTAGCCCTCTATTCAAGTGGTTACGCTCGCTTTTACCCGGGAGTTACGTTTGTTAACTCCCAGGCATTTCGATAATGTCTTTAAGCAGCCGCAGAGGGCGAGTTCCCCAGAGATAACAATCCTTGGTCGCCTAAACGAGCTGGGGCATCCCCGCATCGGTCTTACCATCGCCAAAAAAAATGTCAAACGAGCCCATGAGCGAAATCGCATTAAGCGGTTAGCGCGTGAATATTTTCGTCTGCATCAACATGAGTTGCCTTCAATGGACTTTGTGGTATTGGTAAGGAAAGGGGTCGCTAATCTCGACAATCAACAGATCACGGAAGCATTGGATAAGTTATGGCGTCGTCACCGTCGCTTGGCTCAAAAATCCTGATCATGTTGATCAGAGGCTACCAACTGGCAATTAGCCCGTTGTTAGGGCCTCGTTGTCGCTTCAATCCTACTTGTTCAAATTACGGAATTGAGGCATTGCGCAGGTTTGGTATGCTAAAAGGGAGTTGGTTAACGGCGAAACGCGTATTAAAATGCCACCCTTTACACGCTGGTGGAGATGATCCTGTCCCACCTAGAAAAACTGATGATAATAGAGAATTATAACGATGGATTCGCAACGCAATCTTCTACTCATCGCTTTGTTGTTCGTGTCGTTCTTAGTTTGGCAGGCCTGGGAGAGCGATAAAGTTGCTCAGGACGTTAAAACTGTTCAAACTTCGCAACAAGCGGATATGCCAAGCAGTGATGCTCAAGCCGTAACTGGCAGTGGGCAAGGTAAGCTCATCACAGTCAAAACTGATGTACTGGATATTCGCATCAATACTCGTGGTGGTGATATCGATGAGGCTGACCTGTTAGCCTATCCTGCGACCCTTCATTCGGAAAGCCCTTTCCGTTTACTGGAAACTAATCCAGGCTTTGTCTACCAGGCACAGAGTGGTTTGATTGGTCTTCATGGTCCAGACAACCCAGCAAATAATAATGGCGAACGTCCGCTGTATAGCGCAGATTCTACAACTTTCACATTAGAGAAAGGCCAAGACGTCTTGCGCGTACCAATGACATTTACTGATAACAACGGTGTTGTGTATCAGAAAACGTACATTGTTAAACGTGGCCAATATACTGTTGAAGTTGAATACAGTATTCAAAACCCAACCGCTCAACCACTGAGTCTCGCTTTCTTCGGTCAGTTAAAACAAACTATCGAGTTACCTAAAGAGCGTGACACTGGCAGCAGCAATTTTGCTCTGCATACCTATCGTGGTGCGGCGTATTCTTCTGATGAAAACAACTATAAAAAATATAGCTTTGGTGACATCGAAGATAAAAACCTCGACTTAACCACCAAAGGTGGCTGGGTAGCGATGTTGCAACAGTATTTTGCAACGGCGTGGATCCCGGCAAGTGCGGAAAAGAGTACTTTCTACACCATTGACCTTGATAAAAAGTCTGCCATTATTGGTTATAAAAGTGAACCAATGACCATTGCAGCTTATGGTGCAGGTACTTATTCATCAACGTTATGGGTTGGTCCTGAAATTCAGTCTGAAATGGCTGCAGTTGCACCACATTTAGACTTAACCGTTGATTATGGTTGGTTATGGTTTATCTCTCAGCCACTGTTTAAACTGCTGAAATTCATTCACGGTTTTGTGGGTAACTGGGGTATTGCCATCATCGTTATCACCTTTATCGTTCGTGGTATTATGTACCCGCTGACTAAAGCACAGTACACCTCGATGGCGAAAATGCGTTTACTGCAACCTAAACTGGCTGCAATGCGTGAGCGTATTGGTGATGATAAACAACGTATGAGCCAAGAAATGATGGCGATGTATAAAGCAGAAAAAGTAAACCCACTGGGTGGTTGTTTACCTCTGCTGATTCAAATGCCTATCTTCCTTGCACTTTACTACATGTTGATGGGTTCTGTTGAACTGCGTCACGCACCGTTCTTTGGTTGGATACAAGACTTGTCTGCACAAGACCCGTACTACATCCTGCCAGTACTGATGGGTGTGACGATGTTTGTGATTCAGAAAATGTCACCTACCGCTGTGACTGACCCAATGCAGCAGAAGATTATGACGTACATGCCAGTCGTGTTCACTATCTTCTTCCTGTGGTTCCCATCAGGTCTGGTTCTGTATTATATCGTGAGTAACTTAGTCACCATCATCCAGCAACAAGTGATTTACCGTGGTTTGGAAAAACGTGGTCTACATAGTCGCGATAAGAAAGAAAAGAAATAAATTGAATTTTAGGTGAGCCTTCTGCTCAGCTATCGATATAATATTAAGGCGGCCATTTAATGACCGCCTTAATTTTTTATAGGAATGACAGAGAAACATCATGCAAATCAACGATACTATCGTCGCACAGGCAACACCTCCCGGTCGTGGTGGTGTCGGTATTTTACGTGTATCTGGCCCGAAAGCGGCACAAGTTGCTGAAATCGTGCTAGGAAAACTTCCTAAACCACGTTATGCGGATTACTTGCCATTTCGTGATGAGGATGGTTCTGTTCTTGACCAAGGCATCGCTCTTTATTTTCCTGGCCCAAATTCATTTACGGGTGAAGATGTGCTTGAATTACAAGGACACGGTGGCCCAGTCATTCTTGATTTATTACTCAGAAGAATATTGACGATTGATGGTATTCGTATTGCCAATCCGGGTGAGTTTTCTGAGCGGGCATTTTTAAACGATAAGCTCGATTTAGCCCAAGCGGAAGCAATCGCCGATTTGATTGATGCGAGTTCTGAACAAGCAGCGCGTTCAGCGATGAATTCTTTACAGGGCGCATTTTCTTCTCATATTCACCAATTGGTGGAAGCACTCACTCACTTGCGCATCTATGTGGAAGCAGCTATCGATTTCCCAGATGAAGAAATTGACTTCCTGTCTGACGGGAAAATTGAAGCTAAACTCAACGAAGTCGTGGCAGATTTAGAACAAGTTCGCTCCCAAGCGCGCCAAGGTAGTTTATTGCGTGAAGGAATGAAAGTGGTAATTGCAGGGCGCCCAAATGCAGGAAAATCGAGCTTGCTAAATGCATTGGCGGGACGTGAGGCTGCGATTGTCACGGATATCGCGGGAACGACGCGTGATGTATTACGTGAACATATTCATATTGATGGTATGCCATTGCATATCATTGATACCGCAGGCCTACGCGAAGCCAGTGATGAAGTTGAGCGAATTGGTATTGAGCGTGCATGGAAAGAGATTGAACAAGCGGACCATGTGCTGTTTATGGTTGATAGCACCACAACCAATGCCACGGAGCCACAAGAGATTTGGCCTGAATTTATGGCGCGCTTACCTGATGAACTTCCGGTCACCGTAATTCGTAATAAAGCAGATATGACAGGCGAACCGGTGGAATTCATCAATGATACGCGTTATCCGTTAATTCGTTTATCTGCACGCGAGGAAAAAGGCATCGATTTGCTGCGCGATCACCTGAAAGAAACCATAGGCTTTAATAGCAATACAGAAGGTGGTTTCCTTGCTCGTAGTCGCCATTTACAAGCACTGAATGCAGCCGCTGTTCACTTAGAACAGGGCTATGACCAGTTAGTGAATGCTCGCTCCGGTGAGTTATTAGCGGAAGAATTACGTTTAGCTCAGTTAGAGCTCAGCGAAATTACCGGTGAATTTACTTCCGATGATTTATTAGGCCGTATTTTTTCAAGCTTTTGTATTGGGAAGTAATACGGTATCGCCTAAAACCTACACGTCATACCGTGTAGGTTTGTTTTATCGGTAGTCCCTTCATTTTTCCTGCTTTAATTCGCTATTAAGCTATTCTGACTTCTCTTAATCTAAAATGATTATCTTCAGTTGGAAAGTTAATCCCTTACCCGACTCCCGTGCGTAAACACCGTCGCTTTACCTTGACGACAAAAACCGACTAAGGTCAAATTGGCTTTTTCTGCGACTTCAATAGCGAGTGCAGTGGCGGCGGAAACAGCAAATAGAATTTCTGCACCGCAACTGGCGGCTTTTTGTACCATTTCATAGCTAGCACGGCTAGAAACCAGTACTGCGCCTTGTTGCCATTGGTTACGATGTTTCATACCTAAAAGTTTATCCAGAGCCACATGACGGCCGACATCTTCACATCCACCGACTAATTGCCCTTCTGGTGAAATCCATGCGGCCGCATGGGTACAACCGGTCAGTGCACCAATTTCTTGCACTTTTTTCAATTCATGTAATGCATTATCGAGATGCGAGAGAGAGAAGGTTTGGGTGAAAGGTAGTGGGGCGATCGGTTTGAAAATTTCATCGAGTTGCTCAGTGCCACAAATACCACAGCCTGTACGCCCTGCTAAATTACGGCGACGTTCTTTGAGTTCCATAAACCGACGGCTAGATAATTCAACATGCACTTCAATTCCGCGGTTGCAGCCTTCCACGATATCAATTCCACGAATTTCATCATCTGACTGTATTATCCCTTCAGAAAGTGCGAAGCCAACTGCAAAATCCTCAAGATCTTTTGGCGTTGCCATCATTACCACATGGGATATGCCATTGAAGACTAAAGCGACAGGAGATTCTTCTGCTACATAGTCATTTACGGGTAAATTTAGGTTGCCTTTTTGTTGCACGGTTGTGTGATTTAAGCCAATCATTTTGGTTAATTTGGAGTCATTTGTAGTATTTGTTTCATACATTAGATGAATTCCTAGCATTAATGATACATAATATTAATTATGGGTAAAAAGAATTTACACCATTTGCCGGGCAATGAACCTGGGACGTAAGGAAGACGTTGAATAAAAACAGTTTACCTGATTATCGCAATTGGCGTTAGGTAAACATGAGCAATGTAAATGAGGAGATCCCCATGCAAGTCAGCAGAAGGCAGTTCTTTAAGATCTGCGCTGGCGGTATGGCAGGTACGACGGCAGCGGCCTTGGGTTTTGCACCCGCCACCGCGTTAGCGTCAACGCGCCAGTATAAATTACTGCGTGCGAAAGAGACCAGAAATACCTGTACCTACTGTTCTGTCGGCTGTGGGCTGTTAATGTACAGCCTCGGTGATGGCGCGAAAAATGCAAAAGAGAGCATTTTCCATATTGAAGGGGACCCGGATCATCCGGTAAACCGTGGTGCACTTTGTCCGAAAGGTGCTGGACTTATCGATTTCATCCACAGTGAAAGCCGCTTGAAATACCCTGAAGTACGTGAGCCGGGGACTAATGAGTGGAAGCGTATCACTTGGAACGACGCATTTGATCGTATCGCTAAGTTAATGAAAGAAGACCGCGATGCGAACTTTATTGAGAAAAATAAAGACGGTGTGACGGTTAACCGTTGGCTAACCACCGGTATGCTTTGCGCATCGGCGGGAAGTAACGAAAGCGGCTTTGTAACACAAAAATTCACCCGCGCTCTCGGCATGCTTGCCGTTGATAACCAAGCGCGTGTCTGACACGGACCAACGGTAGCAAGTCTTGCTCCAACATTTGGTCGCGGTGCGATGACCAACCACTGGGTTGACATTAAAAATGCAAACCTAGTTGTCGTTATGGGTGGTAATGCGGCAGAAGCGCATCCAGTCGGTTTCCGCTGGGCGATGGAAGCTAAAATCCATAATAAAGCCAAATTAATTGTTATTGACCCACGCTTTACCCGTACTGCGGCAGTGGCGGATTTTTACACGCCTATCCGTTCGGGTACAGATATCGCGTTCTTATCAGGTGTTATCAAATACTTACTGGATAATGAAAAAATTCAGCGTGAATACGTGGAAGCGTATACCAACGCCAGTTTAGTTATTCGTGAAGATTATGGTTTTGATGACGGACTGTTTACAGGTTATGACGAAGAAAAACGTCAATACGACAAAACCACGTGGAACTATGAGATGGATGAAAACGGCCTTGCGCTGCGCGATCCAACTCTAAAACACCCACGTTGTGTGTTAAATCTATTAAAAGAACACGTCAGCCGTTATACACCTGAAGTGGTGAATAACATCTGTGGTACGCCAATTAAAGATTTCTTGCAAGTCTGTGAGTACCTTGTAGAAACGAGTGCTAAAGATAAAACAGCATCGTTCTTATATGCATTAGGTTGGACTCAACACACCGTGGGTGCGCAAAATATTCGTACCATGGCGATGATCCAATTACTGCTGGGTAATATGGGGATGTTAGGCGGTGGTGTAAACGCACTGCGTGGTCACTCCAATATCCAAGGTTTAACTGACTTAGGTTTACTGTCGCAAAGCTTACCGGGTTATTTAACCTTACCATCAGACAAACAAACCACATTAGAAAGTTACTTAGCTGCAAACACGCCAAAAGCAACGGTTGAGGGTCAAGTTAACTATTGGGGTAACTACCCGAAATTCTTTGTCAGTTTGATGAAGACTTTCTACGGAGATAAAGCGCAGAAAGAAAATAATTGGGGTTTTGATTTATTACCTAAATGGGATCAAGGTTACGATGTATTGCGCTATTTTGAGATGATGGATAAAGGGGAAGTTAACGGCTATATCTGCCAAGGCTTTAACCCATTAGCGTCATTCCCGAATAAAAACAAAGTCGTTAAGTCGCTGTCAAAACTGAAATTTTTGATTACCGTTGACCCACTGAATACGGAAACGTCGAATTTCTGGCAAAATCACGGCGAAATGAATGATGTGAATCCGGAAGAAATCCAAACTACGGTATTCCGCCTGCCATCTTGCTGTTTTGCTGAAGAAAATGGTTCGATTGTTAACTCGGCACGTTGGTTGCAGTGGCACTGGAAAGGTGCGGATGCCCCAGGTGAAGCGATCAGTGATGGTGAAATTCTGTCTGGTATTTTCCATCGTCTACGTCAACTGTATGCCTCTGAAGGCGGTGCGGTACCTGAACAAGTTCTAAGTATGACTTGGAATTACTTCGACCGAGATAATCCAACGCCAGAAGAAGTCGCTCAAGAAAACAATGGTTATGCTTTAGTTGACTTGAAAGACGCTGATGGCAACGTTCTGGTGAAAAAAGGCGAACTGCTGAGCTCGTTTGCCCAGTTACGTGATGACGGTACCACTGCGAGTGGCTGCTGGATATTTGCAGGTAGTTGGACGCCAAAAGGCAACCAAATGGCTAACCGTGATAACTCTGACCCAACGGGTCTGGGGAACACATTAGGTTGGGCATGGGCGTGGCCTCTGAACCGCCGTGTGATTTATAACCGTGCATCAGCAGACCCAATGGGTAAACCTTGGGATCCGAAACGTCAAATCCTTGAGTGGGATGGCAGCAAGTGGATAGGGATGGATATTCCTGACTATAGCAATGCCGCACCGGGAAGTGGTGTTGGTCCGTTTATCATGCAGCCAGAAGGTATGGGACGTCTATTCGCACTGGATAAAATGGCTGAAGGCCCATTCCCAGAGCACTACGAACCAATTGAAACGCCGTTGGATACCAACCCATTACATCCAAAAGTCGTATCAAACCCTGCAGCTCGTGTGTTTAAAGATGACTGGGCGCAAATGGGTAAAGCGACAGAATTCCCTTATGTTGGAACGACTTATCGCTTGACTGAACATTTCCACTATTGGACAAAGCATGCCTTGTTAAATGCCATCATTCAGCCGCAACAGTTCATTGAAATTGGTGAACGTCTGGCGAATGAAAAAGGTATCAAACAAGGTGATACGGTGAAAGTCAGCTCTAAACGCGGTTATATCAAAGCGAAAGCTGTGGTGACCAAACGTATTCATACGCTGAAAGTGGCGGGTAAAGATATCGATACCATCGGTATCCCTATTCACTGGGGCTTTGAAGGCTTGGCTGTGAAAGGCTTTATTGCTAACACGTTAACGCCGTATGTGGGTGATGCGAATACTCAGACACCGGAATTTAAATCGTTCCTTGTCAATGTGGAAAAGGTGTAAGGAGATAAATTATGTCAATGCAATCTCAGGACATTATTCGTCGCTCTGCCACCAATTCCCTGACTCCCGCACCTCAGGTGCGGGACTATAAGGAAGAAGTTGCAAAGCTTATCGATGTGACGACCTGTATCGGCTGTAAAGCTTGTCAGGTCGCGTGTTCCGAATGGAACGATATCCGTGACAAAATCGGGACTAACGTTGGGGTATATGATAACCCAACCGATTTAACCGCTAAATCATGGACGGTAATGCGCTTCTCTGAAGTGGAAGAGAACGATAAATTTGAATGGCTGATCCGTAAAGATGGCTGTATGCACTGTGCTGACCCAGGCTGTTTGAAGGCATGCCCTTCGGAAGGCGCGATAGTACAGTACAAAAACGGTATCGTTGATTTCCAATCGGAACATTGTATTGGTTGTGGCTATTGTATTGCGGGTTGCCCGTTTGATGTACCGCGCATCAACCCAGAAGATAACCGCGCCTACAAATGTACGCTGTGTGTTGACCGTGTTGAAGTTGGTCAAGAGCCTGCGTGTGTGAAAACGTGTCCAACCGGCGCTATCCATTTTGGTAGCAAAGAAGACATGATTAACATGGCAGGTGAGCGTGTTGAAGAGCTGAAAACCCGTGGTTATGCAAACGCAGGTTTATATGACCCTGAAGGGGTTGGTGGTACGCACGTGATGTACGTTTTACACCATGCAGATAAACCGCAGTTGTATCACGGATTGCCGGAAAACCCGACAATCAGCCCTACCGTTACTTTCTGGAAAGGTATCTGGAAGCCGTTAGCAGCGGTTGGTTTTGCTGCGACATTTGCGGCGGCCATCTTCCACTATGTGGGTATTGGTCCGAACCGCGTCTCCAAAAAAGATGAAGAAGAGGCTTTAGAAGATTTGCATAATGCAATGTCATCTGACACTTCGAAATCAAAAGAAGGGGAGGATCAGAAATGATGCCAGATGATAACGACAAAATTATCCGCCATAAACCGATTGAAAGGATCAATCACTGGGCGGTTGTGATTTGCTTCTTGTTCACTGCAATCAGTGGGCTTGGGTTCTTTTTCCCATCCCTCAACTGGTTTATGAACATTTTAGGCACGCCACAACTGTCGCGAATTTTGCATCCATTTGTGGGTACGGCGATGTTCTTGCTGTTCGTATTTATGTTCTTCCGCTATTTCCACCATAACTTCATTAATAAAGAAGATATCAAGTGGGCAAAAAATATCGGTAAGGTGCTGAAAAACGAAGAAGCTGGTGATGTCGGCCAATATAACCTCGGTCAAAAAGGGGTGTATTGGGTGGTGACTATTTGCTTATTAGCGCTGGTGGTCACGGGAGTGATTATGTGGCGTCCTTATTTCGCAGATTACTTCCCAATCCCTGTTTATCGCGCAGCGATTCTTATTCACTCGCTCTCTGCGATTGCGCTGATCATTATGATTGTGGTCCACGCTTATGCCGCGATTTGGGTGAAAGGTTCAGTGCGTGCGATGGTTGAAGGTTGGGTGACTCGTGGTTGGGCTAGAAAGCACCATCCATTGTGGTACCGCCAGCTTTTGGAAAAAGAAAAACAGCAAAAACAGCAACAAGAGAAAAACTAAGTTTTATTATTATTGTTGTTATCAAACCCACAAATGACTAATGTTATTTGTGGGTTTTTTATATCTAAAAAATATAAACATTCAATTTATTTGAAAGAAAGAAAATTAGATATATTTATTAGATGACCTGTTTACGATTTATTATCATTATAGTTAATCAAAATAAGATTAATAAAAACACTCATCAAATATGGATGCTCTTATTTCGCGTATAATTTACATTATTTTTAAACCAAGAATAAACAAATAAACATTTATTCGTTTTTATTTTATGTGAAAAAAAGATGCTAACCATTCAACTTATTGATAATAAACTATTTTTATAATTGTTATTTCTTTGTGAATAGCTATTGAATATTGATATTAGATCAATAAATAGCTATCTTAAATGGGCATTATTGATTAATTCGATATTTTGTTTCTAATTGCAAGTTTAAGTTGAATTAATATGCTGGCGTTGAGTTGTTTTAAGAATGTTATGGTTTACATATATTAATGGAATTAATTACTGGACATTGGTGATATTATTTAATAAAAATAGTCATGTAGTTAGTAATAAATATAAAAACCATCATATATATAAATATCTTTTTAACGCAGCTAAATAATTGAACCGTCTTACATTCCTTTTACGACAGCTAAATAAAGAGGTAACACATGGATCTTCCTTTACAAGGTATTAAGGTACTGGATTTCACCGGTGTACAATCAGGGCCATCTTGTACTCAAATGTTAGCGTGGTTCGGCGCGGATGTTATTAAGATTGAACGTCCGGGAGTTGGAGATGTCACGCGCAATCAATTAAGGGATATTCCTGATGTGGATGCGCTGTATTTCACAATGCTTAATAGTAATAAGCGCTCAGTAGAATTAAATACTAAAACACCAGAAGGTAAAGAGGTGATGGAGCGGCTGATTAAGCAAGCCGACGTCCTCGTTGAGAACTTTCATCCAGGTGCAATTGACCATATGGGTTTCACTTGGGAACACATTCAAGAATTAAATCCTCGTTTGATTTTCGGTTCCATCAAAGGTTTTGATGAAGACTCTCCTTATGCCGATGTTAAAGCCTACGAGAACGTTGCCCAAGCCGCAGGTGGTGCTGCCTCCACGACAGGTTTTTGGGATGGCCCACCATTAGTGAGTGCCGCAGCGTTAGGTGATAGCAATACGGGTATGCACTTGCTCATAGGCTTACTTGCAGCGCTATTACACCGCGAGAAAACAGGCAAAGGTCAGCGAGTGACTATGTCGATGCAAGATGCTGTACTCAACTTGTGCCGAGTCAAACTTCGTGACCAGCAACGATTAGAGAAAATTGGCTACCTTGAAGAATACCCGCAATATCCAAATGGTACGTTTGGTGATGCTGTTCCTCGTGGCGGTAATGCTGGTGGCGGCGGCCAGCCAGGTTGGATTTTAAAATGTAAAGGCTGGGAAACTGACCCAAATGCTTATATTTATTTTACTATCCAAGAACAGGACTGGGAGCAAACCTGTGTCGCTATTGGTAAGCCTGAATGGGCAACTGACCCTGCTTACAATACACCAAAGGCTCGTCAACCTCATATCTTTGATATTTTTGCTGAAATTGAAAAATTCTTAGCAGATAAAGATAAACATGAAGCGGTCGAATATTTGAGTAAATATGGTGTACCTTGCGCCCCTGTACTCAGTATGCGTGAAATTGCACGAGACCAATCGCTGCGTAAGAGCGGAAGTATTGTTGAAGTTGAACAGCCAAAACGCGGGACTTACTTGACGGTAGGTTGTCCGATGAAATTCTCCTCATTTACACCCGATATCAAAAGCGCGCCATTGTTGGGTGAGCACACAGATCAAGTCCTAACTGAATTAGGTTATAGCGCAGATGAAATTGCAGCAATGCGCGCGAACAAAGCGATCTAATTTTAAAAATGGGGAGTGACTTATCACTCCCTTTAATCTTTTAATCAGTTAATTATGAGGTAGACATGTCTGCTGATCAAACCCAAAACCTGACTGATGGTATGCATATTATTGTCGATGCGCTTAAAAAAAATGGCATTGATACAATCTACGGTGTTGTTGGAATTCCAGTGACTGACATGGCAAGGCATGCACAAGCTGAAGGTATTCGCTATATTGGATTTCGCCATGAACAATCCGCGGGTAATGCGGCTGCAATTAGTGGTTTTATCACCCAAAAACCGGGTATCTGCTTAACGGTTTCGGCGCCAGGTTTTTTAAATGGTATGGTGGCGCTGGCTAATGCAACCACCAACGGTTTTCCAATGATTCAAATCAGTGGTTCGAGCGACAGAGCGATAATTGATTTGCAGCAGGGTGATTACGAAGAATTAGACCAAATGAACACGGCAAAACCCTTTGTAAAAGCGTCTTACCGTGTGAATAAACCCGAAGACCTTGGTATCGCACTCGCGCGAGCAATCCGCGCTTCGGTATCAGGCCGTCCAGGTGGAGTTTATCTTGATTTAACAACGGAAGTGTTGTCTGCCGTGATGGATAAAGACGCGGCGGATAAAACCATTTTTACAGTAGAAGACCCTGCGCCAAGACAAATTCCATCACCCGATTCAGTGAATAAAGCCCTTAAGCTGCTCGCCTCAGCTAAGCGGCCATTAATTATTTTGGGTAAAGGCGCCGCTTATGCTCAAGCGGATGACAATATTCGTCAATTTATTGAAACGACGGGCATCCCTTATTTACCGATGTCAATGGCAAAAGGGCTGTTACCAGATACGCATCCTCAGTCAGCGGCATCTGCTCGCTCATATGCCTTATCCAGTGCGGATGTTGTGGTGTTAATGGGAGCTCGCCTTAATTGGTTGCTTGATCATGGTAAAGGTAAACACTGGTCACCAGAAACTCAATTCATTCAGTTAGATATTGAACCTTCTGAAATTGATAGTAACCGCCCAATAACCGCACCTGTTGTTGGTGATATTTACTCAAGTATCGAGTCTTTATTGGCAGGGCTCAAATCAATCCCCGTTAAATCTCCAACGGAATGGCTCGCTAGTATTGATGAGCACAAGAAAATTAATGTCGAGAAAATGGCAGCTAAGTTAAACACTGACACTTCTCCTATGAATTACTTTAACGCCTTACGCGCAATCCGCGATGTGCTGGTCGATCACCAAGATGTTTATGTCGTTAATGAAGGTGCTAACACGCTTGATAACGGACGAAATATTATTGATATGTACCAACCACGTAAACGCTTAGATTGTGGAACCTGGGGCGTAATGGGCGTTGGAATGGGCTATGCAGTTGGTGCAGCTGTAACCAGTGGTAAGCCTGTTGTAGCGATTGAAGGCGATAGTGCATTCGGCTTTAGTGGTATGGAAATTGAAACGATTTGTCGTTACAAATTGCCTGTCACTATTTTGATTTTCAATAATGGTGGGATTTACCGTGGTGATGGCGTAAATCTCCATGGTGACCAAGACCCTTCCCCTACAGTTTTAATGGGTGGAGCGCGTTATGACAAAATGATCGAGGCTTTTGGTGGCATTGGTTATCAAGCAACAACGCCAGCAGAGATACAGGAAGCCTTGAAGGCAGGTTTAACATCGGGTCATCCAACCTTGATAAATGTCGTTATTGACCCTGCAGTTGGAACGGAAAGTGGCCATATTGGTAATTTAAATCCGAAGTCTGTAGTGAAAAATTAACGCAGTATCACGTTAACTAACAAAGATTACCTTACGCGGCTCATTTTTAATGAGTTGCGTACGGAATCTTATTGCCAAAATAGGTGGGTCTTATGGCTGATTTTATGTATAAGATTTTTATGAGCGACCTATTACCTATCATTATTATTATGGTATTAGGTTATGTGAGTGGTAAACGAAATGTGTTTACCAGTGACCAAGCGAAAGCATTTAATAAGTTGGTATTAAATTACGCATTACCTGCTGCATTATTTGTGTCTATCGCGCGTGCTAATCGAGAAATGATATTTGCAGACGCTAAATTGACTATTATTTCATTTGTGGTCTTGCTCGTTTGTTTCTTTTTCTCTTTCTTTAGCTGTAAATATATTTTTAAACATAGTCGTGGCGAAGCTGCGGTATGTGCATTAATTGCAGGTTCTCCGACAATTGGTTTCTTAGGGTTTGCGGTTCTAGACCCTATTTATGGTGAAACCGTTTCAACGGGATTAGTTGTTGCCATTATATCCATCATCGTTAATGCCATTACAATTCCTATCGGCTTGTTCTTACTGAACCCATCTGATGCAGAAGGGAAAAAAGGCGGCGGCGGTATGGATGCATTAATCTCAGCCTTTAAAGAACCTGTCGTATGGGCTCCGGTACTCGCGACTGCACTGGTACTAGTTGGTGTGAAAATTCCAACTGTTTGGGACCCGACATTTGATTTAATTGCGAAAGCAAACTCCGGTGTTGCGGTATTTGCTGCGGGTCTGACATTAGCCGCGAATAAGTTCGAGTTCGATGGTGAGATTGTCTATAACACGTTATTAAAGCTAGTGTTAATGCCAGGGTTAATGTTGCTGGCGGGTATGATGTTTAATATGGGTACAGAGCAACTGCAAATGATGGTATTAGCCGGGGCGTTACCACCAGCGTTCTCTGGAATAATTATTGCAAGTCGCTTTAATCTGTATACCCGAACAGGAACAGCATCGCTGGCCGTGAGTGTGCTTGGTTTTATCATCGCAGCTCCAGCGTGGATCTACATCTCTCGACTTGTTTCATAGAAAGAATAAACGGGTCAAAATGAGTTGCCATGGCGTGAGAAATGACGCCATGGCTGTTTTGTAAAAAGGTGAATTATGACTTCTTCAAAACCGCTTGATGGGATACGTGTTCTTGATTTTACGGGAGTCCAGTCAGGCCCATCTTGTACACAAATGCTTGCTTGGTTCGGTGCTGATGTGATCAAAATTGAACGCCCAGGGGTTGGGGATGTGACTCGTAACCAATTACGAGATATTCCAGATGTCGATGCGTTATATTTTACGATGTTAAATAGTAATAAACGCTCTTTAGAGCTCAATACCAAAACCCCAGAGGGAAAAGCCGTGATGGAGAAATTAATACGTCAGTCTGATGTATTAATTGAAAATTTTCATCCGGGGGCTATCGACCATATGGGGTTCACATGGGAGTACATTCAAGAACTTAATCCACGGTTAATTTTTGGCTCGATTAAAGGGTTTAATGAAAATTCGCCCTATGCGAACGTTAAGGCCTATGAAAATGTTGCTCAATCTGCGGGAGGTTCCGCATCAACGACAGGCTTTCCGGATGGCCCTCCAACGGTAAGCGCTGCGGCATTGGGGGGCAGTAATACGGGTATGCATTTATTGATAGGCATACTGACAGCATTATTACACCGTGAAAAAACAGGTAAAGGGCAACGTGTTACGATGTCGATGCAAGATGCGGTGCTTAATTTATGTCGTGTGAAATTACGTGATCAACAACGTTTAGAAAAACTCGGTTTCTTAGAGGAGTATCCTCAATATCCCAACGGAACATTTGGTGATGCGGTTCCCCGTGGGGGAAATGCGAGTGGGGGGGGCCAGCCGGGCACGATGCTCAAATGTAAAGGCAGTGATGTTGATCCAAATGCCTATATTTATTTTATTAATCAAGATCATAATTGGGAAAATACCTGTGATGCAATTGGGCGCCCAGAATGGAAAACTGACCCTGCTTTTGCTACTACACAGGCACGTGCAAGCCATATCCAAGATGTATGGGATGCAATCGAAGAAATCGCCAAAGACAAAGATAAACATGCACTAACCGACTATTTTGATCAGTTTGATGTGCCATGTTCCGCAGTATTAAGTATGAAAGAAATTATGGAAGACCCTTCTTTGCGTCGTAGTGGCTCAATTGTCGAGGTTCAGCAACCAAAACGAGGCTCATATTTAACGGTGGGTTGCCCAATGAAGTTTTCAGCGTTTATCCCTGAAATTAAAAGTGCTCCATTGCTAGGGGAACATAATAACGAAGTGTTAAAAGAGCTTGGTTATAGTGATGAACAAATTATGGAAATGAAAAAAAATAATGTTATTTAATTAATAACATTAAATTCGCTCTTAATATGATTCTCTAAAAAAGAAAATTAATATTAGCGGCTATATTTAGATACTCGATGTACTCAAATATAGCCGCTGCACTCAAGCTATTATTACCTAAATTATTTGGAATTATAGAAATATTCTTCCTGTTTAATATTTATTTTTATTAATAGCAAAAATTATTTATTTACTAATAAATTCTTTGAATAAGGATTATTGTATGAGTATTGCTGAAATAAAAAAAAGTAGTAAGGTGGCAGCCGTTGATTTTATTCCTGCATGGGGAGATTTAAATGGAAATATTCAACGTTTAGTTGAAGCGGCAGAAAAAGTGGCCGCTCAAGGGATAAATTATGCCGTATTTCCAGAAACGGCTGTGAGTGGTTATTTATTTTCGGACTCTACAGAATTAGCGCCTTATTTAGATACTATCCCTGGCAAAACGACCGCTGCAATACTACCCGTACTGGCTCGAACAGGAATGTATATGAGTGTGGGTATCGCGGAGCGCGATAGCGAAACTGGGCTGGCTTATAATTCAGCCGTTTTGATGGGGCCGGAAGGCATTATTGGTAAATATCGTAAAATAGGCCTAAATTCTCAAGATCAAAAAGTGTTTGCTCCGGGTAATACCGGCGTCAAAACCTTTGAAACACCGATTGGCCGTATTGCATTACTAATTTGTTATGATGATACCTACTGGCAATATGTACGTTTAGCCGCATTAGAAGGGGCACAAATCATTGGTTGGCATTCAGTATCCGACCGTATGATGCCTAACGCGAGTCCTGCTGAAATGCTTGGGGATCACTCAACCGTTGCGCATGTACAGCATATGAGTACTTTCAATGGTGTCTGGGTAATTTGTGCAACACGCAGTGGAATTGAAACTAACCCAATTACCAAAGGGCAGCTCTATTATAATGGTGGTTCGAGCGTATGGGCACCATCAGGACATAAAGTGGCTCAATCTCCAGTGCTTAGCCCATTAGAGTTAGAACCGGGATTAAATGGCATATACAGTGCGATGATTGACTTAGATGAAGCGGATAAACAGCGCGATGCATTACTGGCGAAGCGTCGGCCTGAATTATATTTCCCAATGCTTGCTTTTCATCGTAGCCCGACAGATATCAATGCCACATCAACAATAACGCAAACAACGCTGATTGCGGCGCAGTGGGAAAAATCGCTTTCTAAGCTAAACTCAGTCCTAGTGGGAGAAAATGAGTTGCTGGTTCTTCCTGAGCTTTCTGCGCTACCTTATACCAACGATCCCAACATTATTTTGTCTTATGCCGAACAACAAGGGGGCACTTTTGAGCAAACATTGAGTCAGGCGGCTCAAAAGGGGAAAGGGTATATTGTTGGAAGCTACCCTGAAATTGAAACGGATAAATTGTTCCATACGGTGGTGCTTGCAGGGCCATTAGGGGAAATATTAGCGCGCTATCGCGTTACACATCTTAATGAGCGAGATAGTGGCTGGGCAACAGCGGGTAGTTCTGTGAGTGTGACAGCAACGCCAATTGGGCGTATTGCACTGGCGGCTGCACATGAATTAGATGTTCCTGAATTAGGGGGGTTATACAGTACGTTACGCGCTGATATCCTTGCTGCACCAGCCGGTATCCCGAGTGATTTAAAAGTAGAAATTGATAGCCATCTTTTTTCGGTTGAAGAGCCGCCGACAGGACGTGCCGATTTTATCCCTTATGCCATCGCGACATTAAACCAATTATGGGTGGTTTGTGGAGGACGAAACGAACGTGATTCGACGTCAGCGGCTATTTATGGGCCAGAGCCTGTCGTGCTTACTCCAACCTTAACCGCACAACGAGGGGCTGAAGATGTACGTTTGCAAGCTCAGGTACCTGCTCCTTTTACGTGGATTAACCAAGAACGATTGGTGAGTGGCCAGCAAGCTATTTGGTTTCCCCCGTTAACACAGTAATGTTTATATTTTCCCGTTGTTGTTAGAAAAATAGCAACGGGATCTTATCATGAATAAAAGCCCTATTAATGGCTTCAATAATTAGATTATTAATATGCTGACTTTTCGACAGTTTGGTAGTCAAGAAACGTGGATTAAAACACTTCATTTTTTAGGGATTGTGGCCTCGTTGGTTTTAATAGCGAGTATTTCTATTGAAACCTTTAATCATGACCCCTTTCTCAAGCGGTCAATTTATTTTGATATTCAATTTTGGATCTGCATTTATTTTACATGTGATTTTTTTATTTTTTTATTTATTTCAAAAAATAAAAAAAAATTTGTCAAAAAATACGCGATTATCGTTTTGTTATCTGTTCCGTATTTAACCATATTGGATTACACATCGATAAAATTTACTGAGGAGCAAATTTATCTTATTCGGTTTATCCCCTTATTTCGTGGTGGTGCAGCGTTTGTCATGCTTATGATGATGGTTGTAAAACGAAATACGACAGCATTATTTTTATCTTATATGATTTTGTTATTTTCAACGGTCTATTTTATTAGCTTAATTTTCTACATTTTCGAACGGGGTCTTAATGTTGATGTTAAAACGTATGGGGATGCCATTTGGTGGGCGGCAATGACTGTCACCACATTGGGTTCAAATATTATCCCAGTGACGAGTGCTGGTAAAGTCATTACCACTATTCTGGCGGCTACTGGTATGACGGTTTTTCCTATTTTTACGGTATACATCACCTCGATTATTAGTCGACTAAGTCAGTCAGAAAAAGAATCATCAAGACAGGTAAGTAAACTATGATTTCCTCTCCTAAAGTCCCTTTTATGCAGTTACCCACGATCGCATTTTTATTAGCTATTGCATCAGGAATGCTTGATGGGTATGCCTTTTTTACGACTAAATCATTCGCTACTTTTCAGTCAGGCAATATTATTATGTTAGGTTATGAGTTTGCTAAGCACGGCCTAACCGCAGTGATGCCTTATATTATTTCTATTATTTCCTTTGGTGCGGGAGCAATGCTGTTGGCATGGATCCGTTATCGCTATAATACTGATGAAAAAACCTGGACATTTACGTTATTGTCATTGGAAATTGTCCTTTTATTATTACTTATTATTTATATTTTCTTATTTAACGTGCAGTCAAATGGATTTCATGCTGTTTGGGCTCTTTCTTTTATTGCGGGAATGCAAGGTAATGCGTTTCATAAGATTAATGGCATGCTATATGGCAATATTGCGGTGACCTTGAATGTGCAACTGGGCTTTAGTTCATTGGCAGAGTCTATTGCATTTAAAGGTCAAGAAAGAAAAAGTGCATTATATAAAAGTTATTGTTATTTTCTGACACTATTGGGCTTTGCTGGCGGGGCTTTCATGATGGTGTTATTAGCTGATTATGCAAAGGAATATGCTTTATTTGCCACACTAATTCCATTGTGTTTGATATTTTTCTTTGGACATCAGTTTTCGAAAGAAAATAAAGGAATGCCAATAGATTCAAACTAGTTTGGATGAAAGAGGCGGGGAAGCCCCGCCTGCTAAGATGTTGTTATAGGTCGTGCTGGTGGTTGAGCGCTTCAACTGTTTTTTTGGCACCGTTATCACGTAGTGAAAGGTAGAATGCAGTCACCTTTTCAGTAAATAACGAATTATTAACCAGTTCGTCGGTAAACAAACTGTTGAGAGAAAGCAGTGCGCGAACACGGCTTTCATCATCAGTGCTGTTTGCAACTAGCTCAGCCAATTTTACAGCCTGTGGGTCGCTGACTTGAATTTCTGCGCCATGATCATCTTTTCCGCTGACATAACGCATCCATCCCGCAACCGCTAAGGCTAAATAATCAAATGATTGGCCGTTTTTAAGATGAATTTGGATAGAGTCGAGTAAACGTTGAGATAATTTCAGCGTTCCATCCATCGCGATTTGCCAAGTACGATGTTTCAACCCCGTATTTTTGAAACGCTCAATCAGGGCATTAGCATAGGCGGGTAAATCCACATTTTTGATGGATAACGTTGGTGCTTGCTCATTGACCATCAGGTGATAAGCCGCTTTTTCATAAGCGCTATCCTGCATGCACTCATTAATGTATTGGTAACCAGCCAAATAACCTAAATATGCAAGAAATGAGTGGCTACCATTTAACATGCGCAGTTTCATTTCTTCAAATGGAATGACATCTGTCACTAATTGAGCGCCCGCTTTTTCCCACTCAGGACGGCCCGCGACAAAATTGTCTTCAATCACCCACTGGCGAAATGGCTCACAGGCAATGGCGACTTTATCGACGATAGGGCCCAGTTGAGATTGAATTTTCTCTGCAGTGTCTGGTGTCATGGCAGGTACAATTCTATCCACCATGGTAGATGGAAAAGTGACGTTGGCTTCAATCCAATTGGCCAGTGTGACATCCTGTTTTGCGGCCATCGCTAAAATGACATTTTTCGTAATATGGCCATTTTCAGGCATATTATCACAGGACATGACTGTAAATGGCGCAATACCTAGTGCTTTACGGCGTTTTAACGCCTCAACAATCAGGCCCGGCAATGATTTAGGGGTATCTGGTGAGGCTAAATCATGTGCGATAGCGGGGTTAGAAAAATCAATCGAGCCTGTCGCGGGTACATAGCAATAACCTTTTTCAGTAACAGTCATGGAAACGATGGCAATGTTAGGGTCTAACATGCGATTGATAACAGCATCAATTCCGTGAATGGTTGGGTGTAATGCTTCTTTTACCACCCCCACCGTACGGGTTTGCCAATTATCGCCTTGCATTTCAACTACGTTATAAAGGCAATCTTGAGCGAGTAAATCTTCAATTTGTTGCTCGCCACCGACTAAATTGACTTCGCAAAAACCCCAATTACTCTGCTGTTCTGTAGCTAAAATATCCGCAAAGATGGCTTGGTGGGCGCGATGGAACGCGCCGAAACCTAAGTGAAGCATTTTTACCTTTATCTGCTCCCTATCATAGCTTGGTACTTTGATAGTCGCAGGTAATTGGTTTAGGTTATTGGTTGACAGTTGCATATTTCACTTTACCTTTTTGTTGTTCAGCCTCTTCAACAGCATCCAACGTACTGGTTAAATCACGATCTTTCACTTCAGGCATAATGATGGCGCTGATTAATGAAATGGCAGAGTAAATGATGATCATGATGGCAATTGGCCACCAGCTTCCGGTGACGCTACAGAAAATACCTGCTAGAACTGGGCCTAAGCCAGAGGCAATTAAGCCACCAATTTCTTTGGCCACAGCCATACCGGTGAAGCGGTTACGTGAGTTGAACATTTCAGCCATCGTAATATTTTCTAAGGCAAATAATCCGAGTACTGAACAGTTATGAACGATAATAATACAGATGGTAATTAAGCTAACGCTGTTCGCACCATCGACGATGACAGATAACATCGGGTAGGCGAGCAACATGGCAGATAAACTAAGAATAATATAAGGAATACGACGACCAAATTTATCGGATATCAGACCAATCACAGGAATAGTTAGGAAACCGACAACGGAGCTGATCATGATCGCATCAGTTGGAATACTCTTATCAAACAATAGGCTTTGAACCAAATATCCTGCTAAGAAAGTTTGAATTAACCCAGAGTTACCTGCTTGACCGAAACGAATGCCAGTCGCTAACCAAAATGCTTTAGATTTAAACATGGCAAAGAAACTTTCTTTCGGTGGTGTTTGTACTGCAACTTTGGCTTCTTGTTCTTCCGTATTTTGCACTTTCTCAAATACAGGGCTTTCTTTCAGATTCAGTCGTAACCATACAGCAAACAGCATTACCACGAAGCTTGCCAAGAACGGTACACGCCAGCCCCAAGCCAGTAAGTCTGACTTATCTAACCAGAAGAACATGACTGCCCAAATCGCAGTTGCGCTTAATGTGCCACAGTTTGTTCCCAGACCCACTAATGAGGCCACAATACCACGGCGGCCTTTTGGTGCATATTCTGCCAGCATGGTACCTGCGCCTGAAATTTCAGCGCCTGCCCCTAAGCCTTGAATAATTCGCAAGAGAACTAATAACAGCGGTGCGAGGATACCTACCTGTGCGTAGGTTGGTAATACCCCGATTAATGTAGTACACACCCCCATCATAGTGATGGTGATAAAGAGTACTTTTTTACGACCGATTCGGTCGCCCATTTGACCAAAGAAAATCGCACCAACAATACGTGCGACATATCCGGCACCATAAGTTCCCATCGCAAGAATTAATGCCATTGAAGCGGATTGTTCAGGGAAAAATATTTCATGGAAAACAAGTGCTGCACCTAACGAGTAAAGCTGGAAATCCATAAACTCTAGAGCGGTTCCTAGCCAGCCTGAAACTGCAGCTTTGGTTAGATCGCCAGAACTGCGTTCCACTTTCCCTGATGGGTCAATTGACTGAGTATTCATATTATTATCCTATTAATCACGTAGGGTAGTATCCAAATTGGATTTATTTTTTTTAATTAAATTAAAAGGTTAAAAGAATTTTACAGCAGGTTTTCTGGTCTTTTTCAAAGGTTAAGATTGCCTCTTGTGCTTCAGTGAATGGGAACTGATGCGTCAAGATTTTCGTTGGGTCAATTTTTTTAGATTCTATCCAGCTAATCACCTCAGGGAATTTTTTGGCATTCAAACGTGAAGAAAACAATGAAATCTCTTTGCTGGTGATACTTTGCTGTGTAACGGCACTTGCTTCACTTGAAAAGCCCATAATAGAAACTCTTGCTGCGGGGGAAGCAATCAAGATGGCTTCTTGTAAGATAGCGGGATGGCAAGCGGCATCAAGTACTAACGTTGGGCGAAGCCCCAGTGCTTTGAGTTGCTCTGGTAGTGGGGTTTGTGAGTTATCAATGACAATATCAGCACCACAATCTTTTGCTCTTGCTAAACGTTCAGCCACACGGTCAACCATAATCAAGGTTTTGACTTGATAAACCCCTTTGAGAACCTGTGCGCAGGTTAACCCAATCGTACCCGCACCATAGACTAATGCGATGTCATCTTGAGTTGGGTGAACATGCGAAGTCACGTTGGCGGCAATAGAGTATGGCTCAACGGTAACGGCACATTCATCGCTGATTGAATCAGGAATAGTATAAGCATTGGCCGCAGGGACATTGACATATTCAGTGAACCCGCCATCAGTATGAACACCCAATACTTCTAGTGTTTCACACACATTTGGTTTACCAATTGAGCATGGGTAACAATGACCACAGCTAAGGACTGGGTCGATAGAGACACGTTCACCAACGCGTTTACTGTCTACGTCTGAACCCACTTTTTCAATGACACCGAAAAATTCATGGCCAATCACACGTGGATATTTTGCAAATGGGTTATGGCCACGGTAGATATGGCTGTCAGAACCACAAATACCGGCTAAGCGAACTTTTATTTGTACTTGATTTTCAGCCGGTTCAGGAACTGAACGTTCTTCAATCAATAACGTATTGGGTTCTTTAATTACTACCGATTTTACAGCTTTCATATTTGACTCCGAATAAAATAAAAATTACCAGTTCCACAACGTGCCGTCTTCGAGACGAGCGACTGGAAGATAAGCTGGGTTGTACGGGTATTTCGCTGCCAGTTTTTCATTAAAATCGATACCTAAACCGGGCTTATCACTTGGGTGCATATAACCATCGTTGAACGTCCAGTTGGTCGTAAATACGGACAACATTTCTTCTGAATAGCCCATAAACTCTTGAACGCCGAAATTGGGTACCCAAAGGTCAAAGTGTAAGGCGGCAGCATGGCAAATTGGGGATAAGTCAGATGGACCATGAGAACCAGTTCTGACTTGGTAAAGTGAAGCAAAATCAGCAATTCGGCGCATTCCCGTGATCCCACCAGCATGCGTGATTGTGGTGCGGATATAATCGATGAGTTGCTCTTCAATCAATTGTTTACAATCCCAAATGCTATTAAAAACTTCACCTACGGCGATTGGGGTGACGGTATGTTGACGAATTAATCTAAAACAAGCTTGGTTTTCCGCTGGTGTTGGGTCTTCCATCCAAAATAATCGATAATCTTCAATACTTTTACCGAAGCGAGCCGCTTCAATAGGGGTCAAGCGATGGTGCATATCGTGTAAAAGGTGCTCATTGAAGCCATATTTGTCCCGAACGGCTTCAAACAGTTTGGGCATAAAGTCCAGGTATTTTTCGGTTGACCAAAGTTGTTCTTCAGGGTGATGGCCTTTTGTGGCAGGTTCATAAGCAAGGTTTTTTCCTTTACTCTGTCCATAGGTGGTTGCCATTCCTGGAATGCCACATTGCACACGGATCGCTTTAAAACCTTTTTCTTTATATTTTGCGTAGTTATCTAGTGTTTCAGCAATATCGGTACCCGTGGTGTGGCAATAAACCATCACTCCTTCACGAGAAGCGCCACCGAGTAACTGATAGACCGGAAGGTTGGCAATTTTGCCTTTAATATCCCACAGTGCCATATCAATCGCAGAAATGGCGGACATCGTAACTGGGCCTCTACGCCAGTAAGCTCCCTTATAGAAGAACTGATAAATATCTTCAATTTTATGTGGGTCACGGCCTATTAGCTGAGGACAGAGGTGATCTTGAAGATAGGATGCTACAGAGAGCTCTCTCCCGTTAAGGGTGGCATCACCTAATCCATATACGCCTTCATCGGTCGTAATTTTTAATGTGACAAAATTACGACCGGGGCTACATACAAAGACTTCTGCTTTTATGATTTTCATTTTGGCCCGAATCCCTATTACGTGTTAACCAACTGATCAACCAAATTACCGTAAAATACTCAAAGTGGTTTATTTATTGGTTGACCAAATTCTCTTTTTTTCACTCTATCAATCGGTAAATTAAAAAACAATGACTAAAAAGACGACAATAAGTGAATCTGATCACAAATTGGTTAACTAATTTTGCGGAAATAGTGGATAAATTGGTTGACCATTGTAATGAGGGACGATAATCTACAATGGAAGAACTAAATTTAATTCGACAACGCGTTGTACATATATATGAAAACTCAATACCGCTCGTACCAATACCTAGGTCAGCAGTTAAAAGAGCTCATTGCATCTGGTGAATATCCGATAGGAAGTCGTTTAATGCCAGAGCGTGAGATCGCTAAAAAATATGATGTTAGTCGCTCATTGGTACGTGAAGCACTCATCATGTTGGAAATTGAAAAATTGGTTTCTATCAAGAAAGGTTCTGGAGTTTATGTCATTAATCATCCAGACCTATTGATTGATGAAATTAAAAGTTTAGATCATGGCCCTTTTGAAATACTGCAAGCTCGCCAAGTGATTGAAAGTGCGATAGCTGCATGCGCTGCTTTGTCAGCAACAAAAGCTGATATCCAAGAGATCCGCGCATTATTAGAAGATGAGCGAATTAAAGTCGCAAATAATGAAAGTGACGATGCTAATGATCATAAGTTCCACGTGTTAATTGCTCGCGCAAGCAAGAATGACATGATGGCGAAGATTATTGATGATATCTGGGCTGTGCGGTTACAAAGCCCTATGTGGGATAAGCTTCACGAACATATTGACAACACAACTTACCGAAAGAAGTGGTTGGTTGATCATGAAAATATTTTAAATGCACTACAAAAACGTGATCCGGAGTTGGCTAAAAAAGAGATGTGGCAGCATTTAGAGAATGTCAAAAATACGCTAATGCAGCTTTCTGATTTTGATGACCCCAATTTTGATGGTTACCTATTTGAAACAATTCCTTATCAGACTATTTTTGAATAATCGAAGGAGAAGTACTCATGGAGCATACGTGGCGTTGGTACGGTCCTAATGACCCTGTTTCTTTAAGTGATGCTAGGCAAGCAGAGGCGACAGGTATCGTCTCTGCGCTCCACCATATTCCTAACGGTGAAGTTTGGAGTGTCGAGGAGATTTTAAAGCGTAAGGCTATCATTGAAGATGCTGGGTTAGTTTGGTCTGTCGTGGAAAGTATTCCTGTTCACGAAGATATTAAAACTCAACAAGGTAATTTTGATCTCTATATTCAAAATTACCAACAGAGTATTCGTAATTTAGCATCCTGTGGTATTAAGACCATTTGCTATAATTTTATGCCAATTCTAGATTGGACGCGTACTGACCTTGCTTACACGCTACCGGATGGCTCCAAAGCGTTACGGTTCGATAATATTGCTTTTGCTGCGTTTGAAATTCATATTTTAAAGCGTGAAAATGCGGCAGCGAGTTATTCAGAACAAGAAGTTAAAGAAGCAGCTGAGTATTATGCCAATATGTCATCTGATGACATTGAAAATCTGATTAAAACCATCATCGCAGGGCTACCAGGTGCGGAAGAAGGTTATACATTAGACCAATTCCGTGAGCGCTTGGCGCTGTATAATAATATTGATGAAAATCAGTTACGTGAGAATTTACGTTATTTCTTGCAGAAAATCGTTCCTGTCTGTGAAGAAGAAAATGTGGTTTTAGCTATTCACCCGGATGACCCTCCACGCCCAATTTTAGGCCTGCCACGTATTGTTTCTACCATTGAAGATATGCGGTTTATTAAGCAAAGCTGCGATAGTATTCATAATGGGTTTACTATGTGCACAGGTTCTTATGGTGTACGAGCCGATAACGACCTAGTAAAAATGATTAATGAATTTGGTGATCGCATTCATTTCACACATTTACGTTCAACAGTGAGAGAAAATAACCCAAATACCTTCCATGAAGGCAATCATATTGCAGGTGATGTTGATATGTTTGAAGTGGTCAAAGCCATTTTAGCGGTTGAACAGAAACGCTATGCTGCGGGGCTTGCACCCATTCCAATGAGACCAGACCATGGCCACCAAATTTTAGATGATTTGAAAAAAGTGACCAACCCAGGCTATTCCGCTATTGGGCGCTTAAAAGGTTTAGCGGAAGTTAGAGGTTTAGAGCTTGCAATTAAGCGTATGTATTACCCTGAATTACTGAAAATCTAAAACCTAATTCGTTGTTAACAATATTGGCTTTTTATTTGGTATTTTGATGATACCAAAGGGACTGTTATACCCTTAAAGAAGCAAAACTGTTATTTCATTGTTACGCGACCGAATAGTATTTGGTCGCGTATTCTATTGACCATAAATGCTTTTTATATTTATTTTTATCTAAAAGGTACAGTAGATATGATATTAAATATATTTATGTTTTTATTTATTTCTTATTGAAGAACGGCAATAAAAAACACCTTGAGATAAGAGTGAAATACCTATTCCTGTTGCAAATAGAAGGCTGCTTGCAGCATAAGCTTGTAGTCATAACCACTTCAAACCATAACTTCAGAATTTTTATCCTAGTGATAACAATTTATTTATATCAAATAAAACAATCATCATCCTGATTTACATTTACCTTGATCTACTCCGGGTTAATGGAAGGGATAATTCAGGGGCTAGAGTAGCCTCAAGATGACTTTTGTTTTATCCTGAACATTAGAGAACCGCTTTCGCGGATATAAATATGATGAGCAAAAACGCTTTCGAGAAAATAAATAGCCTTTTCTCGGGAATTGTCGTTATAAAAAAATAGAAAAGAGAGAACGCAATGGGTATTCGTATCGTTCCTAAAGAAGAGTTAGGACAAGAAAGATTGAAAGAAAAAGGAATTGGTTTTATTCCACCAGTTCTGTTTCCTAACTTAAAAAGCTTATATCAGCGCCGTGCTGAGCGACTTAAAGAACTTGGTGCGGGAGAACATCCTTTTGCAGATTATCTGAATTTTGCCGCTGAAGTGGCAACCGCGCAACATAATGCACAGCATGATAATCCATTAGAAATGGATATGGCATCTATCCTTGAGCGTTCAACAAATACCAATAATTCGCCATTGGATGCAAAAACATTTCCACGCACAACACATTGGCACAAATTATTGACGGCAATTATTGCCGAATTAATGCCAGTCGTGCCTGAGTCTGTACGCCCTGCGTTAGAAAACCTGAATAAAGCGTCTGAAACAGAACTCGAAGCCATGGCAACTGCGCTGCTAAATGAAGAATTTGAAAAAGTGCCTGCGGATAAATCGATGTTTATTTGGGCTGCATTATCGGTGTATTGGGCACAAATGGCAGCAAATATCCCGGGTAAAGCGCGTGCAGAACATGGTGACCATCGTCATTTCTGTCCTGTATGTAATAGCATGCCAGTGTCGAGTATTGTGCAAATTGGTACATCACAAGGTTTACGTTATTTGCACTGTAATTTATGTGAAACTGAATGGCATATGGTGCGCGTAAAATGCAGTAACTGTGAGCAAACGGGTAAATTGAATTATTGGTCATTAGATGATGAAAATGCAGCAGTTAAAGCTGAAAGCTGTGGTGATTGTGGTAGCTATCTGAAAATCCTTTATCAAGAAAAAGAAGCTAAAGTTGAAGCTGTCGCTGATGATTTAGCGTCAATTATTTTAGATGCTCGCATGGAAGAAGAAGGTTTTGCACGTAGCAGTATTAATCCGTTCTTGTTCCCTGGTGAAAAATAAGCGGTAAAAGAGAATCGTGACTATGGCTGAATCAGACTTGGTTTTATATCGCCAACTTCCTGCGATTGATAAATTATTGCAACTCGATGAAGTGCAAATATTGATTGAACAATCAGGGGCTCACTGGGTCACTGCATGTTTACGTGAGATGCAAGAGCAAGCTCGAACCTGTATTGCACAGGCAGGGAAATTACCTGCCTGGCAGGAAGATTGGGTAAAAGAGTTAGTTCAACGCCATCAAGATTTAGGGCAAAGTGCCCTAAAAAACGTGTTTAACTTGACCGGTACGGTGTTACATACCAATTTAGGCCGTGCGGTAATGTCGACCACAGCCGTGAATGCGGTTAGCCAAGTGATGAGTTCGCCTATCACATTAGAATATTCTCTAGATGGCGCGATGCGAGGGCATCGTGACCGTGCGATTGCTGATTTACTGTGTGAGCTTACTGGCGCAGAAGATGCGTGTATTGTTAATAATAATGCTGCTGCAGTTTTATTATTGTTAGCAACGGTTGCGAATGGCCAGCAAGTTATTGTTTCTCGTGGTGAATTAGTTGAGATTGGCGGGGCTTTTCGAGTGCCTGATGTCATGGCTCAGGCTGGCTGCCAATTAGTTGAAGTGGGAACAACAAATCGGACCCACTTACGTGACTATGAGAATGCGATTAATGATCAAACGGCACTATTAATGAAAGTGCATACCAGCAATTACAGTATTGAAGGATTTACTGCTGAAGTTGAAGGTGAAGAGCTTGCAGAGCTAGGTAGAAAGCACCAATTACCAACGGCAATTGATTTAGGCAGTGGTTCGATGATTGATATGACGGCTTATGGGCTACCCGCAGAGCCCATGCCACAAAATTATCTTTCTCAAGGCATTGATTTGGTTTCAATTTCTGGGGATAAACTTCTCGGTGGCCCACAAGCAGGGATTATTTTAGGGAAGAAGAAATGGATTGATGCAATTCAAAAACATCCATTAAAACGTGCTTTACGGGTTGATAAAATGGTTTTAGCTGCACTTGAAGCAACGCTAAAACTGTATTTAACGCCCGAAAAACTCACAACAGAATTACCCACACTACGTTGGCTAACACGAGATCCTGAAACTATTCGTGATAGCGCAGAAAGTATCGTTGTTGCCCTACAAGCCTTTTACGGGGACAAATTCATTGTTGAAGTTGAGCATTGCCTCTCACAAATAGGTAGCGGCTCACTTCCTATCGACCGTCTTCCTAGCTTTGCGGTAACCTTTACACCGTTAAATGGAAAAGGTAGCGCATTAGAGCAACTCGCTACGCAATGGCGTCAGTTACCTCAACCCGTGATTGGGCGTATGAAAGAAGGTAAATTGTGGCTTGACCTGCGCTGTCTTGATGATGAACATGCGTTATTACAGGCTTTACTTTCATGATTTTTGCGACTGCAGGCCATGTTGACCATGGTAAAACCTCATTAATTCAAGCTATTACTGGCGTAAATACCGCACACCTCCCCGAGGAAAAAAAGCGCGGAATGACCATTGACCTAGGGTATGCCTACTGGCCGCAGCCAGATGGTAGCTCGATTGGTTTTATCGACGTTCCAGGACATGAAAAATTTTTAGCCAATATGTTGGCTGGGATTGGCGGCATAAATCATGCGCTTTTGGTTGTCGCTTGTGATGATGGTGTGATGGCGCAAACCCTTGAACACCTTTCTATTTTAAGACTAGCGGGCTGTGAAAATGTCAGTGTCATACTGACGAAGGCTGACCGAGTTGACCATTCGCGAATTGAGCAGGTTACGAAGCAAGTTACCTCTGAGTTGGCTCAGCAAGGTTGGCCAGATGCAAAACTATTTATTACGTCTATCGAAGATGGGCGTGGCATTGATGCGCTGCGGATATATCTGCAACAGCTTCATCAGCAAAGTGGTTCACATCCCAATATCCAACGTCGTTTTCGTTTAGCCATTGACCGCGTTTTTTTGGTTAAAGGTGCAGGGATTGTGGTGACTGGTACCGCGTTAGCGGGAAAAATTCAAGTTGGCGAATCACTTTGGGTGACTGGGGCGGATAAGCAAGTTCGTGTCAGAGGTATTCATCGGCAAAACCAACTATCTGAATTCGCTGTCGCGGGGGACCGTGTGGCTTTAAACTTGACAGGTGATATTGATAAAGAAAATATCACTCGAGGTGATTGGTTACTTGCAGAGCAACCTGCGTTTATTGCGACACGGGTTATTGTCGAATTGGAATGCGATACATTAATTAAGCACTGGCAGCCTGTGCATCTCTATCATGGTGCAAGCCATATCACTGGCCGAGTATCATTATTAGTGGAGCAAGGAGAAACCCCTGTTCTCGCAGAATTAATTTTAGATACCCCATTATGGTTAGTAGAGAATGACCGGTTAATCATTCGTGATATTAGCGCTCGCCAAACGTTAGGTGGGGCTCGAGTGATACGTTTGGTTTCCCCACGCCGAGGTAAAAGGCTCCCAGAGTTTTTGGATTGGTTATCTAAGCTTTGCCGAGAACAAGACGAACTGGCTCACTTTAAGTTACAACTTCCACAAGGTGAACTTAATTTACGGGATTACAGTTGGGCGCGGCAGCTCACCCATGAAGCATTAGATAATTTATTAGCAAAAACGGATGTGGAACGGGTTGGCAATCACGTTTTATCCATGTTTAAAACGCAAATAGCGAAAGAACATATCGTTCAAACTCTTGAAAAATTTAATGAAATACACAGTGACCAAATTGGTGTTGGCAAAGCACGTTTAAAACGTATGGCTCTGCCTTCAATGAGTGAGGCATTAGCCTTTAAATTCATTGATGACCTAATTACTGACAATGTTATTAAGCAAACACGTGGCTGGCTACATATGCCTCAACATGGGTTGGTGTTTGATGTGCAACAGCAGTTGATTTGGCAACAAATATACCCACTGTTTTCACGTAATGAGGCGTGGTGGGTGCGTGATTTAGCATTAGAAAGTGGTTATGAAGAAGACACGATGCGCCGCGTGTTAAAAAAGGCGGCACAAATGGGGTTAATTACGGCAATAGTTCGTGACCGCTATTATAGTCATGAACAAATTAATTATTTTGCTTCACTTATTCATCGTTATTGCTTGGAAAATGAAGCTATTTTTGCGGCTGATTTTCGTAACGAATTAGGGATTGGCCGAAAACTCGCGATTCAAATTCTTGAGTTTTTTGATAAAAGCGGTTTTACTCGTCGTAAAGGCGATGGTCACCATTTACGAGATAAAGGCATTTTCGTTGAATAAATTGAGTGTTTTAATCCGTTATAGTAGTGCCTCATAGCAACCTCCAATATTAAACTTGTGGTAAAACTAATGAAGAAAAAGTTATTTGCAGGCTTTTATCTGGCATTGATCTTTATTGGCTCCCTTTTCTTAGTCTTTGAAAAAGGTAGTGTAATTTATCCTGCACTCATATCGGTCAGTGTATATGCCGTTTTATTCGGTATTTTAATGGTGCTAACAGCCCGCTGGTTATTTTCTGCGATTATTACCAGTACATTATTTATCATTATTAAATTCCTGAACCAGTTAAAAGTTCATTATTACAAAGAACAACTCTTCTTTAGTGATATCAATATCATGACGGACACTTCCAATATGGGCACCTTGGGCCATTACTGGTTAGCGGGTGTCGCATTGGTTGGGTTCCTTATTTTATTAATCATTAATGGGGTTATTAGCTGGCGGTTGATCAAACCAAGCAAATCAAAAATGACTCGCTTTATTGGTGTCGTTCTTATTATTGCAGGTTACTTTGGTATTAACTTCACAAGCTCACATTATTATGACAGATGGTCCCAGACGTTGCCAAAAGGCCGGGGGACAGTGACCAATATTATTATGTCAGCACAAAATGCGAGTTATCAATCCCCTGAATTTGCCGGTTCAGCCGATTACTTTGTGGAAAAAGCGGCCACTATCTCCCTAGAAAATAATGCGGTATCAGAAAAACCAGACATCGTTTTATTACTACAAGAATCTACGGTTGACCCACATATTTATGATTTACCTGAAGGAACCAAACTTCCCGATTTATTTATGTTCCAGCAAGATAATGGCGTAAGCGCGCATAGTCAGATGCGGGTGCAAACTTTTGGTGGGGGAACTTGGTTATCTGAATTCTCCGCCCTAACAGGCTTAAATAGCGATGATTTCGGTGCGCAAAAAAGCGGTGTATTTTATTTTATCGTTGACCACCTTAAAAATAGCTTATTCAAAGAAATGAAGGCCAACGGTTATTATACCGTGGTACTTACCCCCTTTAATAAAGGTGCATACCATTCCGGCCATGCCTATGAAACGCTTGGGGTTGATAGAATTATTCAACCACAAGAACTTGGTTACCCAGGAAAATTACAAGATAACTTATGGACGATCAGCACCGATGATATGCTGAAATACGTAAAAGAAATCTTAGCTCAAGAAACAGATAAACCTGTATTTATTTTCTCTCTTACCATGTATGAACATGGCCCCTATAAAGAGAGTCATAGTGATGACTATGGCATAAAAGATAAAATTAAAAATCCAGATGCTGCAGGTGAATTTAGCCATTACATGGACAAAATCGTAACTTCAGATGCATCAATACGTGATTTTGCAGACTTTATTGAAAAACGTGAGCGTCCGTTGATGTTCTTATATTTTGGTGACCATCAACCAGGCATTAGTTTAAATCAGTATAATTCTTCATTTTCATCCCCCGCTTATTTAACACAATTTACCTTACGGGATAATTTGAAATCAGGCGCGGTGATAAAAACGGGCCAGTTAACTGATATTTCCTTCTTAGGCGGTATCTTATTGGAAAGGGCAAATTTAAAAATTTCCCCATTTTATGAGGCCAACATCAAGATGCGTCACTTATGTGATGGCAAGCTGAATGATTGTGAAGACCAGAAGTTACTGGATAGCTACCGTAACTATGTTTATAAAATTTTAGATGCAGCCAATGCCAATAAAGGCGATATTCATTAGTATGTGATTATCAGCCGTAGATATTTACGGCTGATACCTTCTTTTTATGATTCCCCACCTAGAATATTAATATTTTCTTAAAATTTATTATTTTTTACGATTTTTGGTTTTCATAACAAAACCATTTGTTATTTTTTTTGTCTTAATTTTAGTTAATTTTTCTGTGAATTAGGTGCTCATTTAGAGCTTTAGAATGGTTTAACGCTAGAAGACAATCAATATGAAATATTTGGTTACGGGAAGTGCGGGTTTTATTGGTTTTACGCTTTGCCAGCGTTTATTAGAGAATGGGCATGAAGTTGTCGGAATTGATAACTTAAATGCGTATTATGATCAGGGGCTTAAACAATCCCGTTTACATTTATTGGAGCAGTTCCCTTTATTTCGCTTTATTCATCTTGACCTCACTGACCGTGAAACCGTTCGGGTATTGTGTACCCAAGAACAATTTGACCGAGTCATTCACTTAGCGGCACAAGCGGGTGTTCGTTACTCGTTGGAAAACCCATTTGCTTATGCAGATAGCAATTTGACCGGCCATCTCGCTATTTTAGAAGGCTGCCGTCAGGCAAAAGTGAAGCATTTGGTCTATGCCTCTTCAAGTTCGGTGTACGGCGTAACCGATAAGACGCCATTTACCACGGACATGGCAACCGATCACCCTATCTCACTGTATGCTGCAACAAAGAAAGCCAATGAATTAATGGCGCACTCATATTCACATTTATATCAGTTGCCGACTACAGGGCTGCGCTTCTTTACGGTTTATGGCCCATGGGGGCGCCCAGACATGGCTTTATTCAAATTTACGAAAGCTATTTTGGCGGGCGAGCCTATCGATGTCTATAATAACGGCAATCTCAGCCGTGATTTCACTTTTGTTGATGATATTGTCGAAGGTGTGATCCGTATTTCAGATATAATTCCACAAGCAAACCCGAATAACTCTTCGGCATCACCAGCAGAAAGCAGCGCGCCATATCGAATCTATAATATTGGTAATGGGCAGCCCGTTAAGTTGATTGAATTTATTTCTGCACTGGAAAAAGCACTGGGTAAAGAAGCGATTAAAAACTTTTTACCTATGCAAGCGGGTGATGTGTACACCACTTGGGCGGATACAGAAGACTTGTTTAATGTAACAGGTTATCGCCCACAAGTTTCTATTGAGCAGGGTGTTCAAGCATTTGTGGATTGGTATCGTTCTTATTACCACCAATAATATCAATAAGCTGTAACATCCTTAGCAGGATTTGAGAGGCAAGTTTGAAAATAGCAATCGCAGGAACCGGCTACGTCGGCCTATCTAACGCCATGTTGCTGTCACAAAACCACGAAGTGGTCGCCGTGGACATCATCCCTGAAAAAGTGGCGATGTTAAACAACCATCAATCACCGATTGTTGATGCAGAAATTGAGCAGTTTTTAACGGAAAAGACCCTCAATTTTCGTGCTACAGAAGATAAAACAGAAGCCTACACAGGGGCTCAGTACGTGATTGTGGCGACACCAACTGACTATGACCCCAAAACCAATTATTTTAACACCCAGTCAGTTGAATCTGTTATTCATGACGTGAATGGCATTAACCCTGAAGCGACGATCATCGTGAAATCCACTATTCCGGTGGGCTTTACTGCACGTTTACGTGAAGAATTTGGTTATACCAACGTGATTTTCTCCCCTGAATTTTTACGTGAAGGCCGCGCTTTGTGGGATAACTTGCATCCTTCCCGTATCGTGGTGGGAGAGCGTTCAGAGCGCGCGAAAATTTTTGCGGATTTACTGCTTGAAGGTGCGATTAAAAAAGACGTTCCCGTATTATTTACGGATGGCACCGAAGCCGAAGCCATTAAGCTGTTTGCCAACACCTATTTAGCGATGCGTGTGGCATACTTTAATGAGCTCGATACCTATGCAGAAAGCCGTGGTTTAAATGCACGCCAAATTATTGAAGGGGTATCTTTAGACCCACGTATTGGCAGCCATTATAACAACCCTTCATTCGGTTACGGTGGTTATTGTTTACCAAAAGATACCAAGCAACTGTTAGCTAACTACGATGACGTGCCAAATAACTTGATTAACGCCATCGTGGAATCAAACCGTACCCGCAAAGACTTTATTTCGGATGCGATTATCGCTAAAGCACCACGTAAAGTCGGTGTTTATCGCTTAGTCATGAAAGCAGGCTCTGATAATTTTCGCGCCTCTGCGGTACAGGGTGTGATGAAACGCATCAAAGCGAAAGGTATCGAAGTGGTGGTGTATGAGCCAGTCTTAAAAGAAGAAGAGTTCTTCCGCTCTAAAGTTATTCGTGACTTAGAGACTTTCAAAGCAGAAAGCGACATTATTTTAGCCAACCGGATGGTGCCTGAGCTGGAAGATGTGGCAGGGAAAGTCTATACCCGCGATTTATTCGGTAACGACTAAGCGGTTTTTATGAGAGTAAGTTGGCACTATGGTGACTTGCTCTCATAGATAGAGCTGTACAGCTTTTCTAAAACCTTACCAATTTTGTGGTATATCGCACAACTTACCTATTTTTAGACGCCATTTTGCAACAATCGCTAAGAAATGTCGTTTGCCATTTGCTAGCATCCGTCAATTGATTAAAAATTGGCTATTTTGTTATGCAGAATATCATAAAAAAACAAAGAGACGGTTTTCTCACCTTTCAAAAAGAAGGCGAGATAGATTTTTGGCAAATTGTTAAAGATTATATTGATGGGAATGTCACGGGTAAGAATTTAAGCAGCGGAAATATTGATAGGAGTGTTGCTCGTATTCATGTAAATGGGCAAAACTATATTATTAAATGTGAGAAAGAACGTGATAAGCGCATTGAAAAACGGTTAATGCGCATTGTTTCAGGCCCTTTTTACTCTCAGTTATTAATGCGATTAGTCTCTGCTCAAAATAAAGGTTGTATGGTAACCAATGACATCTATTTCGTTGCTGAAAAAATGGTCGGTCGTGAGTCAGTAGAAACATGGATTATTGCGGAATATGTGGAAGGAACGGTTTTATCTGAACTGGATGATATTACGCCTTACTATGCAGAAATGAAGTCTGTCATTAACCAATTACATAACTATGGTTTATCTTCTAATGATATCCATGCAGGGAACTTTGTTGTCACCAATGAGGGGTTAAAGGTTATTGATTTATCAGACTATGGTAATTTTGCTATTTGCAAAGCTAATGATTTAATTGCATTACAGCGTTTTTATGATATCGAGCCCGATAGCAAAAATTTTGCTTATCGTTTTATTCGTTTTAGAGATAACTTTCGCCATTGGTCAAGAAAAATAAGAGGAAAAAAAACTCGGCTTTAGTGCGCTATGCCAAGTTTTCATCACAATATAGTTATCAATGACAACAAAGCTATTGATAAAGCGCATCTAAAAATTCAGGGATAAAACTGCCTGTCCCATGGCAGCGCTGAGTTGCGGTTTCTCCGGCTTGCTTCATGATAGCGCAAGCAGCGGCAACATTTTGCAGCCTATCACCAGGTAGAGCACAACAGGCAGCAACCACCGCAGAAAGAGCGCATCCCGTACCGACCACCCGAGTCATTAAAATATGGCCGCCAGTCACCGCAAAGGAGCGTGTTCCATCGGTGATATAATCCACTTCACCGCTTATCGCAACAATAGTCTTAGCTTGTCTCGCTAATAATTGTGCTGCGGGGAGTGCATCATCAGTGGAGTTAAGGGAATCAACGCCTCTGCCACCTGCACTACTTCCTGCTAACGCCATAATTTCAGAGGCATTACCGCGAATAGCGGCAGGCTTGAGTGTCAACAATTCATGGCAAAAATGTGTACGAAAGCTGAGCGCACCTGCAGCGACAGGGTCAAGTACCCAAGGTTTTTGTGCTTGATTGGCACTGTTAACCGCACATTTCATCGCATATCGACGCTCTGTTGTTAATGTGCCCACATTAATGAGTAAGCCATGTGCGATAGCGGCAAACTGCTCAGCTTCTTCGGGTTCAATCACCATGGCAGGGGAGCAGCCGAGTGCTAATAGGACATTGGCAGTGAAGGTCTGAACAACATCGTTTGTCATGCAATGAACAAGAGGGGATTGAGAATTAAGTTGCTGTAGTACCAGTGATTTTGTCGTGTTACTGATGTGTTCAAATTTTAACATGATCCCCTCATTAATAGTGATAGAGTATAGGTTTGTTGATTTATTCTACACTCTATCTGTTCTAATGAAAGAACCGCTTAATCAGCAAGGTACTTCTCCATTACCATTCCACCAGCACCCTGAGCAACAATTTCATATGAATCATTGGCGGGATAAATGCGTGTCTTAATATGAGGAAAAATAGCGAGTTTTTCGTCAATCGACTTTTTGGTCATCTCAAAAAAATGATTTTTAGGTGTTAGGGTGCCGCCGCACACCACCACATCGGCTTGCGTCGTTAAAATAGCATTAGCGATGGCGATACCATAATAATAGGCAGCTTCACCCAGCGCTTCGAGGCACAGGGCATCGTCCAATGTGAGAGCTTGGAAAATAGTATGGTAGCTAATTTCAGACTCATTATTAACTAATTCATTGATTATTGAATTTTTACCCAGCCTGAGTTGCTGGATCACTCGTGATTTAATCGCAGACAGTGAACTATATTGCTTTAAACAGCCAAATGACCCACATTCACAGCGCTGGCCATTAATATCAATCGTTGTATGGCCAAAGGCTTGAGCTGTACTAATGGGGGCCGGAGCGTATTGGTTATTGATAATGGTGCAACTGCGAATATCAGTATCACAAGTTGTGAATAAAAATCGTTGACTATCAGAGGTATAGCGCAAACGATACTCAGCAAAAGCCGCAAAACTAATCCCACTTCCGAGTAACACAAAGCAAGGAACTTTACTGGAAATGTAGTCGTGAAGTTCTTTTATTCTTGCGTGGTATTGATGATATGGCAGTTTATCACGTTCTAAAATATGGTCGATGGCGATGCCGATACCCAACAAGCTTTCTACGCTAAGTCCATGTTCAGCTAATAAAATATCTAATTTGTTGAGCAGATGAACTATCATGTTTTCTGCGGTTTCTAGATGCTCATATTTCACTTTTACCATACCTAAAATGTCCAATTTTAGGTTTTGCAAAACAATCGTTGAATATATATCACTCATTTCAATGCCAACAAGATAACCATCTGCGGCATTAATATTATAGAGGATTGGTTTACGTCCACCAGTCGACTCTCCGAGCTCAGAAGTCGAAATTAAGTGATTTTTCCCCAATTCGTCGAGTAACCGAGCACAGGTTGCTGGCTTCATGCTAGCGAGTGATGTCAACGTCTCTGCCCTAATGGGGCCGTGGTTTAAAATTAACCGGTAAAGAGTTTTGAGTTTTTGTGTTTTTGAATTTTTTGAGGTGCGAAATTCATTTAATAGTGTATGTAACAAGCGCCTCACTCCTTTTCATTCCGACTCTATCGATAAAGACTAGCAAATATACGCATAAGATTCTGCTTTATGTGACACATCATATCGAAATACTTTTTATTAAAATGAGATTAAGATCGCTGTTCTGTTTCTAAATTGCTTTATGATCGATTTTAACAATTTTTAGTCGATGTCAATTTGGAGACAACCATGCATCATACAAAAGATATTCTAGAAAGCTTGAGTTTTATTCAGTCTCGTACAGATATTAAACCAACAGTGGGTATTATTCTGGGTTCAGGACTCGGCCCATTCGCGGATACATTAGAAAATGCAGTGCATATTCCTTATAGCGAAATTCCACACTTTGCCAAATCTGAAGCAGTAGGGCATGCCAATGAATTGGTGATCGGTACCATCGCAGGTAAAAATGTGGTTGCCATGAAAGGCCGTTTCCACTACTACGAAGGCTTTACCCTTGACCAGGTCACTTTCCCTGTACGTTTGATGAAAGCGTTGGGTGTCGAAAAATTGATTATCACCAATGCCTGCGGTGCGGTAAATACCGACTTCAACCCAGGTGATCTGATGATTATTACCGATCATATTAATTTAACTGCAAATAACCCACTGATGGGGCCAAATAACCCTGAATTAGGGGTGCGTTTCTTGGATGTCAGTGAGGTGTATAACAAAGAATTACGCCAAACAATCAAGGATGTAGCGGCTGAACAAGGTGTTTCTGTCCGTGAAGGTGTTTATGCATGGTGGACAGGCCCAACTTACGAAACTCCTGCCGAAATTCGTATGATCAGAACCTTAGGCGCAGATGCTGTTGGTATGTCTACCGTACCAGAAGCTCTGGTCGCTCACCATTCACAAATTAAAACAGTGGGCATTTCCTGCTTAACCAATATGGCTTGCGGTATTTTAGAACAGCCTCTTAGCCATGATGAAGTTATTGAAACAGCAGAGAAAGTTAAAGCGACCTTCTTGAAATTAGTAACAGGTGTGATTGAGCGCTTCTAGTTTTTTAGACTCTTTTTATCAAAATAATATAAAGATGGCCATGACGCTAAATAAGGTGAATATTGAAATGAAATTTAAAGGTCTAATTTTAGTTTCTTTAGGCGCTTGTAGTTATGGCATCCTTTCAACACTCGTCGTGTTGGCCTACCGCGCAGGGTATTCCTTGAGTGATGTCATCGGTAGCCAAACGGTATTAGGTGCGATTTTACTGTGGTTTTTTGTTGTCGCAGGCGCATTAGTTAAAAAAGTACGTCTAGTATGGCCAACACGCCGGCAAGGCCTATTAATGTTACTCACTGGGACGACAACCGGGTTAACCGGGCTTTTGTATTATGCATCATTGCAATATTTATCCCCTGCACTTGGTGTCGTACTCTTTTTGCAATTTACATGGATGGGGGTTGCAATTAACGCATTTATTGACCGCAAAATTCCTCCCGTAATGACCATGGTGTCAGTTGTGGTGATATTAATTGGGACAGTATTAGCGACAGGTTTGTTAAACAGCTCAGGGATCGTGTTTCACTGGCTTGGTGTGCTATTAGGATTATGTGCAGCATTATCGAACGCTATTCGTGTTTACGTCAGTGGAGCATTAGCGGTTAAAACAGATCCTATGATGCGTTCTGCAATTATGGTAACAGGGGGCGCAATTTTGACATCAATTGTTGTTCCGCCAACATTCTTATTGAGCGCATCAACGTTTCAATCTCTATTTTTCTCATATGGATTACCTCTGGCTTTCTTTGGTTCTTTCTTCGGTATGTGGATGTTTGCCAAAGGTACTCCACTGATCGGTACCAGTTTAGCGACCATTGTTAGCTCAATGCAGTTACCTGTCACGATTTTATTATCCGTAACAGTATTGCATTTACCTCTTGAATTCATTCAGTTTGTTGGTGTTGCTGTCATCCTTATGGGTGTTGCCATTGCTGAGTTGAAAATAAAAACAAATAAATATAACTCCAAACGGAGCCTTGTATGAATATTAAATCCCGCTTGAAAATCATGCTTTTCCTGCAATATTTTGTTTGGGGAAGTTGGTTAGTTACACTCGGCTCGTACATGATGAAAACATTGAGTTTTTCAGGTGCAGAAGTCGGTATGGTGTATAGCTCAAAGGGTATTGCTGCCATTTTAATGCCTGGGCTTATCGGAATCATTGCAGATAAATATATTCCAGCAAATCGTTTATATATGATTTGCCATTTGATTGGGGCTGCTGCATTGTTTTATGCCGCAACAGTCACAAGTTCAACTATCATGTTCTGGGTGATGTTAATTAATGCAATGGCCTTTATGCCAACAATTGCACTCTCAAATAGCATTAGTTATTCATCATTAAGTCAATATCAGCTCGATTCAGTGAGTAACTTCCCACCTATTCGTGTGTTTGGTACGGTAGGCTTTATTGTTGCAATGTGGAGCATTAGCTTATTGAAATTTGAGCTAAGTAGTATGCAGCTTTATATTGCAGGTGGTTGTTCATTGCTTTTAGCGCTTTATTCACTAACTTTGCCAAAAATTGAAGTTAATAAAAAAGCGATTTCAAGTAGCTGGATCAGTAAGCTAGGTTTAGATGCTTTGGTGTTATTCAAAAAGCCCATTATGACGGTATTTTTCTTATTCGCTATGTTACTTGGCGCCGTTTTACAAATTACCAATACGTTTGGTAATCCATTCTTGCATGACTTCGGCCTGAACCCGCTATACCAAGATAGTTTGGTGGTACAGTATCCATCGATATTATTATCGATCTCTCAGATGGCTGAAGTGTGTTTTATCTTAGCAATTCCATTTTTCTTGAAACGCTATGGCATTAAAACGGTCATGTTATTAAGTATGTTCGCTTGGACACTACGCTTTGGTTTCTTTGCGTTTGGCGACCCATCAGCCATTGGTTTGATGTTCTTGATCATGTCGATGATTGTTTATGGCTGCGCATTTGATTTCTTTAATATTTCAGGCTCTATCTTTATTGAAAGAGAAGTGGATACGCGTATGCGCGCGAGTGCCCAAGGCTTATTCATGACGATGGTTAACGGTGTTGGGGCCTATTTTGGAGCGATATTAAGTGGGTTGGTTGTCGACTATTACACAGTGGATGGTATTAAAGATTGGCAAATGATTTGGTTAGTTTTTGCTTCTTATACTGTTGTATTAGCAATAATCTTCCAATTTACGTTCCATTATCACCATGATAAAGACGCAGCATTGAAAGAAGCCAAATCTAGCTAAGATAAATCGTTATAAATAATATTCAATTTAAGAGAAAACCATAAATTTGGTTTTCTCTTTTTTGTTAGTTTTAACATTAAACATAATTACGTTTACCGCGTAAAATATGCTCAGTCAGCGTTTCTTCCGCAAGGGTAAATTCTTTTGCTTTGAGTTGCTCAACCAATTGCTGATGTTGGCGTGTAGATTCATAATAATATTCATTGCGATAAATAGGGTCGGGCTGAAAATAGACTCGCTGGCGAATATTGTCCGCTAAATCTAAGAAAACTGAGTTATCCAATAATTCTAAGAAGAAACGGTGGAATCGTTCATCTTCTTTTATCCAACCTTGATAGTCATTTTCCTTCAATAATTCATTTTGCTGCTCAATAATGGCCTCTAAAATAGAAAAATGCTCATTAGTTAAATATTCACACACTAATTTAATTGCATGAGACTCAATTGCTAAGCGTAAATCATAATTATCTCGAGTCTCTTTTAACGATAGTTTCTGAATAAAAACACCTTTTCGAGGGATAATTTTGACTAAGCCTTCATTTTGCAATTGATATAAGGCTTCGCGAATTGGGGTACGGCTCATACCGAGTTCTTCAACTAAGCTATTTTCAGAGGTATAACTTTCCTCTCCAAATTGCTTACTGAGAATTTTATGCTTAATTGCGGTATAGGCTTGTTGGCTTAGTGGTTTATCTTTCATCAGGATCTTGTGTTAATAATAGAAATTTTAGTGAGTATAGAAAGGAATAGACTGGTATACAAGTAATGCACTAGTTTTATATTATTTAGGGCGCTGTTAAATTTTGGTGGGTAATTGAACTTAACTTGTTGAATAAACCAGCATCCTTGCCAGTTTTTTAGACTAATACAGTTCAGGGCGCCGGTTTTGCATGCAAGGTAATTTTTCTCGTGTTTCTGCCGTATGCTGCGTTGATATTTCAGCAAAAAATAGTGTTTCATCGTAGCCAGCAGAGGCAATGGTTACGCCAAGCGCATCACAAACAAGGCTGCGGCCAATAAAAATGTTACCAGTTTGGTCACATGCACAGACAGGAATTGTGTTCTCCAAAGCGCGTGCTTTAACTAATGTTTGGTAATGCTCCTCTTTAAGTGGCCCACTTACCCATGCCGTAGGAACGAGTATAAGGTCTGCGCCAGCTAAGGTTAGTTTTCGAGCAACTTCTGGGAAACGCAACTCATAACAGACTAAAACGCCAATTTTGCCAAATTCAGTTTCCACAGGTTTTAACGCATTATTACTTTGAATAATGTTGAGGGATTCCTGATATGAGAAGGCATCGTACAGGTGTGTTTTTTGGTAATGATAGATAAGCTCACCTTGGCGGTTCAACATAATTGTTGTGTTGAATGCTCTTTTCGGCTCATTCGGGGCACTTTCATAAATTCCACAAGTCACATAAATACCGCATTGTTTAGCGGTTTTTGCTAACTCAGAGACAAAAGGACCATCAACAGACTCTGCGACATCGGCATAGCTAATACCGCTATCTGCAGGAACGAATGCCATAAACATTTCCGGCAATAGGACGAGGTCGGCACCACCTTGAGCGGCTTTTTGTATAGCGTCACAGGCCTTTTTTAAATTTAGAGCTTTATCTGGGCTACTGGCAAGCTGAGCAATTGCAATTTTCATGGAGTCTCCTTATTCAAAAAATTTAGTTGCACCTGAAATCGCTGCTAATGTTTCACCAGCATCAATACGTTTTTTAACATCAATTTCAGCATGCTGAGCATTAAGGGCTCGTTGGCGATATTCTTGCAGGGTAACCTCATCGGCGACTAAAATGCCATCACCATCTGCGATGATTAAATTACCAGGGTGAATCGTTACACCATCTATACTAATTGGCACATTAATTGCGCCTTCAATACCTAAGATTCGCGTCGTCAACGGGCTCACTTTACGTGCATAAATAGGAACACCAATCTCACGTAATGCTTTGATATCAGTGACACAACCATCAATAACTGCGCCAGCAATTTTCTTTGCCCGTGCCATGTAAGAAACCATTTCGCCCCAACAAGCACGATCATAATCCCCAGACATATCGATACAGACAACATCGCCTTCTTGCACGATGTCGAAAACCTTATGTACAGCAGATGAATCCATATGTGGAATACGTACGGTTACAGCATTACCAATAAATTGGCATTGTTCAATTTGTGGGCGTAATGTTTTGAGAAAACCGAAGTCAGTCATGTGTCCAATAGTTGACGGGCAAACATCACGGCAACTTTCGATAACTTCTGGGCTAAAACAGGCAACTCGAGGATTTAATGTAAACATAGGGACACCTTTATTTATTGAATATAATGTGTTTTGGGTAAAAATTAGTCAGGATTAACGGCAGCAGCTAAAGGTTTATCAGGCTGAATGAAAAACCAGCAAACAATCGCTAAACTGATAGGTATCACATTGAAAAGTAAAGCGACGGTCCAACCAAAATGCTGTGCAAGCCAGCCACATAAAATAGGGGAAATAACACCACCGAGATTACCCCACAAGTTCATCCATCCACTGACAGAGCCAGCATATTGGCGGCCTTTATCCGCTGCGATTGCCCAAGAGGTCACAACTGGTAATCCTAGAGAGCCGAGCGCAAGAGTTAGCCATGCAACACTGGCGATGGCACTTTCAGTTTGAGCAGCACCGCAAATCCCCACGATAAATAGAATAAAACCAGCAATCGCGATATAGCCCCTAGCGACTAACTGCGAGTACCCTTTGTTGAGTAACCAATCAGAAATTGAACCTGCAGTGAGTACTGCGATACAAATTGCTAACCAAGGAAAACTGGCGGCTACGCCCATTTGGGTTAATGAAAAGCCTCGCGCTTCTTGTAAGTAGGTGGGTAACCAAATCATGAATAAAGTGGTCATATAGGCAACAAAAAAATATTGGAAGCCAACAGCCCAGAAAGGACGTTCTTTCATAAATTTGCGCCAAGGGGCTTTAACATCAGTACCGCCTTGCTCACTAATTGTTCGGCCTTCATGGATGAATGCGATTTCACTTTGAGAAATTTTAGGGTGTTGCTCAGGCTTATTTCTGGCAAAGAAATACCAAACCATGCCGATAAGAATGCCAATCACACCAAATATATAGAAAACGGCATGCCACCCGAATGAAATCATAATAAATACGGTAAGGGTGGGGGCAATCACAGGCCCAAAATAGGAACCGGCAAGTAAGAAGCTAGCAGCTCGTGCCTTTTCATTTTGGCGAAACCACCATGTATTAAAAACGGCATTTGCAGGGTAGAGCGGCGCTTCTCCAACGCCGAATAGGAAGCGTACGATGCATAGCCAAATATAGGTAGGAGCCACGACAGTTAAGATGGTAAATGCAGACCAAATATAGAGGCTAATAGTCGCGATCAGTCTGCTACCAAACCGTTCTGCAAGTATACCGCTTGGGATTTGGGCTAGTGCATAGCCAAGAGAAAATAATGCCCCCAAAAAGCCAAATTGAACTTTGCTCATTCCTAAATCGGTCATCATATGTTCGGCCACAATGGAAATATTGGCGCGGTCCATATATGCAATCAAACCGATAATAAAAAATATTGCTGCTAATCCCCAACGTAAACGCCCTGGTGAGTCTTTCGTTGTTGGTGTTACAACAGAATCATTATGTGACATAGAGTTACCTTTTTATTGGTTTGTCGAGGTAATCAACCTTATTGTATTTATATTGAATTCAACTTGTATACAAGATGGATGTTAATAAGCAGTTATTGAGGTGTCAAAGATCTGTTTTGTTATCTGTGACTGAACTCAAAACATTTGATTAATTTATGAGCGAGATCTTATTTTTAGGAAAATAGACAGATAATAAATTTTATGGTTAAAAATCAACTTGTTATTATTTTTTTGGGGAAGAAAACGATTTAATCGACGTTACTAATTATTTGAGAAAGAATAATTAATACTGCTTCGGTAAAAATTTTTTCATATCTTCGAAGGGGTGTTGTGGAATATAGCTTCAAAAATCGTGATAACTAGCACCTATTTCGAGTTAATTTGAGAATATCTCCAAAAAAAAGCCAAACGATAATTAAGGTCGATTGGCTTTTTATGGATTAAAATCGTCAAAGAGTGATTATTCAATATTCTGAATTTGTTCTCTCATTTGCTCGATTAATACTTTGAGTTCAACTGCAGAGGTTGTAACTTCGCTATTAATTGATTTTGACGCTAACGTATTAGCTTCGCGGTTGAATTCTTGCATCATAAAGTCAAGGCGGCGACCAGTTGCCTCTTTTTTCTTCAAGATATTACGCGTTTCTTTAACATGAGCTTCTAGTCTATCCAGTTCTTCTGCAACATCAACACGTTGAGCCAATAGAATAAGTTCTTGTTCCAGACGGTTGTTATCCACTTGAATATCAGCTTCTTCTAACTTATTTTGTAAGCGTTCACGTTGCCACTGTAAAATTTCTGGCATATGTTGACGCACTTTTGCGACTTCAACTAAGACGCCATCAAGGCGTTGTTCGATGAGCGCATGCAATGAAGCACCTTCAGCTTCACGGCTTTGAATGAAAGCATCAATAGCTTCATCTAAGCCCGCCAGTAATTGCTCGCTGATGATATCTAAATCTTGTTCGCCTGCTGACATCACACCCGGCCAACGCAAAATTTCTAATGGGTTTATTTCACCTTCATGGCTGTAATTTTTAACCCAATTCGCAGCACTGATTAATTGGCGTGCTAATTGTTCATTTAGGATTAATTCACCACGATTTGCACCGTCTAACTCAAAGCGTAGACTACATTCTACCTTTCCACGTGTTAGGCGAGAACGCAGACGTTCGCGAATGACGGGCTCAAGGCTTCTGAATTGCTCAGGTAAGCGAATATACGTTTCTAAATAACGTTGGTTCACGGAACGCAGCTCCCAGGCCGCATTCCCCCATTCACCCTTGATATCCCGACGGGCAAAAGCGGTCATACTACGGATCATAATTCGTTCCCATTATCGTAAAGATTTAGGGGATTATAACGCTATGCAGGATGACAGGATAGGCATTATCGCTTGAACAACGTATAATGCGTCCCAATTTGAGTTGATAATGGAGATAACACCATGCGCCCAGCAGATAGACAAGCAGACCAAATGCGCCCGATTACCATCACGCGCAACTATACTAAGCATGCAGAAGGCTCTGTTCTTATTGAGTTTGGCGACACGAAGGTGTTATGTAATGCAACTGTTGAAGAAGGGGTTCCTCGCTTTTTAAAAGGGCAGGGGCAAGGTTGGGTTACAGCGGAGTATGGCATGTTACCGCGCGCAACAAACTCACGTAATCAGCGTGAAGCTGCACGAGGAAAACAAACAGGCCGTACGATGGAAATCCAACGGTTAATTGCTCGTTCTTTGCGTGCAGCGGTTGACCTTAAAAAATTAGGTGAATACACCATTACTTTAGACTGTGATGTTATTCAAGCGGATGGCGGTACACGTACAGCCGCGATTTCTGGTGCTTGTGTGGCACTTGTTGATGCGCTGAATAACATGGTTGAACAAGGTAAAATTGCAAAAAGCCCACTAAAATCAATGGTTGCTGCCGTTTCGGTTGGAATTGTAAACCAAGAGGCTCTATGTGACCTTGAGTATATTGAAGATTCTGCAGCGGAAACCGATATGAATGTTGTCATGATGGATGATGGCCGAATGATTGAAGTGCAGGGCACTGCAGAAGGCGAACCGTTTAGTCATGAAGAGTTATTAGCCCTATTGGCGTTAGCTAAAACAGGTTTAAATACCATTTTTGAAGCTCAGCGAGAAGCGCTGAAGTAAGTTAATCATTAATTAGGCGGCTGAAAAGTCGCCTTTTTTATGCCTGCTGGTTCATCAACGAGTGTGCCAGCTTTGAGAATAGATAAATAATCATCAACGAGGAGAATGATCAATGAAAGCCTATCAGCGCGATTTTATTGAACTTGCCATGAAAAAACAGGTACTTAAATTTGGTGAGTTTACGCTGAAATCAGGTCGTAAAAGCCCTTATTTTTTTAATGCGGGGTTATTTAATACAGGGCGTGATCTGGCACTTGTCGGTCGTTTTTATGCACAAGCATTACAAGATAGCGCAATTGAGTGTGATGTCATTTTTGGTCCCGCGTATAAAGGGATCCCCATCGCAACGACGACAGCGGTAGCACTTTCTGAGCACCATGACATCGATATGCCATACTGCTTCAACCGCAAAGAAGCTAAAGACCATGGGGAAGGTGGCGTGTTAGTAGGAAGTCCTTTACAAGGGCGTGTTGTAGTAGTTGATGATGTGATTACCGCAGGGACGGCAATTCGTGAATCAATGGAAATTATTAAACAACAACAAGCCACGTTGAATGGTGTTCTGCTATGCCTTGATCGCCAAGAAAAAGGGAAAGGTGAAATTTCAGCAGTACAAGAGGTTGAGCGTGATTATGGTTGTAAAGTTTACTCAATTATTACCATGAACGATTTAATCACCTATCTTGCTGAAAAGGAAGGTATGCAGGAACATTTAGCGGCTATGAAGGCTTATCGCGAACAATACGGAATTGAATAAAAAAAGCCCTCGCCCAATGATGGGCGGGGTGAGTAGTATAAATAATCGGTTATTGTAACTGAGCTAGAATTAAAGGCCAGCGCGATTCAAACTCGACGGTTGGCCGATAACGAAACTCAGAACGTACAAAACGAGAGAGCATCCCTTCACAAAAAGCTAGTAACTGAGAAGCAAGTAGTGACTCATCATGAATAAACCCATGGCCATCACGTATTTTTTTCTCTTTTAACACCTGCCGTAATTGTGATTCTATACGTTCAAATAATTGGTTAATACGATCTTGCAGCCTATCTTGCTCAAACATTAGAGCATGGCCTGTCATTATACGCGTTAGCCCAGGGTTTTTCTCAGAAAACCCAAGTATTAGGGCAAGTATTAGTTTAATTCTAATTATCGTATCTTTTTCATCAGTTAAAATCAGATTAATACGCGAAACCAATGAGTCTTCAATAAACCCAATAAGACTATCGAACATTTTCATTTTACTCGGAAAATGACGATATAGCGCAGCTTCTGATACACCAACCGTAGCAGCAAGTTTTGCTGTTGTAATACGTTGGCTGCCATCACTACTTTCTAACATTAACGCAAGAGCCTGTAAAATCTCATCACGTCTGTTACGTTTTTGTGTTATCGCTTTTTCTGCCATGTCTAATAAGACCCCTGCTAAAACAGCAAAACAAACTATCCAAAATTTTGCTCTTAGTAAAGAGAGTTTCGAAGCAAAATGGATTTAAAAAATGTTTAAAATATAAGTAATGTTGAGCAAGCTTCCTGAAAGAAAATATGCGGCTGATTGTTTTTATTCATAAAGATAGAACCTAATTTAGGTTCTATCTAGCATATTAGTTATCAGGATGTTCTATTTATTGACGGCCAGAATGACCGAAACCGCCAGCTCCACGCTCAGTTGCGTCAAAATTATCAACAATATTAAATTCCGCCTGAACAACCGGGACAAACACCATTTGTGCCATGCGTTCGCCAGGTTCAATGGTAAAAGCTTTGTCACTCCGGTTCCAGACAGACACCATGAGCTGGCCTTGATAATCGGAATCAATGAGGCCAACGAGGTTGCCCAGTACAACGCCATGTTTATGACCTAAACCGGAACGAGGTAAGATGACCGCAGCAAGACTTTCATCTGCAATGTGAATGGCTAAACCTGTTGGAATAAGCTCTGTTTGACCTGGTGCCAAATCGATTGGTGCATCAAGGCATGCACGTAGGTCTAAACCAGCAGAACCAGTGGTGGCATAGGCTGGTAGAGGAAATTCATTACCGATACGGCTATCAAGGATTTTTAGGTCAATTTTTTTCATAACGTTGAAGTATCTCGTCAAGTAAATAGTGGCTTAATTCGTTTTTATTACAGTGAGGCAAACGGATATCACCGTTAGCATCAAAAAGATGTAACGCGTTGTTATCGCTATTAAATCCGTTATCTGCTAGTGAGACGTCATTGGCACAAATGAGGTCGAGTTGCTTTTGTTGTCGTTTTTGGCGTGCATATTCTTCCACATTTTGGGTTTCAGCTGCAAACCCAACAACATATGGCCTATTGTGTTTTAGGTTTCCGACACTAGCCACGATATCTGGATTTTTGATAAGTGTAATCGAAACTTCATCACCTTGTTTTTTTATTTTATTTTCAGCAATGTTTTTTGCGCGATAATCTGCAACTGCAGCGCAACCAATAAAAATATTTTGTTCAGCAATGGTTTGATGCACTTGTTCATACATCTCTAAGCCACTCATGACATCAATCCGGTTAACCCCTTCTGGTGTTTCAATATTTACAGGGCCCGCAATCAAAGTGACGTCGGCACCACGTTGACTGGCTGCTTTAGCAATGGCAAAACCCATTTTCCCCGAACTATGGTTACTAATAAAGCGAACTGGGTCTAGCGCTTCCCTTGTTGGGCCAGCAGTGATCATTAATTTGATGCCTTGTAAGTCGAGTTTAGGGGTAAAAAACTCACTGGCTAGACGAACAATTTCTAGTGGGTCAATCATGCGACCAGGGCCAATATCACCACAGGCTTGGCTGCCTGCATCTGGCCCCCAAATCATACATTGGCGTTGTTGCAGTTTGATTAAATTTTCTTGAGTTGCTTTTGCTCGGTACATTTGTTGGTTCATTGCTGGCACAAGTGCAATCGGTGCTGCGGAAGCAAGGCAAACTGTTGTGAGTAAGTCATTTGCCATTCCTGCACTGAGGCGAGCAATTAAATCCGCAGTAGCAGGCGCTAGAATAATAAGGTCAGCCCATTTAGCCAGTTCAATATGTCCCATAGCCGCCTCAGCGGCTGGGTCTAGCAGGTCATCAGAAACAGGATGTCCTGAAACGGCTTGCAAGGTTAAAGGCGTAATAAAGGCTTTTGCACCTTGAGTCATCACAATACGCACAATCGCACCTTTATCGCGCAAACGGCGGGTGAGTTCAGGGATTTTGTATGCAGCAATGCCCCCACTAATACCAATAACTATCTGCTTACCTAATAGTGACAGTTGATTCATTATTTTTATCCAATTCGGTCAACATGGGAGGCATATTACCACAGAGAAGCGAGAGGTGGCGCGCTCGATTTTTCATCACAGTACTATTTTTGCGAAGCGCTACGCAAACCCTCATAAGAGCGGTTGTGAATGTTTTTTAGCCTAGATAAAAAGGAAGCAAGAGATTTAGGGACAAAGAATATGATGAGTGAACATCTAGACCTACCACCAAGAGAAAAGCTACTCGCATACGGGGCTGCTGCGTTATCTGATGCTGAGCTGCTCGCTATTTTTCTGCGTACAGGGAGTCAAGGCGAACCCGTTTTACAGCTTGCGAAGCGTTTAATACAGGAGTTTGGTTCAGTATATTTGCTTCTACAAGCAGACTACGAAAAACTCAAGCAATGTAAAGGAATGGGGAGTTGTAAATTTACCCAATTACAGGCGGTGAGTGAATTAGCTCGCCGTTTTTTCTCTGAACAATTTTTACATGAAGATGTGATGACTGGGCCTGAGCAGTTGAAAGCAAAGTTGTTGGATTTATTTGCAGGGCAAGAGCGTGAAGTTTTTGTCGTGATATTTTTAAATAATAAAAATCAAATTATTTGTCATGAAGAGTTGTTTAAAGGTACTTTAAACAAAGTTGAAGTTCACCCCAGAGAAATCATTCGCTTTGCCATAAAAATGAACGCAAACGGGATTATACTCGCCCATAACCATCCATCAGGTAACCCGGAACCAAGCGTAGCAGACAGGCAAGTGACAGAGCGTATCCAACGTGCTTGTACTATTATGGGGATTAAACTGCTTGACCATTTTGTCGTTGGCCATAAGCAATGTGTGTCATTTGTGGAGCGAGGATGGCTATAAAATTATTTTTTTGCCTAAAAAATGACAACTTTCTTTGCGTTGGGCTTGAGTGAAAACGATGGAAAGCGTATACTACGCCACCTTTAAGGATCTTGGGTTTGGCGAGAAGGGCCTATCTCAGTAAATTTTTACGTTTTAGTAAAGTAAATCTTTATTTAGGTATCAACGGTTTTTTCAGTCAATGAAAGTTTGCTGAGATGGGCTCCTAAGCCTGACGAGGCGGCCATACCCAGAACAAAAAAGCTCGAGCTGATTAGATTTTTGGAGAATAGACATGTCACGAGTCTGCCAAGTTACTGGCAAGCGTCCAATGAGCGGTAACAACCGTTCACACGCATTAAACGCGACCAAACGTCGTTTTTTGCCAAACCTGCACTCTCACCGTTTCTGGGTTGAGTCTGAGAAACGTTTCGTAACACTGCGTGTATCTGCTAAAGGTATGCGTGTTATCGATAAAAAGGGTATTGATGCTGTTCTTGCTGAACTGCGTACCCGTGGTGAGAAGTACTAAGGAGCTAAAAAATGGCTAAAGGTATTCGCGAGAAAATCAAGCTAGTCTCTTCTGAAGGTACAGGTCATTTCTATACCACTACGAAGAACAAGCGCACAATGCCAGAAAAACTGGAACTGAAAAAATTCGATCCAGTTGTTCGTAAGCATGTGATCTACAAAGAAGCAAAAATCAAATAATTTTGCTTTCTGCGTTAAAAACTCAGCTTCGGCTGAGTTTTTTTTTACCTAAAATTTGGGCTGTCGCGGATATGCGCATTCGAAGCTATGACCATGATTATGAAAGTAGTAACATAGTGAGTATTCATTGAATTAATAATGATATTTGTTGTCGAATGACTATTGTCTTTTACATATAGACTTGATTAAGAGTGCCTGGTGAAAAAACAGTTTAAAAAAATTCTTGTGATCAAGATGAGGTTTCATGGGGACATGTTGCTGACAACACCCGTTATCAGCTCATTAAAACACCGATATCCTGATGCTAAAATTGACGTTTTGCTTTATCAGGATACTATCCCGATTCTCTCTGAAAATACTGAAATTAACGCTTTATACGGCATGGCGGGGAAAAAAAGTAGTGGCCTAAGTAAAGCATGTAATTTTATTAAGCTACTGCTAAAGCTGCGTAAAAATAAATACGATTTAGTTGTTAACCTCGCAGATCAGTGGATGGTGAGTGTATTAGTTCGGGCTATTCCTGCTGACACAAAAATTTCCCATCAATTTACCCATCGAGATTCTAAATACTGGCGTAATAGTTTTACGCATTTGACAGAACCTGAAGGCGAACACGTTGTTCTGAATAACCTATCAGTGCTCAAGCCGTTAGAAATAAAAGAATTAAAAACGCATCTAACGATGTCTTATTCAGAGCAGGATTGGAAAAATATTGATGAAAGATTACTAAGCTTAGGTGTCCATAGCAGCTATGTCGTCATTCAACCAACAGCACGCCAAGCTTTTAAGTGTTGGGATAATGAAAAGTTTTCAGCGGTCATTGATGCATTGCAGTCTCGTGGTTATCAAGTAGTTTTAACTTCGGGGCCGAGTAAAGAAGATTTGGAGTGTATCAGTGATATTGCAAATGGTTGCCAAACAACGCCTGTTACTGAACTTGCAGGAAAGACTTCATTTCCAGAATTAGGCGCACTGATTGCCCATGCCGCTTTATTCATCGGTGTTGATTCAGCTCCGATGCACATCGCTGCTGCAGTCAAAACACCAATTGTGTGCCTTTTCGGTGCGACAAATCATGTTTTTTGGCGGCCTTGGAGTGAGAATAGTGTGCAATTCTGGGCTGGAGACTATGAACCTATGCCTCCGCGAGATGAACTTGACCGCAGTAAAAAGTATTTATCTATTGTCCCTGCATCCGATGTAATTAAAGCAACAGAAAAAATATTGCCGATGAATATTCGTTCTATGATGACAAGGTATTAACATGAATCTGGCATTTTGCTTATATAAATACTTTCCGTTTGGTGGATTACAGCGGGATTTTCTACGTATTGCAATGGAATGCCAATCACGTGGGCATCACGTACGTGTCTATACCCAATCATGGGATGGTGATAAGCCTAGCGGCTTTGAAATTATTATCGTGCCGGTGACATCAAAAACGAATCATGGACGAAATGCACAATATTGTGACTGGGTTTTGGCACATTTAAAGCAGCACCCTGCTGAGCGGGTAATTGGTTTCAATAAAATGCCAGGGCTGGATATTTATTATGCAGCAGATGTCTGTTATGCACAAAAAGTCGCTGAAGAAAAAGGCTTTTTTTATAAGCTGACGCCTCGTTACAAACACTATGCCGCATTTGAAAAAGCTGTTTTTGCAGTGGGAAAACCGACACAATTACTCATGTTAACGCCACATCAAATTAGTCATTTTAAAGAGCATTATGGGACTGAAGATGTGCGTTTTCATATGCTGCCTCCTGGTATTGCCCAAGATAGAAAGTATGATAAGCAGGTTGCGAATGCTAAAAAAGTTTATCGTGAAAAAAATCAAATACCTGAATCTGCATTTTTAGTATTGCAGGTGGGTTCTGACTTCAAACGTAAAGGCGTCGATCGGACCATAAAAGCCATTGCGGCATTGCCCGATGATATTAAGAAAAACACGCTATTGATGGTAGTCGGTCAAGATAAACCAGTGAAATACCAACAGTTAGCGAAGACGCTAGGAATCGGCTCACAAGTCTCTTTCTTTAGTGGACGTAATGATATTGCAGAATTAATGGCTGCAGCCGATATATTAATGCATCCGGCTTATCAAGAAGCGGCAGGTATTGTGTTATTAGAGGCAATTACCGCGGGTTTACCGATTATTGTCACAGAAGTGTGTGGATATGCTTCATTTATTAGCCAAGCCAAATGCGGTATTGTGGTAAATGAGCCCTTTGAACAAACGGTTCTGAACTTGGCTCTAAAAGATAGTTTAAAAAATCCGGCTCAATTAGCACAATGGGCAAGTAATGCGCGATATTTTGCCGATACAGAAGATTTGTATAGTTTACCAGAAAAAGCCGCAGATATTATTTTAGGGGAAGCGAATGATTGAGTTAAAACCCCCTTTTAGTGAATTGTGGAAGAATAAAGATCCATTTATCGAGGCGGATAAGCTACAAGGTGAAGTTTTTCGTGCGTTAGAATCGCGTAAAACTCTGCGTTTTGAACTTGAGGGACGCAGCTATTTTATAAAAATTCATTATGGGACGACACTAAAGGAAGTTCTTAAAAATCTATTTTCTTTTCGGTTGCCGGTATTAGGAGCCGATAGAGAGTGGAATGCTATTCATCAACTGACTCAAGTGGGAGTTGACACGATGAATGGTCGAGCTTTTGGGCAAAAAGGGATTAACCCTCTTCGTCGCCACTCCTTTATTATTACTGAAGATTTGACTCCGACGGTGAGTTTGGAAGATTATTGTGCAAATTGGCTAGATAACCCGCCAACTTTTAGTACCAAACAAATGATTATTCGCCGAGTTGCGAAGATGGTGCGCAAAATGCACGCAACGGGTATTAACCATCGTGATTGTTATATTTGCCATTTTTTACTGCATTTGCCATTTACGGGAAATGAAGAACAGTTAAAAATATCAGTAATTGATTTGCACCGAGCACAACTCAGAAATTCGGTTCCAACCCGTTGGCGCGATAAAGATTTAATTGGTTTATATTACTCATCATTAAATATTGGGCTTACTCAGCGTGATATTCTTCGTTTTATGAAAATCTATTTTGGTTTATCGCTGCGAGTTATTTTGCAACAGGAAAAACGTTTAATCTATAAAGCGGGCTACAAGGCTAAACGAATCGAAAAAAGAAGTGAAAAGTATCGTTTATAACTAGTGTGTGGGTTACATGAATATAAAACTATTACTTATCATTTAGATGATTGAAGTTGGTAAAGGAAAACGAAAAATGATAAACCACGAAATGATCAGAACTCAAATTAAGATTAATGAAAATGATGTGAGTGAAGAAAACTATTTTCATATAGCGTATGGTGTTGATGATAAATTTCTCTATGGAGTAGGAACGTCGATTTCATCGGTGATGATTAATAATCAGGATACTCATTTCCATTTTCATATCTTTGTCGATAATTTAAAAGATGAAAATCTTTTTCGTGGACTAGTTGCAAATAGCCAACATAAAATCACTATTTATTTAATAGATAACGAAAAGTTTAAAAAGTTGCCACTTCCTTCGCAAGCTTGGAGTCATGCAATTTATTTTAGATTAGTAATTATCTCGTTTTTATCGACAAAAATTGACAAGCTTCTTTATTTAGATGCAGATATTATTTGTAAAGGAAATTTATCTTATTTAAAAGAATTGGAATTTAATAATGATGTTTTCTTGTATGCAGTAAAGGATAAATTTATTAGCGATAAAAAAACACTGCCAATGGATATGGAAAAATATTTTAATTCCGGACTTCTGTATATGTCAATTAAACGGATGGCGGAAAATAATATTCCTAATCGTGTTATTGAATTGGTAAGTGAAAATGACTTTACACATCCTGATCAAGATGCATTGAATATTTTACTAAATAATAAGCTTGTCAATATTAGTGAAAACTTTAATTTCATGTTCTCGCTTGATTGGTATATTACCAGTAAAGGACATATTACCAAAATTCCAGATGAAGTCGTCTTTATTCACTTTGTTGGTTTAACTAAACCATTTCATGAATGGGCTAATTTTTACCAAGAATATGCTTTTTTTGAAGTAGCTAGAGCTCATTCTCCATGGAAAAATGTACCATTAATGAAACCTGAAGGGTATAAACAATTATCTCGTAAAAAATCACATTTAAGAAAAAATGGCGACTATATCGGGTTTATAATTACCACAATAAAATATTTAGTGAAAAAAATCATTAAATAATCTGTAATACCGTATTGATAAAGCCTCGTAATTGTTCAGAATACGAGGCTTCATACTATCTAGATAATACTTTTTTAATCAAAATAGCAGTTAATATATTATACAAGATGAAGATATCGATAAAAATAAACTCAAACAAACAGTAAACTAAAAAATAACCAATAGATGATACAAATATACCTACATTAAGTATATTTTTTTCTATCCTAATATCTTTGAATAAATCTTTCATGTTAATAAAAAATGCGATTAGGAATAAGGCTAAACCTATAAAACCGATATTGTAAGTGATATTTAAGAAAAAAGGGTCATCATTATGATATACATATATCTTTTTTTTCTCAGAGTAACGTCCAATCTTTTTTTCTGCATTATTATCAAGCAAATATTGGCTGTATGCTACAGAACCATAACCGACTCCAACGAGTTTTATTTTATTTTCATTCATGAAAATAGGGAGTCGGGTAGTGATAATTTTATCTCTACCTGATGTGATATTATTAGAGTAAATAGTTTGATCGATCTTATTCTTAACTTGGGGTAAGGTATAGTATGATACCAATATAATTGATATAGCTAAAATACCCAGTCTAAAGCTATTGATAATTAAATTTTTATAATTAGATGACAATAGTAATAGGATAAAAAAAGATTCAATAACGACAGCAAGTATACCACCACGACTGCCTGTATATAGCAAAAATAAAAATGCTAAGATTGATAAAAATAACATCAGCGTTCTTAAAAATTTCGTTTTAAATAGAAAAAATGCACTGAATGTAAATGGAAATAGCAACGACATATAGTGGGCAAAACCATATCTAAGCTGTAGATATAAAGGTAAATCACTATCTTTAAACTGTTTTAATATTGGGACAGCAAATAGGGTGAAAGCGAGGGTACAGATCAGAGCATAGGTAATCGTTTTACTTGATTTTGGCAATTCGCTTTTGAAAACGACTAAAAATAAAGAAATAATAACGACGTAACGCCAGTCATCAAAAAAAGCTTTTAATGCGGCTAATGTAAAATCAGCATATGTGAAAAATAGTGCACAAAATAACCCCCAGGCACCAAAGAGAAACAACATTTTCCGAGTTTTAACGATAGTGAGTATGTCATGCCAAGGGTTGATTTTATCTTTTACTGCGGTGTAGATAGTATATAGTAGTAATATGACCGCGGAAATATTCAATACCCCTTGAGTATCATTAGTAAACATCCCTAGTGTGACTAGAAAAAGCAGTAAAAAAGGGAATTGAGACACGACATAACTGTTATTTTTCACGACATTACCTATTTTTGGTACGAAACTGACAATATTGTTTTAAAAAAGCTAATTGAAGTCTATCTTTTAATTTTAAATATTTTTTGAAAATACACGTTGCTTGTTTTATTTGGTATATCTCTTCATGAGTAAGAGGTGTTGCTGTATTTCTGGATATAGATTTTTTCAGTAAGTGTAACGTTTCGGACAGTGTTTTGCTCAACATTTTCGTTACTTCATCACCATAAATAAGCGCAATAAAGGAAAGCTCTGCCATTACATAAATGAGGCTATTAATATCACTTCGCCTAAACGTTTGGGTAATACTAGTTTCATTAACACGATAATGAATTAATGTTTTGTTAATGCTATAAATATTTTTGCTTTTTAGGTAAAGCTTTGGGGTTGTTGCCATATCTTCATAGAGAACTCTATCAGGATAGTGTATGCCAATGAGTTTAAATAAATCACTTTTATATATTCTAGACCAAGCAAACCATTTTTTATTTTTGAAGACGGGGTATAAGTCTTGAACACAGTTTATTGTTGTTGCCCCACAATAGTGAGTGGTTGAAATGATTTTTGTTTTAGATGGCTCGCTATCTTCGAACTTTACAGTATCAAATTCAATAATATCATAAATAGAGTGTGAGATAATGGGGGATATATTTTGATAAAAATTGTCATCAAAATAGTCATCTGCATCTAAAAATGCAATATATTCACCAGAAGCAACAGAGATACCGTGATTTCTGGCTTTAGATAACCCGCCATTTTCTCTTTTAATGTAGTGAATATTCTTATTATCATATTTATGTAATATATTATGAATGATATTTTCGCTACTATCCGTTGAACCATCATTAATAATTATTAATTCAACGCTGTTATCCATAAATGATAATACAGAGGCCAAACATGCCTCAATATATTTTTCTGAGTTATAGCAGGGTACAACGATAGATAACTTAATATTTGTCATGAAAAATATGCCAGTTTTTAAACTTAGTGCTATGGTCAAATATCAATTATATTGATGGAAAGGTGCTTAAATGTAAATACGTATCTCATCATTTGTTCCTATTGGTGATGATACAAATGTGTTATCAGTCAGTCTGCATTATATTTGAATTTATAACATAGCCGTGGTTTAGTAACATAAATTTATTATGAGTAGCATAAATAGCTGGGAATAGATAATGCCAGAACTACCCGAAGTTGAAACCAGTCGCCGTGGGATAGAGCCACATTTAGTCGGTAATACAATCTCTTACGCCATTGTGCGTAACGGTCGTTTACGTTGGCCGGTGAGTGAACAAATTAAAAGTTTATCAGATGAAGCGGTTTTAAGTGTCCAACGCCGAGCCAAATATTTGCTGATTGAATTGCAAAAAGGTTGGATTATTGTTCACTTGGGAATGTCTGGTAGTGTGCGTATTCTGACCGAAGAATTGCCTGAAGAAAAGCATGACCATGTGGATTTAGTCATGCGAGACGGTAAGGTTTTGCGCTATACGGATCCTCGCCGGTTTGGCGCTTGGCTCTGGTGTGATGATTTAGAAAACAGTTCGGTACTTGCACACTTAGGGCCTGAGCCATTATCAGACGCCTTTAACCCGCAATATCTTTATGAATTAGCGCAAAAGAAAAAAGTGGCCATTAAGCCATGGTTAATGGATAACAAAGTGGTTGTTGGTGTGGGTAATATTTATGCTAATGAAGCATTATTTGCGACAAAAATATCACCTGAAAAAATTACAAATACCTTAACGTTAACTGAAATTACTGAACTAGTGTTGCAGATCAAAAAGGTGTTACAGCGCTCTATTGAACAAGGTGGTACGACACTAAAAGATTTTTTACAGTCGGATGGTAAACCGGGCTACTTTGCCCAAGAATTGTTTGTCTATGGAAAAAAGGGTGAACCTTGCTCAATGTGTGGCACGCCAATAGAAAGCATTAAACAGGGGCAACGTAGCACCTTCTTTTGTCCGCAATGTCAAAAATAGCGAGATCTAGCTATTTTTTATTGAGTTTCTTTAGCATTGCCTCAGCAACCACTGGGGGTAGGAAAGACGAAATATCACCATCGTGAAGTGCAACATCCTTGATTAATGAAGAAGAAACAAAGGATAAACTTTGCGATGGTAATAAAAATACGGTTTCCAAGTCAGGCACAAAATGGCGGTTCATATTCGCCAGTTGCCATTCATATTCAAAATCTGCGACAGAACGAACGCCACGAATAAGAATATTGGCGCCATTTTTTTGCGCAAAATTAGCCATAAGCTCAGAAAACCCAACAACTTCAACATTATCAAGGTGAGAAGTCACTTCTTTAGCAAGAGCGACGCGTTCATCAAGGGAAAACATCGGGTTTTTTCGTTGGCTATTAGCAATAGCCAACAGGACATGGTCAAACATTGCTGCTGCTCGGGTAACAATATCAACATGTCCTGATGTTACTGGGTCGAACGTACCAGGGTAAATAGCCTTGTGTATCATGATGATAGTATCTCGTTGTTTGTATTATCTATTCGAAAAAATAGCATGAATAAGCGTTAACAGTATCGGCTATCTAGTAGGGTTGCAACTGTAGATGAGATTTTACTGCTATTTTTAGGTGCATATTCTACACACTTTTATTTGCGCTTTATGATAAGATAGCGCCAATTTTGGTAAGTGAATCAGATCGAATGTTATTGCTGCGTCTATATCAGGTACTTCTTTATCTTATCCAACCATTTATATGGGTTCGCCTATTGCTGCGCAGCCGTAAAGCGCCTGCGTATCGTAAACGCTGGGGTGAGCGATACGGCTTTTGTGCGGGAAAAGTAAAACCTCAAGGCATTTTATTACATTCAGTTTCTGTCGGGGAAACCCTCGCAGCCGTTCCACTAGTCCGCGCACTTCGCCATCATTATCCGTCTTTGCCAATAACAGTAACCACGATGACGCCAACAGGCTCAGAGCGTGTGCTTTCTGCATTTGGTGACGACGTTGACCACGTTTATTTACCCTATGACCTTCCTGGCTCAATGCACCGCTTCCTGAAACAAGTTGACCCAAAACTTGTGATCATAATGGAAACTGAGCTATGGCCAAACATGATTAACCAATTGCATAAACGTAAAATTCCATTGGTTATTGCAAATGCAAGACTTTCTGAGCGTTCTGCTGCAGGGTATCAAAAGCTGGGTAGCTTTGTGAAACGAATGCTTCGTAATGTCACTATGGTCGCAGCACAGCATCAGGAAGATGGTGAACGTTTCGTTCAATTAGGGTTGCGGCGAATGCAATTGAGTGTCACGGGGAGCCTGAAGTTTGATATCTCTGTGACGCCTGAATTAGCTGTTAGGGCAATAACTTTACGGCGCCAATGGGCGGCGCATCGCCCCGTTTGGATAGCGACCAGTACTCACGAGGGTGAAGAAGCGATTGTCTTAGAAACACATCAAAAATTATTATCTCGTTTTCCTGATTTATTGTTAATTTTAGTCCCTCGCCATCCAGAACGCTTTGCCAAAGCAGAAGAACTAACTCAAAAAGCCGGTTTAACCTTTATTCGTCGCAGTGCGAATACGATTCCGTCCGCAGATGTTCAAGTGGTGATTGGTGATACCATGGGTGAACTGATGCTGTTATATGGAATTGCAGACATTGCTTTTGTCGGGGGAAGCTTGGTCGAAACTGGGGGGCACAACCCGCTCGAAGCGGCTGCTCATGCGCTACCCGTGTTAATGGGGCCTCACACATTTAATTTCAAAGATATTTGTGGAAAATTAACTCAAGCAGATGGCTTAATTACGGTGACAGACAGTGAATCAATGGTCCAAGCCGTGACCAGTTTACTTTCTGATGAAGATTACCGGTTATATTATGGGCGTCATGCCGCCGAGGTTCTTCATGAGAACCAAGGTGCTCTTCAACGATTATTAAAACTGTTGCAACCCTATTTACCTCCGAGAGAGCAATAAAGCTAAGTAATGTCTTTTTTTGAGTATTAACTTGAACATTACAGCAATGAATTGCGAATATTTTATGGCACATCCTAGTATTGCATTTAAACTATAGTAGACTGCGTCGTTTATTATAGAGTCATTCGATTTGGTTTATTACTATAAGGGTAGTATCCAAATGGAATGTTGGAACTTTTGCTTATCTTTCTAAGACTATATGCCAGCCACTAATCAATCAATTTCAAATAAATATGCTTATTTATGGGTCATAAGCTATGCCATTGTTTGGATCTTAGCGAGTTTTTATTTCGACCCAACCGTACCTTATGACACAGTAGAAGCAGTGAACTGGGGAATGAATGGAGAGTGGGGATCACCTAAAAACCCATGGTTTGTTGGCGTGATGATGTGGCCTGCAATTTATCTTGATATCTCCTACAGCTTTTATTGGTATTTTAGCCATTTTGTGGGTATTGCATTTGGCTTACTTGGGGTATGGAAGCTAGCTTTTCGTTTGACTGGGCGTCGTGATTTCGCTTGGTTTGCAATGCTAATGTTGAATTTATCTGGTGTCATTAATTTCGATATCATTCCTTATAATGATAACTATATTTTAGTGACATTATGGCCTTGGGTTATTTATTTCTTTTTACGTGCTGTTGATGATAACCCAGCATGGTGGTTACCATTTGCCTTATTTGCGGGTCTTGCAACTATGGGTAAATACTCAACCTTGGCGCTAGTTGGGTCTGTTTTCTTATTGACCCTATTTGTAAAACAAGTTCGCCAAAGCTATCGTCATCCTGTTTTTTACCTAGCGATAGTTTTGTGGTTTGCTTTGGTATTGCCAAATTTCTTTTGGTTGATGGCAACGGATTTTTCGGCTTTCAAATGGGTAGATTCACAAATCGACCCTGGGTTTAATCTTCACACCACACAAGCCGCACTTAGCGTGTTTTATCCGTTAGTGATTGCTGCGATTATTGTTTATTGCAGTGGTGGAAAATTAGGGTGGCCTAAAGCGTTGCCTAACCGCATGGCTAACTTTATCCTTCTTTTTCCTCTGGTTGTGATATACGGCTGGTTCTCTTTTCACGATGGCGGTCGAATCACAGAATGGTTACAGCCATTTATGGCTATTAGTGCGCCTTTATTTGTTGGCTCAATAACCGTGATGCCAAGAAAACCATTTAAGAAGTCATTGGTTGGTTTTGCCATTTTTGGTGTTTTAGTGGTGGTTGGTTATATCACGGTTCAGGCTGCGAATATCCGTGGAGCAGGGCAAAAATTTATTGGTGTAAAAACCTTGATAGCAGACGGGGAACAACGTTGGTACCAGCGATATGGCACGTCAGTTAAATATGTTGGCGGGGAAGATAACCAATATCAATGGTTTATTATTTATGGGAAAGATAGGCCGCATGTGATCCAACCTTGGTCAATGGAAAAACATATGCCGCCAAATGTGTACAACCGTGATATTACTGAAGCCGAAATTCGTCAATATGGTGCATTATTGCTGGGCAAGAAATATGATGATTGTGCCCATGAAAACTTTGCCAAGGTACGTAAGTTCTGGCCACAATTTACGATAGAAAAAGAGGATGTGATTTATCGTTCTGAACCGGATGCCGCCCCTGAAACCATGTGCTTTGGGTTTATTGCGCCGGAAAAACCCTAGTTATACAATATACAAAGAAACGTAGTGAATATAGGAAGGAAAAGGCCATTTCTTTTGAAATGGCTTTTTTACTTTCTATGCTAATATGTGTGGAAAAGTTAGAAAGTGAAAAATAGGATATGTACTTATTTATTTGTACAACAATTCTTCATATTAGAATTGTTAATAAGCTTTTAGAAAAAATAGATGACCCTATACACGCAGTTGTTTTGTTCATCGGTGATACTGAAAGCCCGAAAGTTGTGCATTACCTTAACACGTTGATTGAGCCAAAATGTAGATGTATTTTATATAATGACCAACAAATCAACGTAAGAAAGCCGTTTAAAACGATAAGGCGTAGCCGACTCACTAAAAATATTATTCAGTTATTACCATCCGCAACTTTTCAACAGGTCTACCTTGCTTGTGTTGAACTTCCTTTGGCGCATCATATCTTGTCTTCTATACAGTTTAGACAATTAGTAACTTTTGATGATGGTTTATACAATTTATGTTCATCTAAGCGATTAGAAAAGGTTAAAAATATTAATTTATCTAAACGGTTAGCACGCTCAATATCGGGACGAAAATACCATACGGATAGAGTTCTAAAAGAGTCTGTAAAGCACTACACGATTTTTAATAACTTACAAAATATTATTGATAATACTGAGTATATTGAGCTTGCCCCGACACCGTCTAAAAAAGGGAATGAACAAGGTGCTATCGGTATATTACTTGGAACTGTGTATAGTGAAATTTGTGCTAGTGATACCGCACAGCAAGAGTTAGTTGAACAACTTAATCGGTTGATTCGAGAGAGAAGAATCGGTTTGTATATTCCTCATCCTAGAGATACAACAACTGAATTGCGAGATATAAAAGTCATAACAACAAACCTTTCTGCCGAAGATGAAATTATGACTTTAATTGAAGATGGGTATTCAATTGAGTTGTACGGGTTTTCCAGTACAGTTCAGTGTATTCTCAGCTCAAGTAATGCAGTCAAAAGCTATAGTTTGCAATTTTCAGGTATGACTGAAGAGTACAGACAGGTAGAGTTAGAATTGTCACAATATTTATTCGGTTTTACGTCAATAGATCTTTCAAAGTAAGCCAGTGAGTTGCTGATACACCTTATCAGCAGCAATACTTGCCATCGAATTATCAACTGACCTAATTTCATGCTGCCCTTGCCCATATCCCCCAATCAAGCCGGGGTCAGTAGGCCCAAACAGGGTAAAATTAGGTTTATCAAGTGCCGCTGTTAAATGGCTAAGCCCAGTATCGACAGAAACCACCGCTTTAGCGTTTGCAATTTGCTGTGCAACTTCAGCTAACGTGAGTTTAGGTAAGACCTCAACAAAATCAAATCCTTTTGCTAATCGTTCTGCTCGTTGCTGCTCATGAGGTGCTCCCCAGGGCAATTTAATTTTGATACCACTTTCAGCCATCAGTCCAATAAGTTCTCGCCAATTTTCTTCAGGCCAATGTTTATCATCACGGGTAGTTGAATGCAAAAAAATGACATAAGGGCTTTGATGCTCTTCTGCTGACTGTAAAAAGTGTAGAGCAATCGCGTAATCGCCTTGTTGTGTTGGGCAAGTGTAACCAAGGCTTTTGGCAAATAACTGGCGAATACGTTCAACGGCATGTTGTTGTTTGCTGATTGCATAACGATGGTCATAAAAGAAGCTGGCTAATGGTTCGCGAATACTATGGCGGTCATAGCCATGTTTATCGCCATGCGCTAAGCGGGTGACAAGAAAAGCGCTCTTTAATAACCCTTGTGCATCAATGACGGCATCATAATGTGTTGCTTGTAATTTCTTACGAAATTCAGCACGTTCGGCTCTGATCGGTGCAGAAAACCAATTTTTTCGCCAGCGGCGAATGGCCACAGGGATCACTTGGTTAACGGCACTGTGCCATGTTGGAATTTGCGCGAAGCCTTCCTCAACGACCCAATCGAATTGAATACCCGATATGGCTTGCTGTGCATCGGTCAGTGCAGGTAATGAGTGTAAAACATCTCCCATTGAAGATGTCTTGACTAATAATACTCGCATCATTCAATACCTATATTTAACCGAGCTAACGCATCGATAACTAATTGAGGTTGGATATCAATCAAACTTTGGTGATAACCACTTTCACCGTCACCTTTACGCACTTTGTGATACCCCGTAATTAGGCGGATTACTTCTGCTTTATCTGATAATGGCGGGGTGAAATCAGGGCTACTTGGGCCATACAGGGCGACAAGCGGTTTACCTAGCGCTGCCGCGACATGCATCAAACCAGAGTCATTACTGACAACTGCAGTACAGGCATCAATTAGATTAACGGCTTGTTCTAAAGATGTTTTTCCTGAAAAATTATGGCAATGTAATTTCGCATCATCGGTCAGCTCTAAACGGATGGCTTCACCTGCCTCGTGATCTTTTTGTGAACCAAATAGTAGTACTTGATAGCCTTTTTGGCTAATCAGTGTTTGAGCAAGAGAGGCGTAGTGATAGTGAGGCCAACGTTTGGCGGGGCCGAACTCTGCGCCTGGGCAAAAACCAATAATAGGGCGAGAACCATCAACCCCAAAAGTTTGCAGGGTTTCAGTAACTTCTTGCGGCACCGTCACTAGTTTAGGCGGTAAAATGGGCGTCGGAATATCGGAAGCTGATTTAATAGTTTGCTTATCATAAGCAAGAGCAACATATCTCTGCACCATTAAAGGAAAAGCTTCTTTATTTAGTGGACGAATATCATTGAGTAGGCCATAGCGCATTTCTCCACGCCACCCCGTTCTTTTAGGGATTTTTGCAAAGAAAGGCACAAATGCAGACTTTAAGGAATTTGGTAACACAATAGCTTGATCATAGCCATTTGCCCGCAAACTCTTACCTAATCGACGACGTTCCCCAATTTCCAAAGCACCATGTCCGAGAGGCATAGGAATGGCTTCGTTAACCTCGGGCATTTTGGCGAGTAAAGGACGGCACCATTGTGGTGCCATCACATCAATCTGTGCATGGGGATGTAAGGCCTTGATCGTACGATAAAGGCTTTGTGACATCATCATATCCCCTACCCATGAGGGGCCGATCACCAATATTTTCATAAATGATTCTTCAGAGATAAGCGTTATGCGTCTTTATTGAGCAAATGCATATATTCGGTGACACCTTCTGCAACCGTTTTAAAGGGGGCAGTATAGCCGGCGGCACGTAGCTTAGTGAGGTCAGCTTGTGTGAAGCTTTGGTAGCGACCTTTTAATTTTTCAGGGAATTCAATATATTCGATAGCCACATTTTTATCTTTGTGGAATTCAGTGACTGCATCAGCAACGGCTTGGAAAGATTCCGCACGCCCTGTTCCGCAGTTAAAAATACCTGAGACATTATTTTCCCAGAACCATAAGTTTACCGCGGCCACATCACCCACATAAATAAAGTCACGGCGGAAAGTATCGCTCCCCTCGAACAGTTTTGGACTTTGCCCTTCATTAATTTGTTTATTTAAATGATAAGCAACGCTTGCCATACTGCCTTTATGGTCTTCATTTGGCCCATAGACATTGAAATAGCGGAAACCACAGACTTGTGAGTTAGTTTCTGGCAGGATTTCACGCACATATTGGTCAAATTGGAATTTCGAATAACCATAGACATTTAATGGTTTTTCGAATTGGCGCTCTTCAATAAAGTTGTCGCTACGGCCACCATAGGTTGCAGCGGAAGAAGCATACAAGAATGGGATTTCGCGATCTAAACAATAGTGCAGTAACTCTTTCGAATACTGATAGTTATTGTCCATCATATACTTGCCATCCCACTCCGTGGTTGACGAGCAAGCACCTTCATGGAATACCGCATCGACATCACCGAAATCGTCACCCGCAATGATACTGCCAATAAAATCTTCTTTATCTGCATAATCCGCAATATCAAGGTCAACAAGGTTAGCGAATTTAGTCCCGTCTTTCAGATTATCAACGACTAGGATATCTGTACGGCCGATTGCATTTAGGGCTTTAATAATATTGCTACCAATAAAACCAGCTCCGCCAGTGACTATGATCATTGGGTATACCTCAAATGGGTTAAGAAAATAGAATCGTAATTGGTGACTATAATAACATCTCTTGGCGCAGACGGTAGCATTGATAGAAGAGAATTGAGCTGACACTTAAATGAGAACAAGGGAAATATCGTGATCTTGGCTACAAACTTGATTTATTTATGCTGTGAATATCGCCACGTGTAGAGACTATTATTAAACTCTATTAATAGTCACTTTACAGGAAGAAATCATGTCAGAAAGATTTTATCAGCAGATTCAAGAGCAATTGGTACAAATTGAAGCCGACGGATTATTTAAAAACGAACGCATTATTACGACTTCACAAGATGCTGACATTGAAATTGCAGGTGGCCAGCGAGTTATTAATTTCTGTGCTAACAATTATCTTGGTCTTGCAAACCACCCCGAACTCATCAAGGCCGCTAAACAAGGAATGGATAGCCATGGTTTTGGGATGGCGTCTGTACGCTTTATTTGTGGAACGCAAGACAGCCACAAAGTTTTAGAGCATAAATTGGCGGATTTTCTGGGTATGGAAGATGCGATTCTTTACTCATCCTGTTTTGATGCAAATGGTGGGCTGTTTGAAACCTTATTAGGACCTGAAGATGCCATTATTTCAGATGCATTAAATCATGCGTCAATTATTGATGGGGTTAGGTTAAGCAAGGCTAAACGTTACCGTTACAGCAATAATAATATGGTGGAATTAAAAGCACGTTTAGAGGAAGCGAAAACCGCAGGAGCTCGCCATATCTTGATTGCCACAGATGGTGTGTTCTCAATGGATGGTGTTATCGCGGATTTAAAATCCATTTGTGACCTTGCTGACGAATACCAAGCGTTGGTAATGGTGGATGATTCACATGCGGTTGGTTTCGTTGGGGAAAATGGCCGTGGTAGCCATGAGTACTGCGATGTGATCGGGCGTATTGATATTATCACAGGGACATTAGGTAAAGCCCTTGGCGGTGCATCCGGTGGTTATACAGCAGCGAAAAAAGAGGTCGTTGAATGGCTGCGTCAGCGTTCTCGCCCTTATTTATTTTCGAACTCACTCGCTCCTGCAATTGTAGCCGCATCTATCAAAGTGATCGATATGATGAAAGAAGGTCACTCATTACGTGAGAAGTTATGGCGTAATGCTGTGTTATTTAGGGAAAAAATGACGGCAGCGGGTTTCACCTTGGCTGGAGCAGACCACGCCATCATCCCAGTCATGTTAGGTGAAGCTAAACTCGCCCAAATTTTTGCAGAAGAGCTACTTGATGAAGGTATTTATGTCACGGGCTTTTTCTATCCTGTTGTGCCGCAAGGTCTGGCACGTATTCGCACTCAGATGTCTGCAGCGCATAGTGAGGAGGATATTTTACACGCTGTTGATGCATTCACCCGCATTGGTAGAAAACTAAAAATAATCAAATAAAAGGTCTTTTATGAAAGCACTGTCCAAACTGAAAGCTGAACCAGGTATATGGATGACGGATGTTCCCAAACCGGAACTCGGGCACAATGATGTGATGATCAAAATTCGCAAAACGGCGATTTGTGGTACGGATGTACATATCTATAACTGGGATGAATGGTCACAAAAGACTATTCCTGTCCCAATGGTTGTCGGTCATGAGTATATAGGGGAAATTGTTGCAATTGGGCAGGAAGTCAAAGGCTTTAAAATTGGTGACCGAGTGTCAGGGGAAGGGCATATTACTTGTGGTCATTGTCGGAATTGTCGCGGCGGGCGTACCCATCTTTGCCGCAATACGATTGGTGTTGGGGTTAACCGAGAAGGGTGTTTTGCTGAATATTTGGTGATCCCCGCATTTAATGCTTTTAAAATACCGGATAACATTCCTGATGAAGTAGCGGCAATTTTTGACCCATTTGGTAATGCAGTTCATACGGCACTTTCTTTTGATTTAGTGGGGGAAGATGTGCTGGTTTCAGGAGCAGGGCCTATTGGTATCATGGCAGCCGCAGTGTGCCGACATGTGGGAGCACGCCATGTTGTTATCACGGATGTGAATGATTATCGACTTGAACTCGCAAAAAAAATGGGAGTTTCCCGTGCTGTGAACGTCAGTCGTGAAAATTTAAAAGACGTGATGAACGAATTGGGAATGAAAGAAGGTTTTGATGTTGCATTAGAAGTTTCTGGTGCGCCAGCCGCTTTTCAGACCATGCTAGACACCATGAACCACGGTGGCAGAATCGCACTATTAGGGATTCCGCCTGCCTCAATGGCAACGGATTGGAGCCAAGTGATCTTTAAAGGGTTATTTATTAAAGGGATCTACGGTCGAGAAATGTTCGAAACATGGTACAAAATGGCGACACTCATTCAATCTGGTTTGGATTTATCACCAATTATCACTCATCAATTCCCGATTGATGAATTCCAAAAAGGCTTTGATATCATGCGTTCAGGCCAAGCAGGTAAAGTGATTTTAAACTGGGATTAAATTTTTATCATATCCATTCCCCTTCTTAGCTTTTGCGCTAAGAAGGGAGAACGAAAAAGACTTACTGCTGTTGTTTGAAGAGCGGGCGCTTTTGAGCTTTATCGCTCGAAACTAACAAAGGTTGTAAAGCCTTATCGTTATAAATACTCTCAACAACAAACATAATAAAATCAATTCCCTGTCGCTCAGATGACGGTAATGTAAACTCACATATACCGAGCTCTTGTGGAATAATCATATTTTCGGGTTGGCTAACAGTTTCAGGTTGCCCAATGGCAGCTTCTTCGGTTGGTGCTGTTTTTATTGTATCTTGTATCGATTGCTCGGCTTGAGGCTGTGCCTTTTTCGCTTCTTCAGATAACATTCTTAATGATGTTGGCTGTTTAGTTTTAGATTGAGGGCTCAATAGGGCACTAACGGCAACTAATTCAACATCAGCAGGAAGTTGGGCAAGGTATTTTTGCAAGGCTCGAACAGTAGAGGGGTGTGGATGGCCAATGGCAACCGCACTGCCGTGTTTACGTGCATAAGCAACGGCTTTATTCAACTGAGTGCGGGTTTCTTCTTCCGATTGGTGGTTATCAATAAAAATATGGCGACGTAACGCAGGAACGCCGTATTCCTTGGCGGCATTACCTGCTTGGGTATTGCCAATAGTCACGCTATCGAGGAAAAATAAGTTTGATTTAGACAGGCTGTGCATCACATGGCGCATTCCTGCCAAGTTAGAAGTCATCTCACTTCCCATATGGTTATTCATACCTTTTGCATAAGGAACCCGGCTTATCGCATTTTTAATAATACGGTCAATTTCCTCTGCACTCATCGATGGGGCTAATGTGTCTTTCTCTAATGGTTGCTTGCTCAATGGTTTCATTGGCATGTGGATAAGAATATCGCGTCCTTGCTGGTGCGCTTTTTCTGCGACTTCACGGCCATGAGGAGAGCTTGGCAAAATGGCAATAGTCACCGCAGGGGGTAAGGCTAAAATTTGGTTATCTTCCTTGACGCGATATCCGAAATCGTCAATCACAATCGCTAATTTTGCAGCACTCACCGGTAGACACATCATTAATAATGAGAAGAGAATGAGTGGCCGAAAGGGAAAGTGCTTCAACATAACGTTATCCTAATTAATTGAATTTAAAATTTATCGTCCTAACCATGGACGAGGGTTCACGGTTTTACCTTGTCTGCGAATTTCAAAATAGAGGGCCGGACGTTCTTGGCCGCCACTGCTACCCACTAAGGCGATAGGTTGGCCAGCTCTAACCTCTTGGCCAACATTCACTAAGGCACTTTGGTTATAACCATACAGGCTCATATCCCCTTTACCGTGTTCAACGACGACAACGAGCCCATAGCCTTGTAACCAGTCAGCCAGTAACACGCGCCCATCGGCGATGGCTTTGACTTGCGTTCCTTCATTAGCGGCGATAACCATGCCTTTCCAACGTAACTCACTGGAAATGACATCACCATAGTTATGGAGTAATGAACCACGAACAGGCCAGATAGCTTGCCCTGCAGGGCGCCCTAAACCGCCAGTACGGGACATCAGTGAACGTTCGCTCTCTGACGGTTTATAGGTTGAGCCTTTCTGTTTGGCTTGACGTTCTTTTTCCGCGACTTGCACTCGAATACGTGCTGCTTCTTTGGCCTCTCGCTCTGCTCTGGCCTTGGCTTCACGTTCGGCGCGAGCAATTTTGTCGCGTAATCTTGCTTCGTTTTGTTTTAGAACAGCAAGATTTTTTTGATCTTCTTTTAATGTACTTTCAAGGGTGTTCAAGGTTTTTTGCCGCGAAGTACGTGCATTATCCAACTTGCGTTTTTCTTGTTGTTGGCGAGCCAGCGTTGTTTTTTGTTCGGCTTGTTTTTTTTGTTCGAGTTGTTTTTGTTCTTGTAGCTCTTTCGTGGTTTCTTCTAAAGCAGCAATGTTTTTTTCACGCGCCTGATTTAAATAGCTGTAATAGGCCAAAATGCGTTCTTCTCGTTGGCCTTCTTCACCTTTGAACATGAGGGTTAACCCTTGGTGTTTACCTAACCGGAAGGCAGCGTCTAGTTGGTCAGCTAATAATTTTTCTTGTTGTTGTTTTTTGGTTTGTAGCTGCTTGATATTGCTATTTAGGGAAACAATTTCTTTATCTAATTGTTTTAGCTGATTTTGAGTTTCATGCAGGCTGCGCCCAGCGGCGGAAATGCTTTGCTCTTGTTGTTTAAGTTGCTCAAGCAGTGCTGAGCGCTTGGCTTGTTGTTCTTTTACGCTTTTTTCTTTTTCAGCAATACTTTTGAGTAAATCATGTAATTGCCCTTTATTTTCAGTGATCTGGTTGGCAAACACAGTTTGTGTTGGGGCGAGCACAAGCAACCCTAACCCAAAGAGAGCGCTAATAGCCTGACGAATAAATGAAATTTTCATTCGATGATGTGTATTGGCCATCGTGATAAATCACCTCAATTAAATGCAATAACTGATTATTTCATCTGCAAGTGATGGTTTCCAGCACTGTCTAACAAATAGTATTGAAAACATTTATAAATTCGGACTTTTGCCCTGAATCGGAACTATATTAAGTCAAATAACACAGTTTTATTATCACTGATTTATTTTGTATAGCCAGTATTCAATACTTTTTTCTTATTCATTGCCTATTTGAAGCATGACTTAGACCTGTTTCGCACGTTTATGATAAAATATTTGCGTACCGCTTCGAAACTGAAAAGCGATTTTTCAGTGAACGGTGTTAATTTTGCGTGCCTTAGCGCAAAAAAATAAGCTAGTTTGCGGGAATTGGCTGTAATTAGCTCAACACAAAGGTATACTCAGAACCCTTTGATATTCGTTTTTAACTAACGGGAGTGATTGCCCCCCATGATCCAAGAAATCATGCAATTTGTAAGCCGGAACATGTTATTGAGTCTGGTTTGGATAGCGCTATTAGTTGCTGTGGTTGTTATAACCTTTAAAGGCCTTTTCTCTAAAACGAAAGTGATTGCTCGTTCACAAGCGATTACACTGATTAATAAAGAAGAGGCGGTTGTTGTCGATTTACGTTCTCGTGATGATTTCCGTAAAGGGCACATTATTGATTCTATTAACTTAACACCGTCTGAAATTAAAGAGAATAATTTAGGTGAATTAGAAAAACACAAACAGAAACCAGTGATTATCGTTTCTGCGAGTGGTATGGAATCAGGTAAACCTGCTGAACAGCTGGCACAACACGGTTTTGAAAAAGTCTTTGTCCTGAAAGAAGGGATCTCTGGCTGGGCAGGTGAAAACCTTCCTTTAGCGCGTGGTAAGAAGTAAGTGAAGATATCCAAGGAGCATACATCAGTATGTGACTTGGGTAGCGCAATGCAGCGAACACCCCTGTAGCTCAAAGAATGACAGGGAAAATTCATATGGAAGTTAAAGGTACATAAACTATGTCAGAACAAAACAACTCAGAAATGGTTTTTCAAATTCAACGCATTTATGCAAAAGACGTTTCATTTGAAGCACCTAACGCACCACACATCTTTCAACACGAGTGGCAGCCAGAAATCAAATTAGATTTAGATACTTCTTCAACTCAGCTGTCTGAAGGTGTTTATGAAGTTGTTTTACGCGTCACTACGACAGCAACTTTAGGTGAAGAAACCGCTTTCCTGTGTGAAGTTCAGCAAGCAGGTGTTTTCTCTATCGAAGGTATTGAAGGTACTCAAATGGCACATTGCTTAGGTGCATATTGCCCGAACATCCTGTTCCCATATGCACGTGAAGCGATCACTAGCTTAGTGGGCCGTGGTACATTCCCACAATTGAACTTAGCGCCAGTTAACTTTGATGCACTGTTCATGAACTATTTACAGCAGCAACAAGGTGAACAAGCGCAGAACTCAGAAGCTCAACAGGACGCTTAATGAATACTGCTTCAATGACAGTGATCGGTGCCGGCTCGTACGGCACCGCTTTAGCCATTACGCTTGCACGTAATGCACATCAGGTTGTGTTATGGGGCCATGACCCAAAACACATTCATCAATTAGAACAAGATCGTAGCAATCAGGCGTTTTTGCCTGGCGTTTCTTTTCCTGATAGTTTATCTCTCGAAACGGACTTAAAACGCGCCGTTGAGGCGAGCCCCAATATCTTGATTGTGGTACCGAGCCATGTTTTTGGTGATGTACTAAAACAAATCCAGCCATACTTACGCGCAGACTCCCGTATTATTTGGGCGACTAAAGGCTTAGAAAGGGATACTGGCCGTTTGTTGCAAGAAGTGGCACGTGAGGTATTAGGTAATGAAATTCCTCTGGCTGTGTTGTCCGGCCCAACGTTTGCAAAAGAGCTCGCCGCAGGTTTACCAACAGCAATTTCTGTTGCCGCAAGCGATAGCCAATTTGGTGATGACTTACAAAAGTTATTCCATTGCGGCAAGAGTTTTCGCGTCTATAAAAACCCGGATATGGTTGGGGTACAATTGGGCGGTGCAGTGAAAAACGTGATTGCTATTGGTGCCGGTATTTCTGATGGCATGGGCTTTGGTGCCAATGCACGTACTGCATTGATTACCCGCGGTTTAGCTGAAATGAGCCGTTTAGGTGCAGCTTTGGGAGCAGACCCGGCAACTTTTATGGGTATGGCAGGCTTAGGTGACCTTGTGTTAACGTGTACAGATAACCAATCCCGTAACCGCCGTTTTGGCATGATGCTAGGTGATGGCGTTAGCGTTGAAGATGCAGAAAAAGAGATTGGCCAAGTCGTTGAAGGCTATCGTAATACCAAGGAAGTTCGCGCACTAGCTGAGCGGGCAGGTGTTGAAATGCCAATTACTGAGCAAATTTATCAAATCCTTTACCGCCATAAAAATGTGTTAGAGGCGGCGCAAGCACTACTGGGGCGTGCGACAAAAGATGAAATTGCCGATATGCCAAAGCTGCATGATTAATAAAAATAGATAGGTGAGTGATTATGTCGCGTGAAGAACTGGATAGAATTTGGGGTTTCATTAAAGATGAAGCGAAGTCTCTTGCAGACTGCGAACCACTCCTCGCCAGCTTTTTTAACGCGACATTGTTAAAGCACGACAATTTAGGCAGTGCGCTCAGCTATATGCTAGCCAATAAACTGAGTTCACCGATTATGCCAGCGCTTGAAGTACGTGAAATTGTTGAAGAAGCTTATCGCAATGACGAAGGCATGATTTTCTCTGCAGCAATGGACTTAGCCGCGGTTCGCCTACGTGACCCTGCCGTTGATAAATATTCCACTCCATTATTGTATTTGAAAGGTTTCCACGCCTTGCAAGCCTATCGCATCGGTAATTGGCTGTGGAAAGAAGGCCGCCAAGCGCTGGCAGTTTACCTACAAAATCAAATCTCCGTTTCATTTGGGGTCGATATCCACCCAGCCGCCCGTATTGGTTGTGGCATCATGCTTGACCATGCAACAGGCATCGTGATTGGGGAAACGGCTATTGTGGAAAATGATGTATCAATCCTACAATCCGTTACACTCGGTGGTACCGGGAAAACTTGTGGTGATCGCCACCCCAAAGTGAGGGAAGGAGTGATGATTGGCGCAGGGGCAAAAATTCTAGGCAATATTGAAATTGGCCGTGGCGCAAAAATTGGCGCAGGTTCAGTTGTGCTTCATCCAGTCCCACCGCATACCACAGTGGCAGGGGTTCCCGCACGCATTGTCGGTAAACCAACCAGCGATAAACCGTCCTTAGAAATGGATCAAAACTTTAATGGCAGTATTTGGGGTTTTGAAGATGGGGATGGGATTTGAGTTGTGAGGGTTCTAGTTCGATCGTTTTCATTTTTGACTTCCCTCATCTGTATATAAATTGACCGAAAATTTGCTTTAACCTCAATGAAGTTATACAATGTTTATACATTGAGAAACTAATATACTCAAAAATAAGTATGGGGTAAGAGAAATGAGCGTTGCTATAAAAAAATGGGGAAATAGCCAAGGCATTGTTATCCCATCAGCTATCTTAAAACAATTAGGTATTGAGGTTGGTCAACGTCTTGATATTTCTGTTAATAACGGTAATTTGGTTCTTTCTCCCAAAAAGAAGATAAGGATGTTTTCTGAAGCTTATTTGCTTGACAATATGAATGAATATAATAGTCATTCAGATGAACTTGCTCAAATTAATGATATGGAAATTGGTGAATGAGTAAAAGTTACATACCAAGGCGAAATGATATTATTTGGTTAGATTTTGACCCAACGAAAGGAAAAGAAATAGGAAAATATCGGCCTGCACTCGTTTTATCCAGTGTGGAATATAATAAAAAATCAGGCTTGGTAATTTGTTGTCCTATTAGCACAAGCATTAGAGGGCACATAACAGAAGTAGGGATAAATAATCTTGATACTCCGTGTGTTGCTGCGGCAAACCTTATTCAAACACTATCTTGGAAAGATAGAAGTATGAAGTTTGGGGTAGTTGCTGATGAGGGGGTTCTTGATGGTGTGCTCGCAAGGTTGATCCCATTAATTGGTGGAGAGCATTTTTTTATTGATTCAAACTAAAGGAACTCAAACTGAGCTCCTTTTATAATCTAGTCCTTTAGCAGCGCCCCTGCATACCCCAACTGCCTCCATGCTTCAAACACAACCACTGCCACAGAGTTGGATAAATTCATACTGCGGCTGTCTGCCAACATAGGAATACGAATTTTTTGCTCCATAGGCATGTTATCTAGCACATAAGGTGGCAACCCACGGGTTTCAGGGCCAAACATCAAATAGTCATTTTGTTGGTAGCTGACATTGCTGTGGCTTGGCTTACCTTTAGTGGTTAAGGCAAACACGCGCGCCCCACTTTCAGATTGGTTATTATCCGGGTTCAGCCCTTCACTTTTTAAAAAAGCATAATAATCATGGTGATGCTTGATATCGGCAAATTCGCTATAGTCTAAACCCGCACGGCGTAGGCGTTTGTCATCCCATGTAAAGCCAAGAGGGTGAATAAGATGCAAATCAAAGCCAGTATTGGCACAAAGACGAATGATATTGCCAGTATTTGGCGGTATTTCTGGTTCGAATAAAACAATGTGTGGCATAGTCTTAACTTAACATATTAATTTATTAGGTAATACATCATATTAAATATGAATTATCATAGATGTAGTGATAGATACAAAAATTAGGAAAATTTATTTTTAACTGTGTTCATAATAGTTATTAATATTCTATCTTTAAATAAAAGTAATAATAATATATAGACTATCATACCAATGGTGATTTTTATCAAAAGTTCAAGCCAAGGATTACTCAAAGAAATAAAAAATATACTAACATACATTATTGCTGAAGATAAAATATATTTTTTTGATATAATTAATTGGTCTAGCGCCCCGAAATTAAATAATTTTTTTGGGTAATATGCATTAATAAAAAATGAAATTAAAGTAGTTGTCAGGATGGCTATTGCCATTCCTTTCATACCGTAAGGGATAGCGAAAAAAATAGATATCAATATTAATGGTAGCTTACTTAAGTCTGTTTTTAAAAATAGGTCAGAACGACCAACAGCATTCAAAATATTCATGTTTATAGCACTTATGGGGGTTATCATACGAGCAAAGCATAGTATTTGAATGATTGGAACTGCAGGTAACCATTCTTCCCCTAAAAAAGCTACAGTAAATGTATCTGAGATTGCAGCAAAACCAGAAAAAATAGGAAAAGAAATTAGCATGGTAACAGAAAGAAGCTGTATATATAATGAAATTAATTTATCTCTTTGCTCTTTAATTGAAGTTAATATGGGATAAGTTACTCCTTGTAAGGTGGATGAAATAAATTGTGATAAAAAATTAGTTAAATTAGTTGCTTGACTAAAATAACCCACATTACTTACGTTAAAATAACGACCTATTAAAACAATGTATAAATTGTTAACTAGTGTAGCAAAAAATCCTGCAATCATTAAATTTGAACCAAACCTAAATAATTCTTTAAAGGATTTTTTACTAAAGATTAATTGAGGAACCCACCTTGAAAAAAAATAGAGAAATATATTAGTAAATATAGCTTTTGATAAAATCAAAAAAACAAAAGCCCAGTAGCTATAATTGTTAAAAACTAAATAAATAGATAAGATTGAACCTAATAAAGTTGCAATAACATTAGATATGGCTTGACTTTTAAAATCAACTTTTATTATTAATTTCGCTCTAATAACAACAGAAAATGAGTTAATTATAATAACTAAAAATAAGACTCTAGAGATATTTATTAATTCAACTTTGTGATAAAAATCAGCAATTAATGGAGCGGAAAAAAAAAGGATGGTATAAATGAATACTCCCCAAATTATATTGATGTAAAATATAGTTGAGTAATCATTCTCGGTGGCGTTATGACTCCTTTGTATTAGTGCTTGAGAAAATCCATTATTGATTATACTTTCGGATAATAGTATGAATATGCTTAACATACCGATTAATCCAAAAGCATCAGGGCCTATTACTCTAGCTATAAATAGTGTAACTAACAGATAGCCTATTTGAGTAATAAGCTTATCTGCACTACTCCATAACATACCAGAAAGTAACTTATTTTTTGTGTTATTATCCATACTAGCTATCTATTTTTATATAATCAGCCAGTGCTCCTGATTCATACATATCTCGATATTTTTCTAGCTCATCTGCTGAATCAACTTCTAACCAGCCATTACTAACCAAAGCTGGTTTTACTATCCATTCAGAATTAATGAGTGATTGTATTAGACTAGTCATATACATGTTATCGAAATCTTTTCCATCATAATATTTGCTAGTATCTAGATTGCGATAAAAATTTATAAAATCATTGACTTTATTGGCACTTACTTTGATTAATCCCATATACTGCGCATCAATGTCATCATAGCTTTGGGGTTTTTTACCTAACTCAACTACGTTTCCATTTTCAATTTTGAATGTTTCTGCATCATTTAAGGGTTCATCCATTCGGAGTGACCATAAACGCTTCCACTCTTTATCTGCAGCTAATGCAATATCTCCATCTGTATTCAATAATGTTGTTAATACATCGCGTTGGTAGATGATATCTCCATAACAAATTAAAAGGTCTTCATCAGGTTGCATGAATTCTTCCGCACAGAATAAAGTACCAACCATATTTGTTTTTTTAAAATTTTCATTGGTATATAATTTTATATTGGGAGCATTTAGTTTATCTTTAAGGTATCCACCGACTAACGCAATTTGATTTGAGGGAATACCAGCAGAATAAAGGGTATCTAACTGACGATGAAGTAAAGGCTTTCCTGCTAATTCAACCATACATTTTGGTCTATCATTAGTATAAGGTCTTAAACGAGTTCCTTGGCCTGCAGCTAGTATGATAACTTTCATGTTACTCTCCAAATAATTCTTTTAATAGTTTAATGTCATTTTGTTTAAAAGGTATCTCTCTTTCAGGATGCCACATGATTCCAAGCCAAGGGAGGCTTTGGTGCTTTACCGCTTCTATAATACCATCTGTAGAAGATGCTAAAATTTCCAATTTAGTGCTTAAATGCATAGGTAAAATCGCTTTATCATGGTAGCTATTTACATCATTAAAACCTCGTTCATGAGCCCAGCGGCCACTTAGAGAGTGCTTAATAGCAACATGTCCATCAACCTTAGATAGCTTTCCACCTAGATAATGATTAATAAACTGCATACCCCTACATACACCAAGTACAGGAAGCTTTTCTTTCTCCGCGAAGTTAAGTACAGCTTCTTCAAGGTTATCTCTTGGAATCGCAGACCCAATGTCATTACCTCCACTTAGAATAAATGCATCTAAAGCTAATTCCTTGAGGTATAAATGGATATCCGTGATATGGCTGCTGAGCATGATTGGCATGTATCCAAGTGACCATAAAAGTTCTGCCCAATGAGTATCTAAGGCATCTCTATTTTCGTCACGGCCATGAATATGCTCAAGCCTTTGAGTAATACCAATACGCTTCATTAGTGTAAAACCCGCAATTGAGCATTTACTGGATCGAGTTCCAAGGTTTTACCTTTACTTAGTTGTCGGTAAAGTTGTTCTCCAATACCAATAGCCGCAGGTAAATCGAATTCAGCAGAGCGAATAGCCATGTGAGAATTTGCTCCACCATACATTGTAACTAGCCCTGCAATACCTTGACCAAATAGCCAATCATAACCAGGATCTGCTTGAGGAATCAAAACGATACAATTTTTCACATCTGGTTGCTCTGACATTGATAGGCCATCTAGATTAATCAATGGGGCTTGTACTGCTTTAGAACCAATATAATTTGGTTGGTCTGCTTGCAGTAAAAAAGAGTAAAAATCGTTAGTACTAGTGAGTAAAACGGGTAACTCACACGCTAAAGATACTTTTCTATAGTTACGTGCAAAAATAATTTCATCTTTTAATGTATCAATTTGTTCTTTTGATAAAAAAGTATTTTCTTTCAATTTTAGTAAGCTATCAATCGAAAGATTTGAAACTGCTTCGCGATCAAATCCATTATCTACTGCCCATATAGCTAACAGGTCTAGTGCATTAGATAGGTTACGAGAAAATATAAATTTAGATTCTTCGCGGCCTTCAATTGCATCACGTAAGAATTGCTCAATTTCACTATCTGTAAAATTTAAATCGATTGAACGGATTGCATCAAAGAAATTTGATTTTTCGGTATTCCAGTTATCTGTTGTTTTTGTCTCTGTAACTTCATGAGCTGTGATTAATAAAGGCCGTAGATATTTCTCTGGATCATCATGATATGCTGAAGATGTAATATCATATGTCCCGGGTCTTAAATGACCATATTTTTTGACAAAGCTTTCCCATGCCATAGTACCAACAGCTGTATTGTGCGCATCATTACTTAATTGGTGGGAAACAGTTCGTAGGCTAGACATAAATTCGCTTTGGGCTTTTTCAGATAATACCCCAGTAGTTACAGCTTCCTTGAGTAAAGTTACAGCCACAAAACCACTACGAGCTAAATGCGCAAATGGTAATGTACCTAAAAGGCGACAATCTTCCAATAATAACCAAACTTTATGTAATAAATTGTTTGATTGATAATTTTGTAATGCAGTAAATTTTTTCTCTAAAACTTTAATATTGTTAAGGTCATTTGCTGTCCGCAAGATTGCATTTTGAGTAATTGCTTTTAAGCCATCACGAAGGTTACTTATTTCTTCTATTGAGAGCTTCGCTTCTTTTAATAATCTATTTTCCCAATGTGTGAAATTTAAGCTAAGGCACGTTGGAACAACATCAAATTCAACTTTATCATGTAAGTGAGGGTGTTTTTTTAACCACTGCAGGTAAAAGTTAACAAGTTTAGTGGATAACGAATCTGATACTGTGGCTGGAATAAATGTATTGAAACTTGCTCTAACATCAATATAAGGAGTCCCAGCAAAATTAATAAGTAGTTCTTGAGGTCGAATATCACGATATCCATATTCAGCACGCTGAGTTGCCCAAGTTTCATTTAATATTAAATAACGATATAAACTTTGTGAAAGTTCACTTGGGTGAGTGCCAATTATCTCTGCCGGATTCCAATCAGGCATAACACCAAATATTGTGTGGTTGCCAAGGACGTGAGGAGGTGATTGTTGTAAAGAAGACCACTTATTTTCAGCGTTTGCTAAATGTGTGAGGACTGTATTTGATACTGTATCAGATTTTGTTTGTTCTACAGCAATAGGGCGAACCTGTAAGATATGAACTTCATTATTCATATCGACTGCAAATTCAACATCAAGAGCATCATAAGAAAGCAATGATTCAATTTCACGTAAAGCAATAACAAGTGGCGTCAACCTTTTATCTGCAATTTGTTCTAGGGTTGCATCACGACGGACGTATAATGTTTTATCGTCTTTAGTGTTACCTGCTGTGATACCATCGGTAGAACCGCTTTCTTCATAGTTGATAACATAGTATGGTGCTCCTTTCTCTAGGGTACGGGTGAATGCAACACCACTCATAGTGACTTGTTGCAACATAGGTTGAACAAGCACTTGGTCATCTACTTGTATATCACTGTATGACGAAATAACTTCTTCAATGGCAGGCTGTAAGCCGTTGTCTATATCGACATTAAGAACACTGGTATATGCGCCAGCGTTTGAATGGGTAAATGCATCTTCGCTACGAGCACTAGACCTCACTACTAGAGAAATATTGATAAATTTTGATTTGATTTTGTTAATAACAGTTGTTGGATTGTTTTTCCAATCAGCAACTGTAAATGAAACTTGATCTTGAATTGTTGCTTTAGATACTAACTTTCGTAATCTTGCTAGTGTTTCAGCTTTTGTACCCAAAATAAAATGAGCAATATCTCTAGGATGATTAACTTCAGCCCATTCACCTGCAACATCATATCCTGATACTGATAGCCCCGAAACACGAAGGTATTCGACTAAAAAAGCAAGGTTTTGCTTTTCTAGGAACTCAGGCTTTTCTTTTTGCAATCTTCGTAGGGTATTTAAGGATTCGCCAGAGAAACGAACTACACCAATAAATTCACCATTTGCCCATTCTGTTGGTATATCATAACCCAGTCGACATACAGTAGAACCACTAATAGTGATCTTTTCACTTGCATGTATATCTTCAGGAGAACGGTCGATATAGCGCTGTTTCCAGTGACTGTCCCATGCAATAGTAATTGGTGAGTTTACCTTACATAACTTACGTATTAATTTATCACGAAATAGTAGGTCACCATAACAGACAATAAGCTCATCAACATCATCTAAATTTGCTTGGAATAAAGAATAAATACTCCCTGTCGTTTCCCATTTTTTATTTTGTTTGATATGTATACTAGGGTATTTGCTTGCAATTTCATCAGATTGATAGCCTAAAATGAGGTCTATATCATCACTATTGCTTGTTAATGCGTCAAGTAACCAATCAAATACACTAATTCCATTTATTTTTTCTAGGAGGGTAGGTTGATCGCCATAGTGAGGAGCTCCAGCTCCTAAGATAATTGAACGGGTTTTCATAAGTATTAAAAAGCCTTTTAGTTCATTTTATTTGTTAATAATAATTTTATGTTAGAAAGTATTATCTCAGATGGACGAGAGTTAATATAATAATTCTCTAAATATTTATTGAAAAAATCAGAGTTATTTCTTTTTGTTTTTTTTCTTGAAATAATATCTTCGATAAACATTATGATTTCTTCTTGATTACTAGCTAGGTTATAACAGTTTATTATTTCCTCACCAAAATTATTTAAGAAATGAAAATTATTCTTATTATTTAATAAATATAGTCCTGGTTTGTCTGTAAATGTATACTCTACGATAAAAGAACTTGAGTCATGTATTATTGCATCAGATTGTTGGAATAATCGCTCATACTCTCCATTATCAAACTGAGTATATGACTCATTCTCCCAAAATGAATAATATTCATCCGTTTTTTCTTTTCCCCAGTCGCGGTGTAGATAAAGTTTTTCTCTTAGCAATGGGTGTGGTTTAAATGACCAACAAACATCATTCTGATAGTTTTTGGCTATCTTTTGAATTAATAATCCAAAATGAAGGAAAGTAGAGATTGAGTCACTATCTATCGAATGATGGGGTGCATAGATAATTTTCTTTCTTTCATGATTTTTCCAAACTGATAAACTACATTGAAGATCTTTATTTACAAAACATTCTGAAGCTGGGTAACCGCTTACTAAACTATTTTTACCTTTAATAATTGAATGCTTCTTAAATTCTTGATAAATAAATTTATGTGGCCAATATATTTTCCACATGCAATTCAAAAATGAGGTGTTTAACAAAGTTTTATTATCACCAGCGTGATTGGTTGCCATGAAGTAGTATGGAATGTAGCATGTTAAATAGTTTAAAAATACATCTTGGTAATATTCTTTTCTTGTTAAGTTATGAGGATTAGTAAAAAAAACAAGGTCAGGGCTAAGTTCGCTCAATGTCATCCATGAATTATCTTTTTTTAGAGATTTAATTACAGGGTACCCTTTCTCTTTAAAATAAGTATATGCATTATTCATATCCTCACACATTTTGTCATCACTATAAATAGTATAAGGACAGATGAGAATTTCTGGTTGAAAATATGAATCTTGAAGCATTTTTTGAAATATAGGGTCTACCTTCCAAACGCTATCATGAATAACTAAAAAAAGGACCTTTATTTTTTCTTTTTCTTGTATTTTTTTTGTTAATTCAATATGAGATTTGCTTGATTTTTTAATTAAATACCTTAGTTTTTTTTTTTCAAAAAAAATATAATTTAGTTTTAGGAGTAATAATATAATTGTTCTTGGAAGGAACTTTTTGAGTAATTTTTTCATATGTGGTAGTAACTTAAATAGAGTAACCATTAGGATTCATGGACTGCCAACGCCAGCTATCATTCACCATATCTTGAATAGAATACTGCGCCTTCCAGCCTAGGTCTTTAAATGCTTTGTCTGGGCTAGACCAACATTCCGCAATATCACCGGGGCGTCTTGCTACAATCTCATATTTAATTGGTTTACCTGCCGCTTTTTCAAAAGCAGTAATAATTTCCAGCACACTTGTGCCAGTTCCTGTACCAAGATTGTAAACATGTAATCCTGCTTGTTGGCTAACTTTATTCAGTGCGGCAATATGGCCATCTGCTAAATCCATCACGTGAATATAGTCACGCACACCAGTACCATCCGGTGTTGGGTAATCATTACCAAATACCATGACTTGTGGGCGGCGTCCTACAGCGACTTGGGAAACAAACGGTGCCAAGTTATTTGGAATACCCTGCGGGTCTTCGCCCATGGTTCCAGATGGGTGTGCACCAACAGGGTTAAAGTAACGTAGTAATGTCAGTGACCAATCATCTTCCGCAGTATATAAATCCGAAAGGACACGCTCAACCATATACTTACTGGTTCCATATGGGTTGGTGGTTCCACCGACTTTGGAATTTTCTGTTAATGGTACTTCTTCAGGGTCGCCATATACGGTTGCCGATGAACTAAAAATCAGGCTTTTAACACCCGCTTTTTTCATGCTTTCCACTAATACCAACGTGCCATTGACGTTAACATCATAGTATTCAATTGGCTTCTGTACTGACTCACCAACAGCTTTTAACCCAGCAAAGTGAATGACGGAATGAATTTGATGATTAGCAAAAATAGATTCTAAAATTTGGCCATCACGCACATCACCTTGGTAAAATACTGGCTTAACACCTGTGATAGCTTCAATACGGTTAAGCACTTCAAGGTTAGCATTATGCAAGTTATCTAAAATAACCGGCTGCATCCCTTGCTGGATCATCTGTACACAGGTATGGCTACCAATGTAGCCAAGACCACCAGTAACGAGAACGTGTTGATTATTCATCTCAATATTCCTGAGTCTTAATATTCGTAATGGTAGTTATAATCGTCAGACCTTGCATCAATACCATTCAAGATCACACCCGTAATTTCGATATCATTTTGCTTAAAGCGCTTCAGTGATAAATCGACATCTTTCACGGTATTCACCCCGTAGAAAGCAATCAGCAATGAAGTACCGACATATTTACCAATAATCGCCGAGTCAGTAATTGCTAAGATTGGTGCAGTATCGATCACCACAATGTCGTATTGGTTTTTGACTTTATCCAGCAACTGCTTAAAGCGTTCGCCCATTAATAACTCAGAGGAGTGAGTAACATTTTTACCACGGCAAATCACATCGAGGTTTTCAATTACGTTGGCATGTATAGTGGGTGATTCTATGTTTTGCTGTGACAGATATTCAGATAAGCCCGCTTTATTGTTTAACCCAAAAGCTTTATGCAAACGGCCCTTACGCAAGTCGGTATCGATTAATAACACTTTCTTACCTGCGTTAGCTAGTACCACTGCCATGTTAGAGGTAACAAAACTTTTCCCGACTCCAGGTGACGCACTGGTGACCATAACCAGATTGTTACCTTGGTTCATTACCGAGAAGTACACGCTGGTTCGTAATGAGCGGATAGCTTCAACTGCAGTATCTGCTGGGTTTTCTATTGCTAATGGGTTCTTATTGCCTGCTTCAATCAGTTTTTTCTCATAGGCGGAGAAAGGAATGGTGGCGTAGACGTTGACACCCAATGCATCGATATCTTCCGTGCTCTTAATTTTATTATTAAAGAACTCGCGAGCAATGACATACGCGCAGCCGATAATAAAGCCAAGGATAGTGGCAAGCACCACAATCAGTGATTTTTTTGGTGCAACAGGTTTTGGTTGGGATTCCGCAGAGTCAATAATACGTACATCTGCAGTAATACCGGAGTTCAATACACTAAGTTCTTGTTGCTTCGACACTAATTGTGCGTAAATCGCTTGTTCTGCTTCAACATCACGGGTTAAACGGACGATTTCTTGTTGGGTATTGGGTAATTTTTGAATATTTTTGCTGATTTTTTCTTTTTCGCGTAACAGTTGCTGGCGTTTATCTAATAGAGACTGGTAAGCGGGGTGGTTACGAGTATATAACTGTTGAATTTCCACTTCTTTGAAGGTCAATTCATTGAGTTTCTCTTCGACCTGCAAAGCAGTATCTAAAGCGGCTTTGGCTTCTAAAGAGAGGTCAATCGATTCATTCTTTTTGCGAAAGTCATTGAGTTGGTTTTCGTAGTTATCTAATTTCTTTTTAATCGTAGGTAAGTAGCCATCTAAGAATACGAGCGTATTGTTAGTGACTTCTTTTTTGCGTTCGGTATTTTGGTTAACATAGTTTTGGATAACACTGTTGAGAATGTTAACATTCTCAACTTGATCCGCACCTTTAATCGCTAAGCTGATAATACCGGTACCTTTGCCCACTTCCGCGATGGTTAGGGTATTACGTAAGTCTTCAATGGTGGAGTAACGGGCATTTTTAATTAATGAAAACTCTTCGCCAGTTTCAGCCGCGAAACTGGAAACTAATAAGTTAATTTCCCCTTGTTTGAGCACTTCACCTACTTTACCTTGCAAGACTTGGCCATCCACATAGAGGGAATAATTATTATCCCCCAGATACGTCAGGGTTAATGGCTCACCAACTAAGTTTTCAGGTAATTGAAATAGGGCAATATGGACGGGAGCCACTTCACCAAGTAACTTACTGACAAAACCTTCAGGGGCTGCTTGAGTGTCTAAGTTCAAGTCTGCAACGGTTTTACCTAACACCATGCGGGACTTGATGACTTCAATTTCAGAGTCGACTTGGTTATTGCTGTTACCAAATGGCATGACATCACTCATTTGGTCGAGTAATGAGACCTGGCCTAATTTGTCATACTGTAAGGTCGCATTCGCTTGGTATATGGGGGTTGCGAATAAACTGTATGCAATGGCGATAGCCGCAAAAATAACAGTAAAAAACCCAATTTTAATGGTGTTGGATTTCAAAACTTTAAACAGAGCGAGCAGATCGATTTCATCTGAGGCAGGGGAGCTATTTTTTGTTGTGTTCATAATAGGTTAAATGTTAAGTCATCCAATAAATAAAATTAAATTTTGCCTTGCCAAGCAATCGCGGCTTTTTCCATCAACTGGTAAACATGTTCAAACATTTCATCACTGCGTTTGTGTGGGTCAGGGATTTCGGTTTTATTAATCCATTGCCCAAATAACATCACCTTACCGCGAGTTTCAGGAAACTGCTGGTGGATTTTAGCAATATGATCGTTTTCCATCACTAGGATTAAGTCTGCTTTATGGCATATTTCGCTGGTTAATCGACGTGATTGATGGTTTTTAAGGGAAAGGCTATGTTGCTCGGCAATTCGGATGGCACTGTCATAAGCGGGCATGTCATTTTTGGCGATAATACCCGCCGAATGAACAGTTTTTTCGGGAAAATGTTGTTGCAATAAACGCTCCCCCGTAGGAGAGCGGCAGATATTTCCCATACAAACAACGAGAATGTTATTAAACATATCGATTACCAGTCGTGAATACGCTTGGTACCTTCGGTTAATTGATTATAAGTTGCGATAGTTGGTAACAGTTGGGTAATCAAGCGGTTCCAACGTACTACAGGCGCAGCGGTAACATACACTAAGTCATAAGGCTGTAGTTTAAATTCAGTACCCATTACAAGCGATGTCGCATCTGATAGGTCTAACTGATAAACAGCGGCCATTTTTTTCGGTAATAGCGCTTCGAGTTCTTTGTCTTCTGCTGGTTGGTTTTTAATTGGGCGGATAACAAATACCCCTGTTGCATTAGCTGTTGTTTGGTCTATCCCGCTCGCTTTGCTTAAGGCTTCAGTAATACTCATACCCGCACGGTCAATGGTTAAGGTCGTTGGTTGACCGACTTCACCCATTACAAACACTTTTTGGCTATCATTACGTGGCACATACAGCACATCACCCGGTAGCATCAGGTAGTTTTGGGTTAAATCACCGTACTGAACTAAATCTTGTAATGACACTTTAATTTCTTTGCCGTTACGGGTAAGAACGACGTTATCCCAATCGGCTTTTTCGGTTAAGCCACCGGCATTATTAAAGGCTTCTAAGATAGTTAAAGGAACGTTAGTGATAGGCAGCGTACCCGGCTTAGCTACTTCGCCAGAGACATACATTTTTTGTGAGCGGAACGCGGCAATACTCACATCCACTTGTGGGGATTCAATATAGGTGGCTAAACGGTTGCTGATCAGAGTTCGGATTTCAGTAACGGTTTTACCGATCACTTTGACTTTACCAATATATGGGTAATAGATAGTGCCGTCGGAGTGAACCCAGTTACCGGAGTCCTGCGCACTACGGTAAGAACCCGCAGGGATAGTCAATTCAGGGTGGTCCCAAACCGTAATCGTTAATACATCACCTGCACCCACACGGTATTCATAGTGAGTCAGTTGCTTTTCTAACTGTGCATTGGGTTTAGCAATGGTGGGGGCGGTGTACATATCATCCAATAATTTTGGTGAAATGGGGTAGATATCAACCAATTTAGTAATATCACGGTCACCGGTATCAACCACATTTTTGCCTGAGGTTGACATATAGGCACCGGGGGTGACGGTGCAGCCTGTAAGTAATATACTGATTGTTAATAGTGTAAGTGGAAGACGTATTCTAAGCACGTTATCATCCTATAGGTGAATTGGTCTAATGATATATGAATATTAAGAAAACATCTTTTCAGTAATAAGTGTTCTCATAATCTTTTGAAATTTTATGCCAAGTATAGTGTTCTAATGCTATTTTTTGCATTACATAGCCATTACTTTCAAGTTTGTTATCTGCAGCAAGACATAATAGCTCAATTAAGTTTTGATCTGATTTAAAATAATATGCTTTATCATCTGTACTGTATCTATTGAAGTTACAGTCATAGGCTAGAATAGTTACTCCAAAATGCATCATTTCTACTAATGAAGGATTTGTTCCTCCCGCAGAATGACCGTGGATATAGAGTGAACATTGTTTTCTTAGTAAATATAGCTTGTCAAGATTATATATAGGATCTAATAATTTAATATTTCCATACTTGCTATATTCACTTTTAAGTTTTTTTCCGAACTCACTAGAATTCCAATTTCCAACAAATATTAAGTTTTTTTTTGATTTGCTGAAAGCTTTTAGGATCATCGCAATATTATTTTCTGGTTCAATTCTACAGAGAGCTAGAGCGTAGTCAGACGATTTGGTAGGAAGTTTTGTATTGCGAAGAGCATGGTCGCCACCATAGGCTATAGTATTACTTTTTATATTGTACTCATTGTAAACATAATCACTTATCGCTTGATTATCAGTAATAATTACGTCAGAGAACTTCACTGCAATAGATTCAGATAATTTTAAGAACCGTTGTGTCCATTTTCCCCACTTATCTCTCTTCCATTCAAGCCCATCAATATTAGTTACAATCTTACTATTTGAAAATAATTTGAATATTGGAAGAAAAAAACAGCCAGAGACACCAAGGATGAGAACAACATCTGATTTTATTTGCCAGCATTTTAAAAGCGATAAAATGTCATAAAAAATACTTTGTATACCATTCGCTTTTAACGGTAAATATACTAGTTCTGCATTATTATGATGGCTTAACTGAACTTTATAATGATGTTTTGAGCAAAAGACAGTATATTCGATTTCTTCTGAGCTATTTTTTGTTAAGTTTTCAACAAGAGACTCAAACCCTCCATAACAAGCAGGTATTCCTACTGTTCCTACGATGACAACTTTTTTCACATAAGCCTCTTGATAATAAGAAATAACTTGTTTTTTAAAAACGTTGATAGGGGAATGTTGTACCATTTAAGAATTATTTTCAGTGAGTTAAGTTTTTTTAAATATAAATAAATAATTTTAAGTTTTTTACTTATACTAAATTTATGACTGCCAACGGCATTGTTTGTATGTTGGCGATAGTGTATTGAACAACATGGAGAAAAATAAATTTTCCCAATCTTTGAAGCTAGTATAGATAGCATTTGGTCATGATAAAAAATATCATACCAAGGAAGGTCTAGCGAAATAAATTCATCCCTTAACTGTCGATTAATTCCAATAGTACAACCTGTAACTAAGCTATTATATAGAAAATTTTCTGATTTAGAAAATAAGTCTGGGGTAATCCCTTGATGTTGCCAAAAACTAACTCCTAAATCTTTTCCATTATCATTTACTAAGTTTAAATCTGAAAAATATAATGAAGGTTTAGCATTGTAGGATAGATGTAGTAAGGCATTTTCTATTTTATCAGTAAACCAAATATCATCTTGGTCACAGAAAAAGTAAAAATCTGCTTCAACCACAGATAGTAATCTAGAAAATGATAATTTTGCACCTAAATTATCATTTTCATCAAGAAAATAAATATTATTATATTGCAATTCATATTTTTTTATTATATCAATTGTATTGTCAGTGGAACCATCATCCCTAATGTGAATTTCAATTTCAAAATTAGAATCAATAGTTTGGTTTAAAAGCGAATCAATTTGAGAATTTAAATATCGCTCTCCATTAAATGTAGCTAACAAAATCGCTATTTTTTTAATTTTCATTTCCACTCCCATTTTTTTGTTTTTTATTTGCAATAGAGAAACAAAAATATATATTCAGTAAAACGAAATGCCCATAAGGTGAAACTAAATATACATCTTTAAAATTAAGAAAAAGGAGAGATGCTGTTAAGATGAAAAGTACGAGTGAGTTATATTTAATTGCTGCAAAAAAATAAGGAGCATAAAATATAGTGATGGTTAATAGTAATCCGATAATACCGCTAGATGTAAGAAGTCGAACGAAACCTAAATCACTCTTAACATCACTAAATGTTATTTGATCCCCAAATAACAGGTTTTTTGGTAAAAACAAGGATTGTAAGACGCCAGTAACTGATGAATCTGAGTTTTTAATTGAGTCACCAGATAATATATTATTAATGAATCCAAATGCCCAAGTTTTCATCCATTCAAAACTATACCAATCTATCGATAAAGATAGCATTACAATCACAATCACAATTAGTGAGAATTTTATAGAAGAAAGTTTATTTTTTGAAAGTATTAAAAAGAATAAAAAATATATTAAAGCAAGTAAAACTCCAGTTCTACCAGAAAATACAATGGCTGCAAGTGTGATTAATGAAAAAAATGATAATTGTAGAATGTTTATTTTTTTAAAGTTAAAGTAATTACGAAATAGGAAAATAAAACAAAAAGCTGTTAAAGTTGATATGTATGAAAAAGCATCATAAGTAAAACCGGGATACCTTGGTATAGGGTACTCGAAAACTAGTGGATTAGTCATAATTATAGAATAAAAAATATCTTTATTAATTATGCCTAAATTAATGATTATAATGAATATTGAATTTATAAAAATAGCCAGAAAAATTGTTTTGTTAATATAAGGTTCGTTTTTTTTATCGTAAAAATAAATGATAATTAATTTTGACAGAAAAAAAATCAATATGTTTAAAGTAAATATAAATATCAATCTTTGGTTAAATTCGCCAGACTTTAATAATCCTAAAATTATATTAAATGCAATCAAAATAATCATTGAAATTATAAGGAAAAACTCTGTCTTTTGTAATTTATACAATTTCCAAAAGAAAACCAACGGTAATAAAATTATAATATAAAAAACAGAAAATCCATATATATACGGCTGTATTAAACATAAAAATAGGAAAATAACTAATGTAAAAGTTTTCATCTTAGAAAAGCCTTTATTTTTTTGAATAAATCATACATATATCTAAATAATGATTGTTCGAAATACAATATTTTGTTATTTATGAGGCATTTTTCATCATTAGTTAATATATGGTTAAAATAGACAAATCGTTGAAATATCTTTCCTTTATTTTTATTTTCATTAATTATATTTTCCCATATTTTAATGTAATCATGATAAATAACTGATTTCTTATTTATAACTGATGATATTCCATTAACTGAATATTTAATGGATAACCTATTAAATAGGTATATTTTCTCTCCTGACTTTAAGGATTTTAAATAAAATGGGAAATCTTCGATGTAACGATAAGACTCATCAAACATATTTTTTTGTAAAAAAGCTCTTCGGTAATATGTAGAGGCTCCAGATATTATGTTTCCTTTTGAAATAATATGTTTATATAGTTTTTTAGGCGTTTCGAATTGCTTCCATGTATTATAAGGGGGGAGAGGGGACAATTCTAAATTATTAGCTATTGGGGCTCTTAGACATGTAACTATATTCGCATGATTATGATCTGAGAAGTAATTAAGTATGTCTGTAATTACAAGGTTATCATAGAACATATCATCAGCTGATAAAGGAAGTATAATATCACCGTAGCTTTCTGAGATAGCTTTGTTAAATGATTTGACAGTACCAATATTTGTTTTATTTATAATAACTTTAATATCGTATTTTGAATCTAGATTATATTTTTCTATTAAATTTACTATATTATTTTTATTTAAATTTTTGGTTGCATCATCAAGTACAATAAGCTGACCACGTATTGATGGGGGGAATGATTGAGTTGATAAAGATTGAAAAGCAGTATTTAAGAGTTCATAATTATTGTATGTTAATGTGATGATAGAAAAAGATTTCATATGTTATATCATATTATTTTAAAAGATACATGTATATGTAGTAATAAGCTTCATTATCAGTGATAGTGAAGCTAGCATTTATATCATAAGTAAGCTGCTTGATTAAACAGAATGCCTTTTTTATCTTTTTCCGATAAAACTGGGTGTTCTGTGCATAGTGGCCATTCAATAGATAAGTTTGAATCGTTCCACATAATAGTCTGCTCACTCAACGGATCATAATAATTAGTGCATTTATAGTGAAATACAGCTTCATCACTAGTGACATAAAAGCCGTGTGCAAACCCTTCAGGGACCCAGAGTTGACGTTTATTTTTATCTGACAAATACACGCCAACCCATTTTCCAAAAGTTGGAGAATTAGCCCGAATGTCTACTGCCACATCAAATACTTCTCCTAAAATTACACTAACTAGTTTTCCTTGTGTATTTTTTGTCTGATAGTGTAGTCCTCGAAGGATTCCCTTTCGAGATTTTGATATATTATCTTGTACAAAATCAGTAGGTTTATTAGTAATTTTTTCTTCAAATTTTTCTTGTTGCCAGATTTCTAAGAAAAAACCACGATCATCACCAAATACCTGTGGTTCTATAATTTTGACTTCTGGAATATTTGTTTCTAAGACTATCATTTTTTATATTTCTCAATTTGTTGTAGCGATAATTGCCAATTACTTGCATTAATACCTAATAATTGAATTTTTGTTAAATCCAAGCGTGAATTATGGGGGCGCATAGCTGTAGTTGGGTAATCAGTTGTTTTTATGGCATTGACTAAGGGTTTTGTTAGTATGATTTTTTTATTTGTAGCTTGCTCAAAAATGTATTGAGCAAATTCATACCAGCTAACATAAGGAAAACCTGAATAATGATAAATTCCATATCCCTCAAAATTATTATAATGTATACGCTCTGCTAAATTAATTAATGTCGATGCTATATCAGCTGCATCGGTCGGCCCACCATATTGGTCGGATACTATGGATAAGTTTGTACGTTCAGCAGCAAGCCGCAACATAGTTTTGACAAAATTATTTCCATGCTGAGAAAAAACCCATGAAGTCCGTAGGATTATATGTCTAGGGCATGAGTTAATAACTGCCACTTCACCATTTAATTTTGTTTGTCCGTAGACACTCTTGGGATTTGTAATGTCATTTTCTGTATATGGTAGCTCTTTGTCACCACCAAAAACATAGTCAGTTGAAATATGTAAAATAGCAGCTCCAATATGATGAGCAGCTTTAGCAAGATATTCTGGGCCTTTAATATTAATATTTTCCGATTGCTTAATCTCTCGTTCTGCTCGGTCTACTGCGGTATAAGCAGCAGCATTTATTATAATATTAGGTTTGAATTCGGAAATAATTCGAAAAACAGCTGCTTTATCTGTTATATCAAGTTGGGTAGAGTCAAGTGCAAGTAATTCTGTTTTATTAGTTAATTGCTCTTCTAAACAATGACCAACCTGCCCTTTGCTGCCAGTGACGAGAACTCTCATAAAATGAGCTCCTTATTGAAAAAATTTACAATCATTACAAGAGATATTTAATAAAATAATTCTAAAGTATAAAATTGTTTAGTACGTTAATTACATCATCTATCTCTACTGGAGTTAGGGTTGGGCTTATCGGTATACTAAGAACTTTTCTGTGAATATTTTCTGTTATGGGTAATGATAAGTGGCTATATTGTTGATAAGCATGTTGTTTATGTGGTGGTGTTGGATAGTGAATGAGCGTCTGAACGCCTTGCTTCTCTAAATGTATTTGTAATAAATCCCTATGTTCAGTTGAAATTACAAATAAATGCCAAACATGGCTTTGGATATGATTTTTATATTCTTCGATATCTAATGGTAATTGGATCAATGGATTATTAATATATTGAAGGTATTTCAATGCGACCTGTTGACGGGCTTCTGTTTCTTTATCTAAGTATTTTAATTTAACATCAAGCATAGCCGCTTGGATTTCACTTAATCTACTATTAACACCTTGGTAAAGGTTTTCATACTTTTTGTGAGAGCCATAGTTGCGCAGTGCTTTTAGTGTATTTGCTAGCTCATCATCATTAGTGGTAATTGCACCAGCATCGCCTAGTGCGCCCAAATTTTTACCGGGGTAAAAACTAAAACCCGCCGCATCCCCCCAATTGCCACACTTTTTATTGCCAATTATAGCACCATGAGATTGAGCACAATCTTCTAGTACTAAAAGATCATATTGCTTTGCTAGTGCCATTATTTCTGGCATTGGAGAAATTTGACCGTATAGATGAACAGGTAAGATCACTTTTGTCTTACTAGTAATAGCTTGTTTTATATTTGCAATTGAAAGGTTATAGCTATCTTCATCGGGCTCAACTAATACAGGTATTAAGTTATTTTCTGTAATGGCAAGTACAGATGCAATATAGGTATTCGCTTGGACAATGACTTCATCACCAGCTTTAATTTTACCTAGCTCTTTCCATGCTCGTAATACAAGAGTTAAAGCATCTAAGCCATTAGCAACGCCAATAGCATATTTTGTACCGCAATAATTAGCGAAATTAGTTTCAAAGCTTTCTAATTCTTTTCCCATGATATACCAGCCAGAATCGATAACTCGTGAACATGCATCTTTTAACTCTTGCTGGTATTGATTGTTTATTTTTTTTAAATCAAGAAAATTAATCATTATGAGTCCTACAATTACTTTAAATATCGAGTTATTTTTGCTGGATTGCCGACTACAAGAGCATTAGCTGGTACATTTTTTGTCACTACGCTTCCTGCGCCAATCATTGCGTTCTCACCTATAGTTATACCTGGTAAGATAGTAGCATTTGCGCCAATTGATGCCCCCTTTTTTATAACTGTTAGAGGGAAATTGTCGGGGTATTGTTTAGAGCGTGGATATTTATCATTTGCAAATGTAACACATGGTCCAATAAAAACATCATCCTCAATACGAAGACCGTCCCATAAATAGACACCTGACTTTATTGTTACGTTATTTCCAATAAGGACATCGTTCTCAATCAAAGTATGTGCACAAATATTACAGTTAGTCCCTAATTCTGCATTTTCTAAGATAACACTAAATTGCCAAATTCGAGTGTTTTCACCTATCTTCTTACTTTGAACATCACTTAATTTATGAATGAACATTTTTGCATTCTTTTAAAAAAATATTGTAATCTCGAATATAATCACTTTCGTCATAAAGCTCGCTTGCTAGTACGACTAAAACACAATCCTCTGAAAAATCATGCATTTCTCGCCACATAAAGCTATTAATATGTAAGCCGATATTTGGATTGTCGAGAATAATTTCGTCTTTGTTATGTCCATCATCAAGGACAAAGCGACAGCTACCTTTTACACAAATAGCGACTTGTTGTAGGTTCTTGTGTGCATGAAAACCACGAGAAACTCCTTCTTTAGTTCCAAAAATGTAATAAATACGCTTAACATTAAATGGAATATTTTTGTGCTGCTCTAATGAAATTAATGAACCTCTATCGTCTCCTAGAATTTGAAATTCTATTATATTTGCTAGTGTCATTTTTTTTTCTCAATTAGACTAATAAGATACTCACCATAGCTATTTTTCCGACATTTATTCGCAGTCTCTAAGACTTGCTTTGAAGTTAGCCATTGCTGTTTAAATGCAATTTCTTCTAAGCAAGCAATTTTAAATCCTTGCCTTTTTTCAATAGTTTCAACGAAACTTGATGCATCTAATAGACTATCGTGAGTTCCAGTATCAAGCCACGCAAATCCTCGACCAAGTAATTCCACTTTCAACTTTTTATTTTTCAGATAGATTTGGTTTACAGTGGTAATCTCTAACTCGCCACGCTCAGAAGGTTGGATACTTTTCGCAATTTCAATAACGTCGTTATCGTAGAAATATAAGCCAGTTACCGCATATTTTGATTTCGGTTTTAACGGTTTTTCTTCAATAGATACTGCATTATATTTGTCATCAAATTCAACAACACCAAAACGCTCAGGGTCTTGTACTTCATAGCCAAATACGGTGGCACCATCTTTAGTGTTTGCTGCGTTTTGCAATTTAGGGGAGAAACCTTGTCCCCAAAATATGTTATCACCTAATACTAAACACACACTGTCAGAGCCTATAAATTCTTCACCAATAATAAATGCCTGCGCTAATCCTTCAGGTTTAGGCTGAACTGCATATTGGATTGAAATCCCAAATTGTGAGCCATCTGCTAATAAACGTTCAAAGCCACTTTGGTCTTCTGGAGTAGTAATAATTAATACTTCGCGGATACCTGCTAACATTAATACTGAAAGCGGATAGTAAATCATTGGCTTATCATAAATAGGGAGTAACTGCTTCGAAACGCCCATAGTTATTGGATATAACCTTGTACCTGAACCGCCCGCTAAAATAATACCTTTCACTTTTTAAGCCCCTAATCTTTCTCTGTTATATTTATTATTTTGAACTGATTTACACCACTCACCATTCACCAAATACCATTCCACTGTTTTACGAAGCCCAGTTTCAAATGTTTCTTCTGGTACCCAGTTCAGCTCATTTTTAATTTTTGTAGCGTCAATGGCGTAACGAAGGTCATGACCAGGTCTGTCGGTTACATAAGTAATTAACTCTTCATAGTGATTAATATCATTTGGTTTATTTGGTACTAACTCATCGAGGATGCTACAGATTGTTTTAACCACATCAATATTGGCTTTTTCGTTATGGCCACCAATATTATAAGTTTCACCAATTTTGCCCTCGGTGACAACCTTGTAGAGCGCTCTTGCATGGTCTTCAACGTATAACCAGTCTCTAATTTGCTGCCCATTACCATAAACAGGTAATGGCTTACCTTCTAAAGCATTCAAAATAATAAGTGGGATCAGCTTTTCAGGGTAGTGGTAAGGACCGTAGTTGTTAGAACAGTTGGTCACAATGGTTGGTAACCCATAAGTACGTTGCCATGCGCGGACTAAATGGTCGCTGGATGCTTTAGATGCAGAATATGGGCTGCTCGGTGCATAAGAAGTGGTTTCAGTGAATAGGTCAGTTGTTGATTCAAGGTCGCCGTAAACTTCATCTGTTGAAATATGGTGGAAGCGGAAGGCTGATTTTTTATCGCTAGGCAATTGGTTCCAATAGTGACGAGCGGCTTCTAATAAAGTATAGGTACCGATAATATTCGTTTGAATAAATTCACTTGGGCCATCAATAGAGCGGTCAACATGGGATTCAGCTGCTAAATGCATCACCACGTCGGGTTGGTGTAGGTCAAAGAGTTGTTTAATGACTGCAGAATCACAAATATCGGCTTGAGCAAATATATAATTGGGGTTTTCAGAAATCGGTGCTAAAGATTCTAAATTTCCTGCGTAAGTTAATTTATCAATATTAACAACATTGTCGTTAGTATTATTAATAATATGGCGAATAACAGCAGAACCAATAAAGCCTGCGCCACCAGTCACGAATATTTTCACTGAGAACCTTGTTATTAAGTAAGTAATAAAATAAAAGTGGTTTATAGTTAACTTTAAAGGTGTTAATTATTAATAAGCACCCATAGCTACCGCACTGGGTTGTCGGGTCCCAGAGCACCATTGAATTTGTAAACGCATACTTATCAATTGAAAACATTGCATTTTTTGCTAATTTGCTCAATTGATAAGCAAAGCTTATTGTTTTTTAACCGCCAAAGGGTATGCCTCAGCATTTATTTGGTCAAGTAAAAAGCGATTAATAATACCATTAAAGCTAGTTACTGACTATCACTGCGATAGCGTTAGAGAATAGTCCTAACACAATCACCAATAGAATAAGTTATTTTAAATTATTAGGTTATAATCCTATTCTTACGCTTTGTACGCGATTAAATATTTAAGTTAAGTTATTCCTTGTATATCATTGCTTTTAGTGTGGGTTCAATGAAAGCCAGATCCTAATATTTCTATATTTATCCGAATTCCGCGTAGGAATAGATTAATAAAATGCTTAATTGATTATATTAATTAACTTGGCTGTCGGATGGCGTTATATTAATAGTGTATTTTTGGCTAGAATAATAATGTTCCAAGGAAAAAAAAACGGATTATGCTAAAAACATAACCCGTTTTTGATAAAATATGCTTAATATCTGCTAACTACCACTTAAACGGCACGTTTACCGTAACGGCAGCACCTAAATCATTGCGTGTTTCGTAATCAGTTTTAGATACCCAAACTTTCGCATCAGTGCTAACGTCATTGTCAAAGTTATGCCACCAACCTAAATCAACGCCTTTGATGGTTTCTGATTTAGGGAACAACTTGTTGCCATCAAAGTTAGATTTATTCACCTTCGCGTACATCAAACGAGAGCTGACGCGGTTGTCATCATCGAGAGTGTATTCCACTTTGGTGGTGAGCATGCGCCCGTCACCGCCCATCGCGTGGCCTAGTGATGCACCTTGCTGGTAATAACCATTTTTGTAGATAAAGTGGCGATACATTACGCCGTCTTTGTCCCACTCAGTATGGGTATTCGCGCCTTCAATGTACCAATTTAAAGGTTGCCCCCATAATGTGTGATAGCCTTCGATACCTCCCATAAAGGCATTTTTCGATGGGAAGAGGTTGGCTTCGTCTTCACCGACCATTTGGCCATATAAGCTGACAGGTAGGTCGATTAATGGGTAAAGTTTCAGTTTAAAGTCTAAACCAGCGAGTTGGTTACCTGGGTCATCGTTCACATCACCAGTATTATCCCTACCGCCCATCGCATTCCAGAAAGAACTCCAGTTATTAGGGCGGCCATCACCTCCCCACATGACCACGCGGGAACCACCGAGTTCGAAGAAGTCAGTTGGGTTCATGGTCATGCGTAAACCAATCAGTTTAGTGTTTGGCTGGGAAGAGTATTGTTTGATTTGCCCTGCGGTGAGCTGGTATTGCCACGAACCAATCCAAGAAAGCCATGGAGTTTCAAATGGGCTTTGGTCAGCACGTTGAATTAAGAAGCCAGTAACAGGGCGAGCCGCATCGGTACGAATTAAGCTACCATCGTGGCCCGGTCCCCACCATTGTGGGATTTCACCAAAGGATACCCACTGGTTCCAAATTTTGACACCACCATATGAGCCATTGAGGTTGTAGTCAGAACCATTTTCAACGCGTAAAGCACGTTCGCCATTTGCGGTCAGGTTTAAGTCTACGTCGTCAGTGCTGTAGTTACCTGAAACGGTATAGCGAATATCACTATATTCACTTTGGGCAAAGCCCTGTGGCATAGAGTTGTGGCTAGATGCAAGGTGAGTTTCTAGTTGAACGCTGTTTTTCTTACGGTCAAGGTTCTTTTTAATGCGCTGAATAATGGCTTCTTGTTCGCTATTAGTAATATTTGCATTATTTAAAGAACGCGTGATTTCTTCTTGGGATAGTGGCCAAGTTGATAAGCTAATTTGGATGACGTTACGTTCAGAAAGCCAAGCAAGATCACTGCGTAAGTTGTTATCGGGTAGAACTAATCCCCCCGCAACGCTTTGTGCACTTATGGCGCCGAACACAGCAAGTATGGCTAGCTTAGTGAGCTTGAATTTTTTCATTGATAAATCCATTTGAAGTTGAGTTCGCCTAATATTGAACAGGTTAATAAGGGAAAACCTGTAAATTAAATAAAGTTAAAATATGATTATTATCAGCCCACATTATAAGTATCTTAATTTGCATTGAGTTGGGCTTCTGTGCTTTCTATTAATATCAATTATCACACTTTAACTAAGTAAAACAGAATATCAGATTAATATAGTCGGTGTAGAAGTTAGTAACATATTAAGATATAAAACGATATGCTTTTTGTTGGATTACTACATGGTTAATTTTAAGTATCCTTCTTTATTGTTCTTTTTTTGGAGAGTAAGTAGCATTAAAATGGAATTTTATATTGGTCGGGTATTTAGGAATTGTTGTTATTAGAGCCAATATAGGATTATTCTCTATTTAATCGCGATAGATATATCTTGATTGAAAAAAATAACCCCCTTCTTTAATTAAAAGAAAGGGGTTATTGGTAATGAATAAAGTTAATTTATCGGCCGTGTTCAGGTAGCCAGATTTGTAACCTTAAACCACCTAATGGGCTATCATCCGCTTTCACCCAACCTTTATGTTGTGTTATGGCGGTTTCAACAATTGCAAGACCTAAACCAGTACCGCCTGTTTCTCGGTCTCGAGCTTCATCAGTGCGGTAGAATGGACGGAAAATGTGCTCGCGGTCAGCAGGGCTAACACCCGGGCCATCATCATCGACGGTGATGAGAATACCGTTATTTTCTTCTTTGAAATCAACGGCAATGTGTGTATGCGAATAACGTAATGCGTTACGCACAATATTTTCAAATGCACTACCGACGGCAGAAGGGTTGCAATATAACGGCCAAGGCCCAGGGTGAGAAGTGACTTCGAGCGTTTTGTTCATTTGCTCAGCTTCAAAGCTAGCATCATCTAAGATATCGCCCCAAAGTTCATCGGCTTTGATATTTTCACGCAAGATTTCGTTTTTATGCTGGCTGCGGGATAACACCAGTAAATCGTTAATCATGCTATCTAGGCGATGGGTCTCGGTTTCGATGCGTTCTAGCTCTTTACTTTCCCCATGGCGACGGCGTAATAAGGCGGTTGCCAGTTGCAAACGAGTCAATGGAGTGCGTAATTCATGAGAAATATCAGAGATTAAGCGTTGCTGTGCGCTAACCATACCATCAAGGGCACTGATCATTTGGTTAAAGCTATTTCCCGCAGATAAGAACTCTTGCGGACCGGCTTCTAGCTCTGGGTGTGGCCGTAAATTCCCTTTCGCCACATCGTCTGCCGCCATTTTTAATTTACGGGCAGGGCGGGCGAGACTCCAAGATAACCATAATAGTAGTGGAGCGCTGATCAGCATGGTGGCAATCAGTAATAAGAAAGGCCTATCAAACAATAAATTAATAAAGTCAGATTGTGGGCTGCTTGCTGGGCGAACTAAATACAGTTGGTAGTGGTCTTCCCCATCACGAATGGAGAAAGGACCGAGAATTTCGGCTCGTCCATATTTTTTCTTTTTCGGGTGATCCGCGTTATCGGACTGCCCAATAAAGTTACGTATTACCTGCATTTCACTTGGCATTGCACCAATCACACGGCCTTCACTGGTGACGATAATCAACCGTTGGCCGGGAGGTGCCCATTTTTTGATGGCGTTAGAAATACGCCGCCACCAAAGTAGGTCATTCATCGGAGCTTGTGCGAGTTCGGCTTCAATATGCTGCTCAAGCATCTCCCCTTGGCGTTGTTCACTTTCCATCAGGACGGTGATTTGCCGAGAGTCGAGCTTGGGCACCATCAGCACTAGCATTAATACTAGTGCGAGGGTAAACCAAAAGATCGCAAAGATCCTTGCGGTTAAGCTGTTGATCATGTGGCAGAAACCATTAAGTATCCGCGGCCACGTAGAGTTTTAAACCACGGCTGGCCATCAGTGCGTTCTGGAAGTTTGCGGCGTAAGTTTGAAATATGCATATCAATAGCACGGTCAAACGGCGTTAAGCGCTTCCCAAGTACTTCTTGGCTAAGGTGTTCACGAGAAACCACTTGGCCTAGGTGCTGTGCGAGTAGATATAACAACGTAAATTCTGTTCCTGTTAAGTCCAAAATTTCATCATCAAAGCTGGCTTCTTGACGACCTGGGTTAAGTTGCAGTTTATCAACTTGTAAAACAGGGGTATTGCTATTGTCGCCTTGAGTTTGCTCGCTCCAGTTAGAACGGCGTAATAAAGCACGAATACGTGCTACCAGTTCACGGTCATTGAACGGTTTAGGTAGATAGTCGTCTGCACCTAGTTCTAGGCCCAGAACCTTATCTAACTCACTACCGCGAGCCGTTAACATGATAACGGGGGTCTGATGGATTTGGCGCAGTTCTTTCAATGTCTCAATACCATTTTTTTTCGGCATCATGACATCAAGTAGTAACAGGTCAATGGATGAGTCAATTTGCTGTAATGCCTGTTCACCATCATAGGCGATGACAACATTGAAACCTTCCATTTCCAGCAGTTCTTTTAACAGCGACGTGAGTTCACGGTCGTCATCAACTAATAGGATTTTATGCATTTTTTAAGTCCTCCAACTGCCAAAATACGATAACAATCTGTACGATTCCATGACTTTACGTTCTTTTACATGCTCTGACGCTAGTTTGCAGCCACAGGTGTATATTTGTTCACATTGAATCACGAGCACAGTTCGGAGACAAGGTGTCAAATGCTGAGAACAACGCATAGCAAAGTACATAATACAGTACATAAAACCGCAATGTTAGTTTTAGCTTCTGCGTTTGTGTTCGGACCAGCGGTTGCTTTTGCAGAAGAGCCACAAAGTGCTGCAAATGAAAGTTCAACACCTTTGATGTTACAGATGCAGTCCGAGCCAACTACGCCAACAGGCAATGCGGTTGTGCCCTTTCAACATCATGAGTTATTTAGCAGTGAAGAACGTGCCAGTACCTTTATGTTTAATGGTATCACGTTAAATGAAAAACAGCGTCAGCAATTACGTGATTTAATGGCAACACAGCGTCATTATCATGTTGATAACTCTGCTTTAGTTAAAGAACGTGAAGCACTGCACAAATTAATTATAGCGGATAACTTTGATGACAAAGCGGTTCGTGAAGAACTTGAAAAACGAATGCAAAAAGAACTGGAACAACGTGTTGAAATGGCTCGAATTCACCATGAATTGTACCAGTTGTTAACGCCAGAACAGAAAACAGAGCTTGAACACATTCACCAACAAGAAATGAATCAGCATAAAATGGCGGAATTTCAAGCGATGCAGTTTCAATAAGTTTAGTTGTTAGTACCTGTAGTAATGCAAGTTAGTTAATTTTATATCCTGAGTTCCATAGTAAGTAGTGAAGTAGCAATAAGTGAAGTTTTTCCTTGCCATAGACACCATCCCTGTCTTTTATAGCCCCTTTTAGGGGCTTTTTTTTTATTTCTAAACTAGTCTTTTATTCATGTTTGTTAACTATAGTTGACAACTAAACGAAGATTGCTAAGATAAAAACATAAAAGATATCCATAAAGCTAAACTCCTTTTTGGTGAAGTTGAGGGGGAACTATGAATACTAAATTAAAAGAATTTGATATCGCTGAGTATTTAAACAGTGAAGAAGAAATACAAATGTATCTAAACGAAATTCTAGAAGAAGGTGACCCTAGTCTAGTTCTCGCTGCACTTGGTGATATTGCAAAGACAAGAAATATGAGTCAATTAGCTAAAGAAGTTGGAATGAGTCGTGAAGGTTTATATAAGGCACTATCAGGACAGGGAAATCCAACATTTATGACGATTATAAAAATCGTTAATTCTCTCGGATTAAAGTTACAGTTTAAGAGTATCTAAAAATAGCTTATCTATGATTAGGTTAGCCATTAGATAAGCTAACTATAAAAATAATGTATCCACCAAAGTAGGGTTCACCTTATGACTCAGATATTAACGACGCAAGATTATCGCAATATGCCTTGGAAAAATGGCCAAGGGTCGACACTTGAATTGGCGCGCAGCCATGGTGAAGGTTTAGATGATTTTGATTGGCGAGTGTCAATAGCAGATGTTAAAACGGCGGGCTCGTTTTCCTTTTTCCAAAATCGGCAACGTATTATTGGTGTATTGGAAGGGGAAGGACTTATTTTGCATGTAGATAAGAAACCGGCGGTGGCATTACAGCAAAAAGAATTTTTTGCTTTTAATGGGGAAAGCGAGGTTTATGCGGAACTCGTTCAGGGTGCAATTCGTGATTTTAATGTCATCTATAACCCTGAAAAATATCAGGCTCGCTTACAATGGGTGAATACTGCGTTCATTAATTCTTGGGTGAGTGGGGCTAGTGAGATCTTAATTTTTAATATTACACCTCGTTTGAGTATGAAAATTAATTCAGATTCCTTTTATTTAAAGCCATTTGACACTCTATTAATTAAAGAAAATCGAGAAGCTCTGCAATTTATTGTTGAAAAGAATACAGAAAATGATTTTTGTGTTATTGAGTTATTTATTAAGTAGTTAGAGTGATTTTTTGGCCATTGCCCTAATGGCCATTTGCATGCAATCTGTATGTGTACCTATTATTGGAATAATATTCTGTCTATTTTGCAATTTTAATAAAAACGTTATCAAATTCATATATTGGATAATTATGGCTTTATTCCTATTGTTATTTTTCGCAGAATTTATAGTCTTTAGCGTCATTAAAAAATAATACCTATATATACTAAAGGAAAAATGTTCTATGAAGATGAAAGCGCTTGTGGCAGTTGCTGTTTCTGCTGTCATTTTAACGGGTTGTAAAAATTTAGACCAAGGGATGTTGACTAACTCAGGCATGCAATTATTCCAAGCTGCGACACTGACTGACTCTGATGTTAAACAATTAAGTGACCAATCTTGTAAAGAAATGGATGCGCAAAACAAAATTGCTCCAGCGTCTAGCAAGTATGCGAAACGCTTAGACAAAATTGCAAAAGCACTGGGTAACGAAGTTGATGGTACTCCAGTAAACTATAAAGTTTATCTGACTAGCGATGTCAACGCATGGGCAATGGCAAATGGTTGTGTGCGTGTATATAGCGGCCTGATGGATGTGATGAACGATAACGAAGTTGAAGGCGTTCTGGGTCATGAAATGGGCCACGTTGCATTAGGTCATACACGTAAAGCAATGCAAGTTGCTTATGCGGCAGTTGCTGCGCGTACTGCCGCAGCATCAGCGGGTGGCGTTGTAGAACAACTGAGTGCATCACAAGTTGCAGCTCTGGGTGAAAAACTGATTAACTCACAGTTCTCTCAACACCAAGAAAGCGAAGCGGATAACTTCTCTTATGACTTACTAAAAAAACGTGGTGTTAAAACTGACGGTTTAGTCACTGGTTTTGAAAAATTAGCGAAAATGGGTAGCGGCGAGACAAGCATGTTTGACTCTCACCCACCATCAAGCGAACGTGCGCAAAACATCCGTGACCGTATTGCCGCTGACAAAAAATAATATTTAATTATTGACGTTAGTTGAGTGTTATTTTGGTGTAGTAATATGATGATATATTGCTACACCAATCACGTATTTCCTGCTATTTATCTCAATATTACTTTTCTTATATTGCAAATCAGAACTTATCCCGTTGTGCTCCTGTAACCGACTCTCTATCTTGTTAATTAAACGATATTCAGGTCTTTTCGTAATTTTGCAAATTTTCGTTTGATAAAACGTTAGCAAGGAAAAAAGATGGAAAAAGTGCAGAGAATTTCTCTTTTAGCTAAGGGAATGGGCATGCTGTTATCGGGAACCTGCCGTTTATTAACGGGTGTTCGCACTCGTTGGGTAGGGTGCCAACCTTCAATGGCTTCACGTATTTATTATGCCAATCATTCAAGCCATCTTGATGGTTTGGTTATTTGGTCTGGGTTACCGCCGTTAATGCGTCATTTTGTTCACCCGGTTGCTGCTAAAGATTATTGGGTCAAAACACCCTTTCGACGTTATTTAGTTAATAAGGTTTTTCGGGCGGTATTGGTCGATAGAAAAGGTGATAAGCCGGCTCAAAACAATACATTAGCTCCTTTAGAGTCAGTATTAGAGGCAAAGCATTCATTAATATTTTTTCCTGAAGGCACGCGTGGTGATGGGGAAACTTTAAGCCAATTTAAAAGTGGGCTTTACCATCTCGCGAAAAAATACCCTGATGTTGAAGTGGTTCCCGTTTATTTGGAAAATTTAAATCGTGTGTTACCGAAGGGGTCAAAGCTTGTTGTGCCGGTGATTTGTTCAGCTATCGTTGGTAAGCCTCTGGAGCCTCTTATGGAAAATGAAAATAAAATCGCTTTTTTGCAGCGAGCAAAAGTAGCGCTTGAGGAGCTAATGCCATGAATATTGGGGACAGGGAATTAGTATTATTGTTGTCAGGTGTCTTTGGGATACTGGTATTTTCCAGTGTTGTTGGTGGTATTCTTGCATACCGTTATTCAGGTGAAAAAAGCAATCCAACAATTGATAATTTGAATGCACGTATTCGCGCATGGTGGGTCATGTGCATTATTTGTGTACTGGCTGTTGTGCTTGGCAATATAGGTGTGGTGATCTTATTTGCGCTGATATCGTTTTTTGCACTCAGAGAGTTTATTACCTTAACGCCAACACGGCGCAGTGACCATGAAGCATTATTTTGGTGCTTTTTTGTTTTTATTCCATTGCAATATGTCTTAGTTGGTATTGAATGGTATGGGTTATTTTCAATTTTTGTGCCTGTTTTTGTCTTCCTTTTCTTGCCAACTCGCATTGCTTTAGCGGGAGATACCTTTCATTTTCTTGAGCGAACAGCAAAAATTCAGTGGGGAATGTTGGTGGCTGTTTTCTGTTTGAGTCATGTACCCGCGTTGTTGATGCTGAATATTCAAGGTTATGAAGGCGAAAACGTAAAATTATTACTTTTCTTGATTATTGTGACGCAAATTTCAGACGTTTTGCAGTATGTTTTTGGTAAGTTAATGGGTAAACGGCCTATTGTGCCTAAGCTGAGCCCAAACAAGACCATTGAAGGCTTTATTGGCGGCGTATTATCTTCAGTACTTATTGGTGTTTGCCTTTACTGGGTAACTCCATTTAGCTGGTGGGTTGCGGGGCTGATGTCATTAGCGATTACTATTATGGGGTTTGTGGGAGGGTTATGTATGTCAGCCATTAAGCGTGATAGTGGCATTAAAGATTTTGGGGCGATTATTGAAGGACATGGGGGCATGCTGGATCGCATTGACTCATTGTGTTTTGCTGCGCCTATTTTTTTCCATTTAACGCGTTATTACTATACATAGGCCAATTTTATTTTCGTTTTTGTTCGTTAATTAAAAGAGCACCAAATGGTGCTTTTCTTTTGTTTTATAGGTACAGCATCGAAGGAATTTAAGTGTTATCATCAATACTTAATTTTTATTTCAAACTAAGATTCAACTAGGGTAATTCGCTTTAGTTGGTACTCTAGGGCTTTTTTTGCATTGAAAGATTTACCTATTGGGGTGTTCGGCTAGAATTATGTAAACTGGATCACAATAAAACATAAAAGCTTGATGGAAAGCAGATGCATAATTCACTCTTTGCCGTATTATGCTGCTAGGTGAATCAATTCAGCACTGGTAAGCCAGCGTAATTAGCGTTAAAAAGATTAGCAGCGTAACGGTTTTATCGATTTGCAATTTTATGTTCATTAATCAGAGGTCATCATGGTCAAGCAGATTAAAAGAATTGGGGTTTTAACGAGTGGTGGTGACGCGCCAGGCATGAATGCAGCGATCCGCGGTGTGGTTCGCGCGGCATTGGGTGAAGGTTTAGAAGTCATGGGTATTTTTGACGGGTACCTTGGCCTATATGAAAACCGCATGAAGCAATTAGACCGGTATAGCGTGTCAGATATGATTAACCGTGGTGGTACCTTCTTAGGCTCAGCTCGTTTTCCACAATTCCGTGATGAAAAAGTGCGTGCAGTCGCATTCGATAATCTGAAGAAAAATCATATTGACGCATTAGTTGTTATTGGTGGTGATGGTTCTTATTTGGGGGCTAAAGCACTGACGGAAGCTGGGTTCCCATGTATTGGATTACCGGGAACGATTGATAATGACGTTGCTGGCACAGACTATACCATCGGTTATTTCACTGCACTTGAAACGGTTGTTGAGGCTATTGACCGCCTTCGCGATACCTCGACGTCCCATAAACGTATTTCTATTGTTGAAGTAATGGGTCGCTACTGTGGCGATTTAACGCTATCTGCTGCGATTGCTGGGGGCTGTGAGTTCTTAGTGTTACCTGAGCAGGAAATGGCTTTTGACCGCGAAGAACTATTATCAGAAATCAAACGTGGTATTGAAAAAGGCAAACGTCATGCGATTGTCGCTATTACCGAACACGTTTGTGATGTGGGTGAATTAGCGAAATATATTGAGCAGGAAACACACCACGAAACCCGTGCAACGGTTCTAGGCCATATCCAACGCGGTGGTTCTCCGGTTGCTTATGACCGCATTTTAGCATCACGCATGGGGGCTTATTCCATTCAACTTCTGTTGGAAGGCTACGGCGGGCGCTGTGTGGGTATTCAAAATGAAAAATTAGTCCATCATGATATTATTGATGCGGTTATGAATATGAAGCGCGTCTTTAAGAAGGATTGGTTTGATACAGCGAAGAAGCTGTACTAATCCCTCTATAATTGCAAATCTTTCCTGCATAGTGATTTCCCACTATGCAGGTTTGATCCTGTATTCCAGATAATACTCTGTTCATATATTCCTCATTCTTATAAGTTTTTCTTTTTAATTATTTCCCGTAATTGATGCTATCTGTCAGCCTCTCCTTATCGCAAATTTAATGAGGGAAGGCAAATGACACGTTCATGGCAGGTAAAGAAATCACAATTCACGACAGCATTGCTATTGCTGTTAGCGACAGGGACATGGGCGAAAAACATTCAATTGTTGAATGTGTCTTATGATCCAACTCGTGAGTTTTATCAGCAATATAATCAGGAATTTAGTGATTATTGGCAAAAGAAAACGGGGGATACCGTCACTGTTCGCCAATCTCATGGTGGCTCAGGTAAGCAAGCCATATCAGTGGTGAATGGGTTAGAAGCCGATGTTGTGACGTTAGCTTTAGCCTACGATGTTGATGCTATTGCACAAAGTGGCCGTATAGATAAAAACTGGATAGAAAAACTTCCCGATAACTCAGCTCCTTATACATCGACTATCGTCTTTCTAGTTCGTAAAGATAACCCGAAAAACATCAACGATTGGGACGATTTAGTCCGTAAAGATGTCTCTGTGGTGACACCCAACCCGAAAACTTCTGGTGGAGCTCGTTGGAATTACCTCGCAGCGTGGGGGTATGCATTAGATAAAAACCAGCAAGACTCTGAAAAAGCGAAGCAGTTTGTTAAACAGCTGTATCAAAATGTGGAAGTCCTCGATTCAGGGGCTCGTGGCGCAACCAATAGTTTTGTTGAACGTGGTATCGGCGATGTATTAATTGCTTGGGAAAATGAAGCGTTATTAGCCATCAATGAGTTAGGGGAAAGCGGGCAGTTTGAAATTGTGACGCCAAGTATTTCGATTCTCGCTGAGCCAACCGTCGCTGTTGTCGATAAAACCGTCGATAAACGTGACCGCAGGGCGGTTGCAGAAGCTTACCTAGAGCATCTCTATTCTGCGCAAGGGCAGGAAATTGCAGCTAAAAACTATTATCGACCACGAAATAGTGAAGTGGCCAAAAAATATCAACAACAGTTTCCTGAACTAAAACTGCTGACGGTTGATGGCAGCTTTGGGGGCTGGCAAGCCGCGCAAGCAACCCATTTTGCGAATGGAGGGGTGTTCGACGAAATCATTCAACGCTAATACTCGTCATATTTCAATTTGTAGGGGTGTTGGCTGCATGCTCTCACCCTAGTCATATACTGGTGTATGCTCCTAAATACTCGTCATATTTCAATTTGTAGGGGTGTTGGCTGCACGCACTCGCCCTAGTCACATACTGGTGTATGCTCCTAGGGCCTCGTTTGTTTGCCGCCTACCTACAATTTGAACTATTTAGAGTATTATCTTAGGTGTAATAAATATTTTGAGTAATGATAGTTAAGGGCGGGGATAATAAAAACAGGATTAAAATGGGGTATTATTCCTAGCCTGTGAGGGGCAGACTAGGAATGAGGTTAATTTATTGCCACTGGTATTTGACACCTAACTGGCCAAGATAAAATGTTTGACGGTTATTGCCACCAGAGGTGATACCTGCATTTTTGGGATTTTCCCAAGTACTAGGTTCAACCGCGAAGCCGCCCCATAGCGTTAGTTTTGGTGTTAAGTTATAAAAAACCTGTGTCCCGACACGGTAGCCGTCTTTAACCTTCTGAGTTGTACGTTTGTTGCTATCGTAGTTATGTTCATTTAAATAATAGCGAAAATAAGGCATTACGCTCCAATCCTGGTTTAACGTGATAGGAAAATAACCGCGAATTTGGTTTTGTTCCCATGTCTTATTAAAGTCTTTATCCCATGTCCAATCGGTGTATAGATAGACTTTGGCGGTTGCGGAATCATTGACCTTGTAAACAAGCCCGTGCTCGGATTCCCACTCATAACTGTTGGGGGCGTGGAAATTGTCGTAGTGATAAACCGCATCCCAAAAGTTAAACGCCCACTTATCATTGAAATTGTATGTCCCGCTAGGCATTAACCAAAACATCGTATTCGATGGGCGCGCTTGTGTACCTGGTGCGGAGTCATTGGATTCTTTGCGATAGGTGACATTTAAATTGAACTGGCCAATCTCGCTGGCATACATTTTCCGAGTAGCGCCAATTTGTGTACGATTACGAATAAAAGAGTCTTTGGATGTTGAAAAATTATGGTTGTAGCTTCTTAATGATTCCTTATGTTCCAGAAAAAAGCTCCATTTTGATTCAGGATTCACTAAAAATAGCTGCCCAACCATCGTGGTTTTGTCGTAGACCTTACGACCGCTGGTATTATGATGCCCTTCAAATTTTTCGAGTTCCATATAGACGTTGGAAGAAACGCGCCAGTAATCATTGTTGACCTGATCGGCTGCGAAAACGGATGTTGCCAATCCTGTGAGCGTAACAAAAAGTAAACCATTCAGTGAAGTTTTCATTTTAACCCTTTAATTTTTATGTGTATTTTATTTTTTTATGCCTTTATTCAAGGCGTTAGTATCTGGCCTTTATTCAAGGCGTTAGTATCTGGCCTTTATACCGTGGAGGTATAAAGGCGGAATCATTGCTAAATAATTAATAGGCTGTGTAATTAATTGACTGTGGAGTAAGTTTCGCCATGACCATAAGGGAACAGGACTTTGTTACCTTGTGGGGTTTTGATATTAACGGGTAGCACCCCTTGAGGTGGGTTTAACGGCTGGCCATGAGTATTAGCAAATAATGTCCGTAACCCGCTACGAATATTGGTTTCTAATGAATTGCGGTTATTATTGGTGATATCAAATCCAGTGATACCATAGATGGCAATATTTGCGCTTACATTGTTTAGGTATGCAATGTCATAGGGATTACGTGAAGAGATAACAACAATCGGGGTTTTAAGTTGGTTTGCAGCATCAATGATAAGCTGAGCATTCGTTGGCGTATCCTTTAAATTATAGGTCGTCAGTAATACCAAATCTTGGTTTTGCACCAGTTTTTTTGCTTCATCTTGAGTTAGTGTGTTTTCATTTAATTTAACAACACTTTCGCCTGTAATAATCGCAACTCCCGTTTCTTGTGCGATATCATTTAACTGTTTTTGAATTAAGGAATTACGTGGCTTTTCATCAGAAATAGTGAAAATTCGATTGAGTGGTTTTAATTGATAAGGCAGTACATTCTCATTCTTAATTAATGTGATAGCCTGCTCAGAAACCATATTTTCAATATCTTTATGACCTTTTGATGCGACGACTTGTTCCGCTTTCACTAAGTCTACAGGTTGTGCCGTAATTTCTTGCTGAAGCTTTTTCAGCACCACACGTTTTGCGGATTCATCAATACGTTTCTTCAGTTCTGGATTTTTTTCTGCTTGTGTTTCTAAATAGCGGTACATGTTATCTAAACGAGAAACCGCTTGGGAGTCCCACATTTTGATTGGCATAAGAATAATATCTGAGCCAGCAAGTAGCGAGGTTTCTACCGCCCAATTAATATCGAAATTGTCTGCAATAGCCCCCATATCCATGGCATCTGTCACTATCAAGCCGTCATAGTTGAGCTCATCACGTAAAATATCATGCAAAATAGGTTTGGAAAGCGTCGCTGGGGTGCCAACTTGTTTACCGGCAAGTGTGGTGATCTTATGGTCATCCAGTGCTGGTACAATAATATGTGCGGTCATGACGGCATCAGCACCATGAGATAACGCGTATTTGAATGGGACGAGTTCAGTATCTCGCCATGTTTTTGCGTCAGAATTAACAACGGGTAAATCAACATGAGAGTCAGCAGAAACATTTCCGTGACCAGGGAAATGTTTAAGTGACGTCAATAAATTATATTTATGAATACCTTGAATATAGCTGGTGGCCAGAGTTCCAACTAAATTTTTATCATCTGAGTATGAACGTACCCCAATCACTGGGTTATTTTGATTGTTATTAACATCAACAACTGGACCAAAATTGATATTAAAACCAAGACTGGATAGCTCATATCCGTGGATCATCCCTGTTAGCTCTGCAAGGGCTGGGTTACGTGTTGCGCCTAGAGCCATATTACCAGGCATTTCGGTGCCTACGCGTAAGCGGGTGACATAGCCGCCTTCTTGGTCGGTGCCAATAAATAATGGAAGGTTACTGCGGGAAGATTGAAGTTTATTAATTAACTCCACAGTTTGTGGTGTATCAATCAGATTTTCTCTAAATAGGATCACTGATCCGAGATGGTATTGATTGATAACCTTAGAAACCTCATCATTCATAGCCAAAAATGGTGCGGGTTCCCCATTACTGTCTTTATTCCAATATCTAAAATCCAGCATGAATAGCTGACCAATTTTCTCAGCCTCGGACATATTATCCACTATTTCTTGAGCAGACTTTTGTTTGTCTTGCCATAATTCATTCAATTGGGCTTGTGTTATTGGGTTAGCCATTGAAAACGCACTGAAAATACAAGCACTAAGTAAAGTGAATTTATTCATTTTCATTTTCTCTAGGTTATTTTTCGAAAAATAATAAGTGGCTGGATATATTTATGATGTGAGAGTGCTCACAGTTGATAGTATTCTCTCTTTTAGAGTAAGAGGAATAGAGCACAAATAAATGTTGAGATGGTTTTTATTTATCTAATTGATATTAAATAGTAAATTTTCGAGAATAATTGATTTTAACCTAGAATAATTTCAGTTTGATATTATTTTGTTATGTGACGTAAGTATAAATTATAATTAAATGGTATTTAAATCGAAAATTTAACGTTAAAAGTGAATATTTCAACTGATTATTTGCTTTTCGAAATGTTTTATTCTTATATTTAAATGGTTTTGTGATTTAAAATATATAAGCCACATGATATTCCATATGGCTTGTTTTTTTATGAAAAATAAGTTGATGGCAAATTAAAGGTTACCATTGGTATTTTACGCCAATTTTACCGAGGTATAGCGTTTGTTTATTATCATACCCTGACGTGATTTCATTCTTTTTAGGTGATTTCCATGTTGAAGGTTCATAGGCAAGTTCACTCCATAAAGTCAGGGATGGTGTAGCTTTATATTCCAAGCGGGAGCCAATACGGAAGCCATTTTTAATTTCCTGTGTTAAATAATTATTTTTGTCATAGGTGTTTTCTTGTAAGAAATAACGCACATATGGTGTAATTTTCCAGTTAGGCTTAATGGTAATGGGTAAGTAAGCACGAACTTGCGATTGTAAAAAGCGGGTACTGAAATTTTTATCCCATTGGTTGTCAATATAAACAGTGAGTTTTGCTTTTAATGCATTTGAATATTTGTAAGTCACACCATATTCAGTTTCTGCTTCATGGCTACTGTCATTGAAATAATTACTGTAATAAAAATAAGAAAGCCAAAAATTAAAAGACCAATCATCGTTGAAGCGGTACTCACCGGCTGGGGTTAAGCCATATAAACGATTCGAAGAGCGTGCTTTGGTGTTGGGCTCGACATCGTTTGACTCTTTTCTGTAACGAAAACCAAGTTCTAAGTCTGATTTTGAGGTGTTGAGAATTTTTTTGATAGCATCAATTTGTGTGCGGTTTCGAATATAAGAGTCCCGTGAAGTCGTGAAATTGCGACCATGATTCCTTAAGGATTCACGATGATCTAGGGTGAAGCGCCAGTCAGATTTAGGGTTGTATAGCTTTAATTGCCCAACTGTGCTGATTTTATCGTAGACTTTATTTTTAAATGAATCACGTTGACCTTGGTATTCTTCTATTTCCAAATAAATATTAGTATTAACTCGCCAAGAGTCATTGTTTAATTCAGAGAAACAAATTGCAGGGAATATAATTATGATACTATAGATTAAACCAACTATATATTTCATATTTATCCTTCAGAGTAAAAGTTATTAATGTTAATTATCTAGTTGAGCGATTAGCGAGATAAATGTGTATTAACTTTTATGGGTTGTCTACCGTTATTATTTAATGGGTGATAGATGGTATATATAAGGCAAAGTGTTAGTGACTCATATCTCACTGTTATTATGGTTATTTTTATTTCCTTGAAAATAAATTTATATTTTTATTAATAATGTTTTTTTGAATTTTTAATCATTTGTTTGTTAATTAATTTTAAATCTAATTATTTTTTATTAAAAATTAAATTATAATTATTTATATGATTTTGGATCATAGGAATGAAATTGCAGATATAGATTTCATTATGAATTAGATACATTAATTAATACAAAAAAACCGCCAATATTTGGCGGTTAATCTCAAGGTATTATAATAACCTTATTTGTTTTTTTTCGCTTCAGCGGCTGCTTTAACAATAACAGCAAAAGCGTCAGCTTTCAGAGAAGCCCCACCCACTAAGGCACCATCGATATCTGGTTGGGTGAATAGCTCAGCCGCGTTGCTCGCATTAACAGAACCGCCGTACTGGATGATAACTTGCTCGGCAATAGCAGCGTCTTTCTTCGCAATATGAGTACGAATAAATTTATGGATTGCTTGTGCTTGAGCTGGTGTTGCAGACTTACCTGTACCGATTGCCCAGATTGGCTCATAGGCGATAACGGCACCTTGGAAAGCTTCTGCACCTAAAGAGTTCAATACGGCATCAATTTGACGAGCGCATACTTCTTCGGTTTTGCCTGCTTCATTTTCAGCTTCAGTTTCACCAATACACAGTACTGGGATCAGACCTTGTTCTTTTAATACAGCAAATTTCTTAGCGACAAATTCATCACTTTCGTTGTGATAAGTACGACGCTCTGAATGGCCGATAATGATGTATTTGGCGCCAACATCTTTTAACATTTCAGCAGAGGTTTCACCTGTAAATGCACCTGATAAGTTAACGTCAACGTTTTGTGCACCTAACGCAATACGGCTACCTGCTAACGCGTGTTTAGCTTGGGTTAAGTAAATTGCAGGTGGTGCAATAGCTACATCACAGCCATCAACGCTGCTTAGTTCATTACGCAAGCCAGCGACGAGGTCATTGACCATCTGTGTGCTGCCGTTCAGTTTCCAGTTACCCATTACCAATGGATGTCGCATGTTATTTCCTCCAACCAGAGAGTTTTAATGATTAATCAATAAGTTATTCATCACACGCTTATGTTACACGCGCAACGTGACAATGTTGTCGCCATTCACCTTCCGCATTATAAGAACAATAGATAATAATAGCTTTGCTTTTCATCATGCTTGTTCTTAGAGCGTGATCACAGTCAGTTTAGGGTGTTTGTTGTTCTAGCTTAATCGGTTCAACAGCAAAAGTAAGCACATTATTGTCACTTTTTACTAAAATATATCTTAAAGCGCCTAATCGCGCTTCTTCAGCATGAGTCGCATTATTATTGGCAATAAATTTATTTAAGGCTTCTGTAAGTGCAGGGGCGTTGTCCAGTGAAACTTCTGGGGCAAATATATGGATCATTGCAATAGTATAGTTTTCCATTAACTGCCGATTCTTTTGGGTTTCTTGTGGGTCATCTGATGGCAGTAATGTAATTTGTAAACTTTTAATTTTTTCACTACCACGCTCTAACACTGCCGAGGAGTATATCTGTTGGTTAATACGAGACGCTGCGCGAATATAGGGAGCGGAGATATCTTGGCTAGCAATAACTTTATATTCATGGAGATATAAGTCTTTATTAGCCTGATTGAATTGATTGCGTAATTTTGGAATGGTGAGTTCAAAAGAAGGGGCATCTGGAGCTAAATAGGCGACTTTGAAATCGGTATCAGGCAAAGTGGGTACTTTTTGAGCGAAAGCCAGTTGTGGCGCACTAAGTACAAAAATGGTTATGATGGCGTATACAGAACGAAATAAAATTTGGGTCATTTTTGAACCACTCATTTTTAGTTTTCCACATTGTATCAGGATAATAGGTAATGACATTACAACAATGGGCTTTTTCCTTCAAAGGCCGTATCGGTCGCCGGCCATTTTGGGTAGGTATTGCGGTCATTTTTATTTTAATGACAGCAGTTGCCCTGTTACAAAATGTACTGCTATTCTCTGAAACGCTTGCTATATCGTTATTTATTTTACTACTTTACCCTTTGGCCGCTATCTTTGTGAAGCGTTTACATGATCGAGGGAAATCGGGGGGATGGTTTGCGTTAATTTTGCTGGCATTTGCTCTCTTTTCAATCGATGTCAGTCAATTTGAACCTGTGTGGCAATGGGGAATAGGGCGTTTCTTACCCTTATTTATTACGATGATTATGGTGATAGATTGCGGTGCTTTTCTGGGAATGGAGGGGGTTAACCGCTATGGTGAAGAAACAGAAACGGTAGATTATCTATAATGCCAATACCACATAGCATGAATGCTACCCTGAAATATTTCAGGGTAGTGTTTTGCATTACCAATATTGCTCACTAGAGATATGGCCGGGTTTGCGGCGCAAGTGTTTAACCATTTGATGACTATTTTTTAATGTATCACGAGTGTCCCTCACCATTTCGGGGTTTCCGCATAACATGACATGGCAGGTCTCGGGTGAAAGTGTCAGGCCAACCGCATCTTCGAGAGCGTGGCTTTCAATTAACGCAGGAACACGGCCATGCAATGAGGTTGTGCAGTGCTCACGGCTGACAACGGTAACTATTTTTAACTTCCCTTGATATTGTTGTTCCAACTTTTTCATTAAGGGTAAATAACTTAAATCTTTCTCATAACGGACGGCGTGGAGTAAAACAATTTTTTCGAAACGATCCAAGTCTTTGCCTTCTTGTAGGATAGACAAAAAAGGCCCAATAGCAGTTCCTGTTGAAAGCATCCACAGGTTTTTACATGGTGGGATTTCATTTAAAACAAAGAACCCCGTCGCTTCATCCGTAATTTGTAACGTATCATTAGGTTTTAGTTTAGCGAGTTTTGGGCTAAGTTTGCCCCCTGGTACAATGACAAAATAGAATTCGAGTCGGTCATCGCTTGGCGCATTGACATAAGAGTAAGCTCGTTGGACACGTTCTCCCTCGATTTCTAGTCCAAGTTTTGCGTATTGCCCTGCTGTAAAGGGTTTAATCGGGGCCTTGATAACAAGGCTGAATAATGAGTCGGTCCAAAATTTGGCTTCAGTCACTGTTCCTGTTACCCAATTAGCCATACATTCCACCTCTTTATATTTCAAATATCTACCGGCTAAAAATGACAAATATATAATTCGAATAACTCAAAGCACGGCTCACTAGGATTTAATACTAAAACAGTTCACTATTTATGCTTATCGATAACGTGTTCCAGTAGTTTGTTCTTTAAATGAATATTTTTTGAATCTTAATGTACAGTTATGTTGACAATGCTGGCGAATATTACTGCCATTAGTGAAAAACATAAAATGTCGCACTACTACGAAAAGGTGGCGGCTTTTGTTATCTTAGTCACACTCAAGCAAAACGCATTATTTGCCATTTATTTTAAATGACACAAAAGCTTATTTAAAATGATATCAAAGCGTGGAGCGGTATTTTATATTGATAATTAAGCACCTAAATAATTTTGCGTTATTACATTGAGATAATGCAGCGTTGTTTTGTGTCTGAAATAGGGTGTATTTGAATTATTGGATGTATCTGAGAGAAAAATGAGAAAGCTGGAACACTTTAATTTGCTATTAATGCTAATTGCATTGGCAGCGGTCGGCCAAATGACACAAACTATTTATGTTCCTGTCATTGCTGAAATTGCCACTTATTTTAATGAGCCTTCTGGTGCTGTTCAACAAGTGATGGCGGCTTATTTATTTTCTTATGGTTTTTCACAGTTAGTTTATGGGCCGTTATCTGACCGAATTGGTCGCCGACCTGTTATTTTAACGGGTTTAACGATTTTCTTATTTTCAACGATTGTGGCGATTTTTGCGCCAACATTAAATATACTCACTATAGCGAGTGGGTTGCAGGGCCTCGGAACGGGTGTTGCAGGTGTGATGGCAAGAACTATGCCTCGTGATCTGTATAAAGGCACCGCGTTACGTTATGCAAATAGCTTATTAAATATGGGTATATTAGTGAGTCCATTATTAGCCCCAATGTTCGGTGGAATATTGGCGCATTTCTGGGGGTGGCATGCTTGTTATATTTTCCTGTTTATCTTAGGTGCTTCTGTATTATTAAGCATGTATCGTTGGTTACCCGAAACGCGTCCTGTTTCACCTGAAAAACATAAAATGATTGCGTCATATCGGGAATTATTATCAAGCGGTTCATTTCTATCTTATTTATCCATGTTAGTGGGCGCGTTAGCTGGAATAGCCGTATTTGAAGCTAGTAGTGGTGTATTAATGGGCGGTGTTTTAGGGCTCAATAGCATTACTGTGAGTATTTTATTTATATTGCCTATTCCTGCTGCTTTCTTTGGTGCTTGGTATGCGGGGCGAGAAGGAAAAACGTTTTATAATTTGATGTGGCACTCCGTTCTTATTTGTCTATTGGCAGGCTTTATGATGTGGATTCCAGGTTGGTTTGGGATTATGAATACTTGGACACTGTTAGTACCTGCAGCGGTATTTTTCTTTGGTGCGGGGATGTTATTTCCCTTAGCAACGACAGGTGCGATGGAGCCCTTCCCTTATTTAGCAGGGGCAGCGGGGGCACTCGTGGGTGGCTTGCAAAATATAGGTTCAGGTGTTGCTACCTGGGTTTCTGCATTATTACCGCAAAACGGGCAGTTTAGTCTTGGGCTACTGATGTTTTTAATGTCGACACTCATATTATTGTGTTGGTTGCCTTTAGCAAAACGCATGAGTCATTCAGAGCGTATGGTTTAATCGTGAGAAGGTCAGGCTGCATAACACAGCCTGATTTTCGGATTACGCACTTAGCAGTATATCAGCTTGCTTGTGTTGCGGAATTGATAGCGTTGATGAATAAAAGGAGCTAGGTTCCTTTTCTGGTATTGATGATATTAGCTCCGGCAAAATGACTCCTGAATTAAATACCACCGGTTGGTTGTCATCTAGAAGTTCCGTATTTTCTGCTAATTGTCCCACTAGATTTTGATGGTTTTGTTGAAGCCAAATCAACTTCGGTGCAACATGGTCTTGCAAGTGCTGGTCAATATGAATGAGTATTCCATCTAGTTTTAATCCTGGGGTGCTGTCTATCGTGCCTTTTAGGGTTAATTGATTTTGCTGTATTGCAAAAAACCACTCCTCTACAGGCACTCTTTCTTGAACCCGTCTTTGCTCATCACTGCTTATGAGTGTTACCCAATAGGTATAATGTCCATTAGATAAGTTTAAATCACTAATATCAATCTGCTGCTCAATATTCATATCTGCGATTAGTGGTGTTTCTATTATTTGATGGTGGCTCATGTTTGCCGATAAATAGCCAGTTTTGTAGGTATCAAGATGATTAAGAGCAATAAAGTTCATTGACGTATCAACTTGCCCATCTTGCCCAAAGGGATCCGATAATGAAAAATATTGTTGGTGCAGACGCCCATTTTCAACCCATTTAGCCGAGAGTGCACTTTTTGAGGTGATTTTGTTGGCATCAACTTTACCCGTCGAAAAATCAATTAAGCCTTCTTCTGTTGCTGCCCAAAAAACAGGTGCGCCTTGCCAATAATTATCAAGGAGCAAGTGGTCAGGTAATGTTTGGCCATCATATTTTGCAAATATGCGATTCGCTAGTGAGGTCGGGTTTTTATAGTGGTAAATAAGTTGCCCGAGCTCTTTTTTGTAGTTCAATTTATGTATGGTGAATTGAACTAATTCGCCTTTATCTGCAATATTGAAGCTCGTTGCGTGTGGAATTTGTAATACTTCGGTCAATAACCCATTCGGCGTGGCATAAGTCACCGTTAAAGCATTATTATGGTAAATATAAAACGGACGACCTACGCCTGTTTTTAGGTTGTGATAATCAGCGGGTAAATTACCCACGGTACGGTCAACGGTAATCGTACTATAAGGGTGAAGTGTATTGTCCGCCATGTTGGCTGAGTGAATGTGTATCCAATAGATAGGGACATCACGTTGATGAGGAAATTGTTCAATTTGAGTACGGTGATAATATTTTGAATAATTCTCTTTTTTTAGCGTAACCCACTGTTTAGAATCTTTATTCCATCGTTGATAAAACCCTTCCCCCGCAAATCCATCATCCTCACTATCGACACCTTTTATTTTATTCGGCTGCCAACGTACTCTTTTACTTAAAAATTGGTGGATTTTTTGGTTGTAGGTATCTGCGTGCGGTAAAAATGCATCGTAGGCATCGCTCCTAAAAGGAGCATAGCTCGAAAACATAGTCGGAATAGCCTGTTGTAGCGGGTCGTGGGGATCGTGATAAGTGACATAATATTGTCTAGATTGGTTATAAGCTGGATTTTTACCGTGGTCATAGGGGCGGTAAGGGTATGTTGGCTGATTATTATGAGCTTGCGAGTCCGTATGTGGCAACCCAAGGCCATGACCAAAAATTTCGTGAAACATCACGTTAGGTTCGTGAGCTCCCCCTCCGTGATTGGGTGATGCAAGTCCTAATAGCGAATTGAACACACTCGAAGGCAGGGTTTCAATGGCAGTATATTGGTAATCAGAATCAGCATTGTTAGCGGTTTGGTATTGTTGGCTATTATTATAAGCCCAATAGATTTGGGCTCCTGGGTGATAGCTGATTTTTTCAGGGTTATCATAATAGGGGTGAATAAACGGCATAGGATTTTTATTTACCTCACCGTATGGCGTTAAGCTTGGGTGACTGACTGTGGCGGGAGAGCTATACAATGTGAGCTGCCGAATAGGCAAGACTGACACAGCTTCTCTTCCCCAGCCTAATGGGGAGTCTGAATAAACGCCATGCCCTTGTTGGTATAAGCTGTGGCTATCTACACGAACAATTAAGTGGCTATCAAGCGTGATGTTTGGGGAGAACGCCCCATATTGGTTGGTTTCTTCGGTGATAATGGGTTTGCCATTAACAGTGATAATGATGTTGATATCCGGTTGTATCCATTCACCTTTTAGCGGGGCAGTAAAGCGTTGTTGATGCCAGTTTTGTGCGGAGACATTGGGCCGGCGGGGAAGTGCTGTCAATGTTTTGGGTAAATGGTCTGGTCCTGTAAGTTTTATTCGACCTAATATTTTTCTTTCTTTACTACTGATAATCGCCTCAATATCGGGGGATTTTTCCGCGGTTTCACTGGTTATCTCCATATTCAATAATGCCCAGCGATTAGCCGTTAAGCTTATATGCTTATCTGTCATATTCTGCAGATGAGTTTGTGCAAGTTGAATATTATGGATTTGCATATCGCTTGGTGTTGGGTGATAACGCCGTTGAGGTTCATGATAAATCGGGTCTGGAACGGAAAATGTCCGTTTGCCAGGAATACGGAGTTGTGGTGTATTTTCGGTTTGTAACTGAATGGAAATAGGCTGGGATTTTTGCCCATTAGACAGCATGGCGATAAAGTCAAACTGGTCTGAGCGGGTTTTAAATTTTGTGTTATTGGCAATATATTGCCATTTATTGGTGGTGCTGTTTAGTGTTAGTTGCCCAAATTGGGGCTGTTCAAGGATTTTGTAACCCTTAATATGAGGGATATTGGGTAGTTTTCCTGTTATGGCCCCTACAGTTAATTGATTGGGTATTTCATCTGGGTTTTCTGCCACAAAAATAGGGAGAGTTTGAGCGATGGTTTTTTGCTTACGATATCGAGAGATGACTTGTTTTACTTGTTTCAATTGAAACTGGCGAAAAATGATATTTTCCCCAACAAGTTTTAATGTATTCTTTTCATAGCTGATTTTAACCGCAGGCAGTCGGTGCTCTGCCATCATTCTATTGACATCGGTTTCGATTGAATGGGCAATCTTTTGCCAAGATGATGTTTCTGCAATTGGGATATCATGTAAATTTAATATTTTGTTATTATTGGTATCTCTTATGGTTACTGAGAAATATTGACTATTTTTTCGTAATTCATCAGTTAGCTTCAATGAGCTTATTGTATGGGGTGGTAAGATAATAACTTGTTGGAAGTTGTGATTTTCTAAGGTATTGCTGGCTAGCTCAATGTGCTCTACTGGACGAAGTTCATTGATTAACTGTTGAGTAGAAGCTGATGTTTTTTTTTGTTTGTCTTTTACTATCAATAAACTACCACCTGTGAGCTCCAACCAATGGCGAATGAGCTCAACTTGTTTGTCATTAGCACTTTCGGGCAAGGCTACGATGCTGTAATGGCGGTGCCATTCCCCACTTGGCAGCAATAAATCGGCGAGTTGGGCCTGTGCCCTGACTTCTCCGTCGATCCATTCATGTGGTGAATTAAAGCTTTCTACAAATATGCCTTGCTTGGGATGGAACGTGAAACCAGAAAATTGAGACTCTGGTAACGTGCTAACAATGTAGTTTTTTTGAGTTTCTCCTATAATTCGCGGCTTATTTATAAGCCAGCTAAATAGCTCATGAGCGGCTTTGCCTTCTTTTGAAGATGTAGGGTTAAGGCTTAAGTTTTTTAATAATGGTGAGTTATTATCAATAACTACGACCCTACCTTTATTTGCGTATAAGCCAATTTTTAATGGTTGTTGTTTAATATTGCTATCATATTGGTTTTTAATGAATGAAATAGGTCTGCTTTGTTCTTCGTGTCGGTTTTCCATAACCGTGTCCTTTCTTTATTTCTTAAACTATCAATAGTTAATTTTCCTCTTGCTAGATAACTTTAAATAAATACTTATTGTTCTTCTAATTTATTATTAATCTGATTATTGATTTTATATTTATTAGCTAATTAGTTTTATGAAAAAGAAAGGCAGCACTGAAGTGCTGCCTTTGAACGATTTGTTTTTAATGAAAAACTAACCGCGATCTTCCCATTCTTGAGCACGTGCTACGGCTTTTTTCCACCCTTCGTATTTGAAATTACGTTCTGTAGTCTCAATACCCGGTTTGAATACGCGCTCAATCGTCGCTTTACTTTGTAACTCATCAAGGTTACTCCAAAAACCAACGGCTAAACCAGCAAGGTAGGCTGCACCCAATGCGGTACTTTCTCGTACTTCAGGGCGCTCAACAGGGGTGCCTAAAATATCTGACTGGAATTGCATTAAGAAATTATTAGCGACAGCGCCCCCATCAACGCGCAGTGCTTTTAAGCGTTCGCCTGAGTCTGCTTGCATGGCATCAAGCACATCACGGGTTTGATAAGCGATAGATTCTAATGTTGCGCGGATAATATGGTTGCGGTTTGCGCCACGGGTTAAGCCAAAGATTGCTCCGCGCGCATACGGGTCCCAATAAGGAGCACCTAAACCTGTAAAGGCAGGAACAACATACACGCCGTTACTGTCTTTCACTTTAGTAGCAAAATACTCAGAGTCAGTTGATTCATCAATCAATTTCAATTCATCACGCAACCATTGAATTGAGGCTCCTCCAACAAATACGGCACCTTCAAGGGCATAATTGACTTCGCCTTTTGGGCCGCATGCGATAGTTGTCAGTAGGCCGTGATTTGAGCGTACAGCAGTTTCGCCGGTGTTCAGAAGTAGGAAACAACCAGTGCCATAGGTATTTTTTGCCATTCCTGGTTTGACACACAGCTGACCATAAAGTGCGGCTTGTTGGTCACCTGCCATCCCGGAGATTGGAATACGTGTTCCGCCTTTTCCCCCAATATTGGTTTGCCCGTAGACTTCGGAAGAAGGGCGCACCTCTGGGAGCATCGCACGTGGAATATTCAGTGCTTTGAGGATTTTATCATCCCATTCAAGGTTACGGATATTGAACAACATGGTTCGAGAAGCATTGGTGTAGTCGGTGACATGAACACGCCCTTGCGTCATTTTCCAAACGAGCCAAGTATCGACAGTCCCAAATAGTAATTCACCTTTCTCGGCACGTTCACGAGCGCCTTCAACATGGTCTAAAATCCATTTTACTTTGGTACCGGAGAAATAGGGGTCGACAACTAGACCGGTATTTTGGCGAATATACTCTTCTAAATCACGGTCATTTTGTTTTAAATGCGTACAAAAATCAGCGGTGCGGCGACATTGCCATACAATCGCATTATAAACGGGTTTCCCGGTGGCTTTTTCCCATACAATGGTCGTTTCTCGTTGGTTCGTGATCCCAATCCCAGCGACCTCATCCGTACGAATATCCGCTTTAGCGAGTACTTCCACAAGAGTTGAGCTTTGTGATGCCCATATTTCCATTGGGTCGTGTTCTACCCAGCCTGGTTTAGGGTAAATTTGGGTGAATTCACGTTGTGAAATACTGACAATATTTGCATCATGGTCGAGCACAACAGCGCGTGAGCTGGTTGTGCCTTGGTCGAGTGCAACAATATATTTTTTCGCAATAGTGGTTTCAGTTGTCATAATTTAAGCCTGTTCCGAGGATTTGGTGTTTTTAACGGATAATTTTTCTGTTTTGGTCTCTTCTTCACATACCATGCAAGGCAAGTGGCGACCAATCAGTTTGCGATAGGCGAATGCGCCTAGCAGACCACCAACAATAGGTGCTGTCAATGGGACAAGAAAATACGGAATATCGCGACCACCGGTGAGAGCAATATCACCCCAACCTGCGAGATAAGCGACAACCTTTGGTCCGAAGTCACGAGCTGGGTTGAGCGCAAATCCGGTGAGTGCGCCAAATGACCCGCCGATGACGGCAATCAAAATACCAATTAATAATGGAGCGAGTGGGCCGCGAGGAACACCGTTGCCATCATCGGTTAGCGCGAGGATTAAGCAAACTAGAATGGCTGCAATAATGACCTCAATAAAGAATGCATGAGGAACACTAATTTGTGGCGCAGGGTAGGTTGAGAAAACGCCCGCAGTAAATAAGCTTTCTTGTGAGCCTCTAATGATATGGTGAACTTGCTCGTAATCGAAAAATACAGGGGAATACATTGAGTAAACTAATGCGGCGGCAAAGAAACCACCTAACATCTGTGCGATGATATAAGGGACAACTTTGCGTTTATCAAAACACGCAAATAGCCATAGTGCGAGAGTAACCGCTGGGTTTAAGTGGGCACCTGAGGTGCCTGCTGTTAGGTAAACGGCTAAAGCAACGCCGAAGCCCCAGATAATACTAATTTCCCATAAGCCTAGCTGTGCACCCGCTATTCTAACGGCAGCAACGCAGCCTAGACCAAAAAATACCAGTAGCGCAGTCCCTAAAAACTCTGAGATGCACTGACCTGTGAGTGATGTAGTCGTCATTTGGCTCATATGTTTCTATCCTACGAAAATGAAAAATATTGTAATGTTTTTTTAAGTTAAGATTTTCTAATCGAAAACCATTAACTGTGAATTTATCGTTAAAGAACATAAACGAGAAATATCGAAATTGAAAAATGTGTGTTACATCACTAAAGCGAAACAAAACAATCAAAAATAGTGATGAATTCGACCTTTGTGATGTGATCTGACCAGTATTTTTTTATGAAGGTAACTACGATTCAGATGGAAGGAACTGGACACAGAGGATCATGCTACTTACAATCGTGTAAAAGCTGATAAGGGAGACCAGAATTATGTCATTTGAAGTATTTGAGAAACTCGAATCCAAAGTCCAACAAGCGATTGATACAATCGCACTGTTACAAATGGAAATCGACGAATTAAAAGATAAAAATGGTGCGCTAAGCCAAGAGCTAGAAATAGCAAAATCAGGTACGGATTCACTGGTGCGTGAAAATGAACAATTAAAACAAGAGCAGCAAGCTTGGCAAGAGCGTTTACGGACTCTGCTAGGTAAGATGGAAGAGGTGTAATTTCTCGTCATACTTCGCGTTGTAGGGGTGTTGGCTTCGTCTCTTCGCCCTAGTCACATACTTATGTATGCTCCTAGGGTCTTATCGACTTTGCCGCCTACCTACAACACGAATTATTTAGAGAAATGTTTGTTATATCTCACGTTGTGGGGTGGCTCAGTTTCTTCACCCTAGTCACAGACGTTATATGCTTCTAGGGCCTTATTGACTTTGCCGCCTACCTACAACACGAATTATTTAGAGAAATGTTTGTTATATCTCACGTTGTGGGGTGGCTCAGTTTCTTCACCCTAGTCACAGACTTATGTATGCTCCTAGGGTTTCATTAAGTTGCAAGCGACCTACAACTCGAATTATTGAGATAAAAATAAGGGCCACTATGATAGCGGCCCTTATTTATTGAATAGGGTATGGATTATGCGTCGATATTGTCATCTTCGATAAAATCGTTGTTCTCAGACGGGATTAATGGTTCTTCAGAAAGAATAATGCCAGTGTTATCGGCATAAAGGTAATCACCAGAGAAGAAGGTGACGCCGCCGAAATTAACGCGGATATCACTTTCACCGATGCCTTCATCTGGGCAACCTGCAGGCATCGCCGCAATAGCTTGAATACCGAGATCAAGCTCCATTAGTGCATCTACCTGACGGACGGCACCATAAACCACAATGCCTTCCCAGTGGTTATCAACGGCGAGTCTGGCAATTTCAGCATCAATGAGTGCCTTACGGACAGAGCCGCCACCATCAACCAGGAGAATACGCCCAGTACCGTCTTCTTCCAGCAAATCATACAGTAGGCCGTTATCTTCAAAGCACTTAACCGTAATGATTTGACCGCCAAATGAAGTACGTCCACCAAAGTTGGAGAAAAGGGGTTCTACCACATTAACGCTTTCTTGGTAAATATCGCAGAGTTCGGAAGTATCATATTTCATAGGAGTTAGGTCTTTTTTGCTGCAAGAGGTAGCCAGTATATCCCTTTTCAACAGTACTTGGCAAAGTTACCCGCCTAAAAATAGGCGGAAAAAGTCAAAAAAACGACAAATAGTGACTGTTATTTACTCATCACAACGCCAATGGAGAATAAAACGTTGGTTACGAGTGCGGCTTTCACCATATTTTCGAGTAAAGGACGCATGCCTTCTGGGGTAGGGTCACTCAGAACGCGGCGTAAATGGTTCATCAGCATCGGTACGGCTAATAAAAATAACCAACCACTCCACCCGTGCAAGTAAATTAGGTTAAAAAATGCCAAACATAAAATTGCCGCAACAATAATAATGGTGTGATAAATCCGAGCTCCTTGGGGGCCTAAACGTACCGCTAAGGTATTTTTACCTGCTTTAATATCATTTTCGATATCACGCATATTATTGATATTCAGTACTGCGACAGAGAGCAACCCACAAGCAGTTGCGGGTAGGATAGTGATGATATTAAAACTATTAGCTTGTAAATAGTAAGTCCCAATAACACTTAGCCAGCCAAAGAAAATTAAGACAGAAATATCCCCTAATCCTAGGTACCCATACGGTTTTTTACCGACGGTATAGGTGATAGCAGCAACGATGGCAATAAGGCCTAGTGCGACGAAACCAATGGCATCTTCTGGTTTTTCACACGCAACAATAATTAACAGTAAGCCAGAAAGGCAGGCTGCTGTAATATTTATTTTGAGCGCTTTTTTCATGTCCGCTTGCGTGATAACACCTTTTTGCATACCACGTAATGGACCAATACGTTCAGCGGTATCAGAGCCTTTGACTGCGTCACCATAGTCATTCGCAAGGTTAGATAAAATCTGTAATAAACCTGCCGTGATCAGTGCTAATAAAGCGACGGGCCATTTAAAATTATTAGTTAAATAAGCGAGTGCAGAGCCTGTCACAATCGCAATCACCCCTAATGGTAGGGTTTTAGGGCGGAGACTTTCAATCCAAGCTTGTTTACGACTTATTGTTGTGGATGTCGACTGCATGCAGTTACCTATAATTCAAACTCTTTAGAGATGTGTTCTTAATAATTTAATAACCCATCATATAGAGAGATACCTGAGTATTTTCAATGTAATGGGCAGAATATTTCATAGAAAAAAGTGCAGCGATAAAAGCTGCACTTTAGTCGATGTATATTAAGGATACATGAAAACCAGATAATTAATAAGATTATAAAATAAATCTACTCAGGTCTTCATCCGCCACCAGCTCATCTAAGTGCTGTTTGACATAATCTGCATCGATTTGGATAGTTTGCCCGTTACGGTCACTGGCATCGAAAGAAATATCTTCCATTAAACGCTCAAGCACTGTGTGCAAGCGACGAGCTCCAATGTTTTCGGTTGATTCATTGACTTGCCATGCGGACTCCGCAATTTTACGAATACCGTCAGTTGTGAATTCAATATTCACGCCTTCTGTTGCCATCAGCGCTTTATACTGTTCAGTTAATGAGGCATTTGGTTCAGTCAAAATACGCACAAAATCTTCAGTTGTCAGCGCTTGTAATTCAACACGAATGGGTAAGCGGCCTTGGAGTTCAGGGATCAAGTCTGATGGGCTCGAAACTTGGAACGCACCTGAAGCGATAAACAGGATATGGTCGGTTTTGACCATGCCGTGTTTAGTCGAAATGGTACAGCCTTCGATTAATGGCAGTAAATCGCGTTGAACCCCTTCTCGAGAGACATCTGGCCCTGAGCTTTGGCCGCCACGTTTACAAATTTTGTCGAATTCATCGATGAAGACAATACCATTTTGTTCAACGGCTTCAATGGCTTGTTCTTTTAGCTCTTCAGGGTTGACTAATTTAGCTGCTTCTTCTTCAACTAGCAGTTTGAATGCCTCTTTGATTTTCATCTTACGTGGCTTCTGCTTTTGGCCTGCTAAGTTTTGGAACATAGACTGTAACTGGTTAGTCATCTCTTCCATGCCCGGAGGTGCCATAATTTCAACACCCATAGGAGATGCAGAGACTTCAATTTCAATTTCTTTATCGTCTAATTGGCCTTCACGTAATTTTTTACGGAATGCTTGGCGAGCTGGAGAATGCTCATCCGTTGGTTCAGACTGCCCCCAATTATTTTTTGCGGGTGGAATAAGAACGTCCAAAATACGTTCTTCAGCCATTTCTTCGGCACGATAGCGGTTTTTTTCAATAGACTGTAAACGCACCATTTTAACGGCGGAGTCAGTTAAATCGCGAATAATCGAGTCAACTTCTTTTCCGACATAACCGACTTCAGTAAATTTAGTCGCTTCGACTTTGATAAATGGCGCATTGGCTAATTTCGCCAGGCGGCGAGCAATTTCAGTTTTACCCACCCCTGTTGGCCCAATCATCAAAATATTTTTTGGTGTGACTTCGTGACGTAACACTTCATTTAACTGCATACGGCGCCAGCGGTTACGCAGAGCAATCGCAACAGAACGTTTGGCTTTATTTTGGCCAATAATATGATTGTCGAGTTCGCTGACAATTTCGCGTGGAGTCATTTCGGACATACTAGCAATCCTTATGATTTTGAAGAAATTTCTTCAAAGTTGACATTATGGTTGGTGTAAATACAGATATCACCTGCAATAGCGAGCGCTTTTTCAGCGATTTCTTTGGCGCTTAAGTCTGTATTTTCTAACAAAGCACGTGCGGCTGATTGCGCATATGGGCCACCGGAGCCAATAGCAATTAAGTCATTTTCCGGTTGAACCACATCACCATTACCCGTAATGATCAGTGAAGTGTGTTCATCGGCGACAGCTAACAAGGCTTCTAACTTGCGAAGCATGCGGTCGGTACGCCAATCTTTAGCGAGTTCAACGGCCGCTTTTGTTAAATGGCCTTGGTGCAGTTCGAGTTTGCGCTCAAACAGTTCAAATAATGTGAATGCGTCTGCGGTGCCACCGGCAAATCCGGCAATGACTTTGTCGTTGTATAACCGGCGAACTTTGCGGACATTGCCTTTCATGACGGTATTACCCATCGTCGCCTGTCCATCACCACCAATTACGACCTGGCCATTACGGCGAACACTTACGATTGTTGTCATGAGTTAGCCCCTGGTTTATTACAAAAAAAAGAATGCGGTTGTATGTGATTTTCAAAAGAGTAAATTCAAGTGATAGTTGTCTAATTAACTATCACTTGAACTAGGTTGAAGCCACAAAGTACCGCTCATGAGTACATTAAAACAGTACATGGGGGGGGAGGAGGAATTTTTCAACCCCCAGAAGCACGAAGAATACAACCGGAAACACCTGCACCTGCTGCGCGGTCACGCATTTTTTCGGCGGTGGATTTGGAATAAGGCCCTAAAACGATACGGTGCCAACCTCCACCTGCGCTTACGCGGCTTTCAATACCTGAAAATGCCAAAGTAGCTTGCACAGACTCGGCTTGTTCTGCTGTACGGAATGAACCGCATTGAACAACCATATTTTGTAAACTGTTTGTCGGTTTAGTGCTTGGTGCCGTTTGTGGTTGAGCTGCGGGCGCGGTTGGTTGAGCCTCAAGTTTTGGCGGGATATTGGCCACCGGTTTACGTTGTACTGGCTCGATAGGTTGAGCCGGCTCATTGATGAGCACTTGGGAGCGCGGTACGGGTTTACCGTTTGCAGGGATTTCTTGCAAGTTAGTGACAGGCTGGCGTCTGTCAGAATCAATTTGCTCTAATAGCTGGCGCTGTTCAGGTGTTAAATCTGATGGGCGCACAATATTATTGCCAGTACTCGGTTGTTGAATATTTGGCATATCCACACCACGACGTTCGAGCTCTTTAATATAGCGCCAACGTTCTTCAGGCTTTGGTGGAAGCGTACTTCCCGGTGTTGTTGGTGTGACAACTTGGGGGGGCGGTGTATCCTTTTTATTTTGAGTGATATAAAACAGGCCGCCAACAAATAGCACGACAATTGTCACAGCAACAACCAATGTTGTCATTGGTAGTCCTTGTGCTTTCTTTGATTTACCTTTGCTTTTTTTACGGGCGGATGAGCGCCCCCGAGCTACATAATCTTTTTGTGCCACGCTATTAATTCACTAGTTATCAATTGTTCGTCATCATTTGGCTTAACATGTTACTTAACCCGAGCAACTTTGACTAGCTTTTAGGCGCTTTTGTGCTCTCTCTGATGATTAAATCAGAATCTAGGAGACGTGAACCCGGGTTTACATTGTGTCCATGGATTTGCTCAAGCAGTAATTGCATCGCATGATGACCAATTTCAGCACGAGGTTGATTAATGGTTGTTAGGGCTGGCAAGGTATATTTTGATTGCTCTAAGTTATCAAAACCAACAAAAGAAAGGTCATCAGGGAGCTTCAAGCCCATTTTTTTCGCTTGCCACATCGCGCCAATAGCCATGATATCACTGTGACAAAAGATAGCCGTAGGTGGTTCAGGAAGTGACATCAATGTTTTCACAGCTTCAGCCCCACCTTCATGGGTAAAATCGCCACGGATAATATAATTTTCACGCAGTTTTTCGCCTGTGCGCAACATGGCTTTTTTATACCCTTCTAAACGGTATTGACTTAAAGGCATATGGTTAGGGCCTGCAATACAAGCAATCAGTTTATGGCCTTGTTTTTGCAGGTAATGTGTCGCATTAAACGCGGCAGTGAGGTTATCGATATGCACAGTCGGTAGTTTTAGCTCAGGCGCAAATTCATTCGCCATCACTATCGGAGGAAGGTTTTTCTGCTCTTCCGTTGAGATATCGAACGGAATATTGGAGCCCAGTAAGACCATGCCATCAATTTGTTTGGTAATAATAAGATTAATAAAAGCATTTTCTTGTTTTTCTTGGTGTTTACAGTCTCCAATCAAAACAAAATAGCCTTCTTGAGCAGCGATTTCTTCAATCCCACAGACGACATCACTAAAGAACGGATCGCGGATATTGGGAACAAGTACAAGAATGGTTTTTGATTCATTGCGCTTATAGCTTCTAGCAAGGTTATGAGGATAATAACCAACATCCATCACCGCTTGTTCGACTTTTTGGCGTGTTTGCAAAGAAACTTTTTCCGGGTTCATGAGTGTTCTTGACACCGTCGCTGTCGAAACGCCCGCGGCACTGGCAACATCTTTCATTGTTGCCGTGTGATTGTGTTTTTTACTTTCCACAACGCCTTCCTTAGATTGATTTAATCGTTTGCTTTTTTTGAATAGCGCAAGTACGTCATTATTAGTGGTTATTCTAATTGGTTTCTCAATAATATCTGTTACCTAGTTTGCATAAAAAGTGTGACTTGCGTCATTTTTTAGAGCTGCTTCGCAAATTTTGAAAATAATTCTAAGGGTAAAAAGATAAATGAAACTCAATGTGTATATAAAACACCCAATTTGGTTGTTTAGCATTATAGGGTAAATAATTCAAAGTTATCAATATGCTGCAAAGACAATATTGGTATGGCCTATAAAGTTAAATGGTTAGATAAAATGAATCCTTTAGCATTGTTCATGCGTTAACAATCAGTTGGATCCACATCAATATTCCACTTTACTTTGCGACTTTCTGGGTGTTGAAGAATTTCTGGCAATAGTTTCGCCATAAACTGCTGTAAATAAAGTCGCGAAGGGTGTTGCAATAGCAATTGCCAGCGGAATCGGCCTCCACGTTTAGCTTGAATCGACGGTGAGGGGCCTAAAATCCACATTTTTGCATCGCTTTGTGGGTGTTGAGTTATATATTGCCGTACATTTTGCAGAAATTGACGCGAGTCCTGGTTATTGTGATCTTCTGAACGGAACAATATATGGCTGGTGTAAGGCGGTAGCATGGCGATTCGGCGCTCTTCCATCGCTTCTTGGGTAAATGCGTTGTAACCTTCTTCAAGTAGTGTGAGTAGCAGCGGGTGTTCGGGATGGTGGGTCTGTAAGAACACTTCACCTTGTTTACCAGCTCGTCCTGCTCGGCCAGAAACTTGCACGTATAATTGAGCAAACCGTTCGGCTGCACGAAAATCACTCGAGAATAAAGCTCCGTCAACATCTAATAAGGCGACTAAGGTGACATCAGGGAAATGGTGGCCCTTGGCTAACATCTGTGTGCCTATTAGAATTCTAGCTCCTCCCTCATGTACTTGATTTAAATGTTGTTCCAGTTCCCCTTTACGGCTTGTGGTATCACGGTCAATACGGGTAACAGGGGTGTCAGGGAATAGTTCACAAATACCTTCCTCAAGTTGCTCAGTTCCCATTCCAACAGGCACTAAATGCGTTGAACCACATTGTGGGCATTGGTGAGGAACTGGGCGTTGGCTATCACAATGGTGGCAGCGTAATTGATGGAAATTTTGATGTAAGGTGTAATAGTGGTCACAGCGCTGGCACTCAGCAATCCAGCCGCATTCATGGCAAATTAACGCTGGCGAATAACCACGACGATTTAAAAACAAAATCACCTGATTGTTTTGTGCAAGATGTTCTTTAATATGTTGAATTAATAAGTGAGAAAGGCCAAATTTTAGCGGTTGGCCTTTTAAGTCAATAAGATGTTGAGTCGCAGGGCGTGCATTACCAGCACGAATAGTGAGATTTAATTGCCGATACTTATGTTGTTGTACATTAAATAAGGTTTCTAACGATGGCGTTGCAGTGCCCATCACAATGGGGATATTGTTCTTTTTCGCACGGAAAACGGCTAAATCACGTGCATGATAACGCCAACCATCTTGTTGTTTGTATGAGCTGTCATGCTCTTCATCAATAATAATAATGCCAAGGCGGGCAAAAGGCGTGAACAGTGCTGAGCGAGTGCCAATAATAATGGCGTTTTGCCCTTGCTTCGTGCGTAGCCATACGGCTAAACGTTCGCTATCGTTCAGCCCAGAGTGCAACACATCAACAGGCGCATTGAAGCGCTCACGAAAACGGCTAATAGTTTGTGGGGTCAAACCAATTTCAGGCACCAGTACTAAAGCTTGTTTACCTTGAGAAAGGACATTCTCCAGAACACTCAAATAGACTTCAGTCTTACCAGACCCTGTTATCCCTGCGAGCAACCATGGTGAAAATTGGTCATCTTCAGCACGTATAGCACCGACAGCGGTAGCTTGCTCGCTATTAAGCCGCAACCTTTCACCACAAACTGTAAAATTTGGTTGCCACTTTTTGCTCGTCGGTTGAACGGGATGTAACTCAATATAAGCTTTCTTTTTCAGTGCTTGCAGAGCACTTTCACTGATTTCAAGCTCATTCACTTGATGGCGATAAACGGCTCTACGACGTAAAAGTGCGAGGGCCTGCTGCTGTTTTGGGGAGCGTTTGAGCTCATTAAGGTCAACGGCTAAGCCTTCATCTGTCACTTGCCATTGCCAAATCGGGGTAAATTCAGCGGGTTTACCTTGGCGCAACAATGTGGGTAATGCGTGGAATAGTACTTCGCCAATTGGGTAGTGGTAGTATTGGGAAGACCACAGTAAGAGCTGCCAAATATCATCAGGGAAGAGTGTTTGATGGTCGATAACCAGTTCGATAGCTTTTAATTTATCTTCAGCAAACTCGCTTTTATCGCTGTGTTTTACCACAATACCTAGGGCTTGGCGCTTGCCAAACGGCACCATAACACGGCTGCCAATCACTGGCAGTGGCATGTTATCAGGAAGGCGATAATCAAATGTGCGGTTTAATGGGACAGGTAAAGCCACCTGAACGACGATCATATCTGGGTTTCCGTCTATTTTTTATGCGATAATACGAGCGATTGTTGACTAGAGTACCACAAAATTTACTCGGTTTTCATTGCGCGATAAACAGAATTTCTGTATGATCCGCCGCCTTTGGTATTTATTTTTACCAATATATTAAATTCAATCAACACGACGTGTGGTGTCCGGCGTTAGGGCTGGAATGGCGACACGGCCTTAATAGAGGTTCTCCCATGAAAAAAGGTATTCACCCTAAATACGAAGAAGTTACTGCAACTTGTTCTTGCGGTAATGTAATGAAAATTAATTCAACTGCTGGTCACTCGCTGAATCTGGACGTTTGTGGTAACTGCCACCCGTTCTATACTGGTAAACAGCGTGATGTTGCGACTGGTGGTCGTGTTGATCGCTTCAACCAACGTTTCAGCATCCCAGGTTCTAAAAAATAATCGAACTTGTGAAATGCGAAAAAAAGGGAAACTGAGTTTCCCTTTTTTAATGCCCAAAATAAGCGTTTTTATGTCTAAATGAAGAAATTAGAAGCGATAAACGACACCGAACATCACATCATTGGTTCTGACTTTCACTTTTGATTTATATACTTCGTTATCTTCCGTATAGCTAAGTGATGACTTACCTGCATCTAAAAAGCGGTAGCTTAAATCTAATGATAAATTATCATTGATGGCATACTGGGAGCCAATACCTAAACTCCAAGCAAAGTTGCTTTTTGTTTTAGATTTAGAAAATGAATCATAGCCATAGTACATAGAATGATGGCTTTTTTCTTCGTATGAATAAGTAGATTTATGTTTAATACTTGCTAAACCTAATCCAACGGATACGTAAGGGGTGAAATTGGTTTCGTTTTTGAAGTCATAATAAGCATTAACCATAAAGGTATTTAATGTGATATCGTTTTTGCTGTCATCTGAAGCGGTAAAGAAACTATTATTTTCATAGAAAAGATTATGTTTAGATGAGGCTTTACCTCTTAGTGCAATATCGAATTCAGCACGTAACGGAAGAGATGTCACATCATATAAGTCATAGCCTAATGCAATACCCCCCCCCCAATACTGCTTTGGTTTTACTGCCGCCGTTATAGCTTTCATAAAAACCTACATCTGATTCTTCCCATTTTTGGTCTGATAATTTAAGAATAGATGTACCTAATTTACCAGAAACATAAAAACCGCTGCCAGATGCCATAGCCACGCTAGATACAAGGCTGAGTAGGGAAACTGCAATTATTTTTTTCATTATTTATTACCATTCATATAGTTAATTAAATATCAGCATCTATTATAGATCTAAACAAATAATGAACTTAAGGTAAATTTTCCATTTTTCGATAAACAGAATAAGCGGCCATTTTTCACAGTAAAAGAGTGATTTCTCAGTACTAAATATAAGAAAATGTTATGAATTGGAGGGTTGTGTTACCTGTTCCCGCAACTGTGGAATTAATTTATTCATATTTCCGGTTATGGGGCCGAAATATAACAATATTTACGAATGGATTGGCAAGAATTCAAAGCCATCTTGAATAAAACATAAGGAAAGGTACTACGTCGCAAGGTTTGCGACGTAGTTAAAACTTTGAGGCACGTAATGGCGACTAATTGGGATTAATATTCCCACGTTTCAGGGTCGATACCTAATTCGCGCATAATTTCTTTTGCGGCTTCAGGGATCTCGTCATTACGTTCTTTACGCAAGTCTTCATCATTTGGCAGTGGTTGGCCTGTGAATGCATGCAAAAATGCTTCACACAGTAATTCACTGTTAGTGGCATGACGTAAGTTATTGATCTGACGGCGAGTACGCTCATCAGTTAAAATTTTTAGTACCTTCAAAGGAATCGATACTGTAATTTTCTTTACTTGCTCACTCTTTTTGCCATGTTCAGCATACGGACTGACATACTCACCATTCCATTCAGCCATGGGTTACCTTGGATATTTTCAGTAATAATTAAAAATAATATGCATATTCTTTTTAATAGGAACTTATTCTAAGCTCTAAATCGAGAATATCTGCATATATGTTCGATGAGGCTTCACTTATTTTAACACAAAATACTGTCTAAAATTAACGAGTTAAACCCACTTATGCGATTGACTATCAATTTACACATAATTATTAAGGCTGATTATTCCATTACTTGATATAAACGTAAAGAGGTTTAGACGTCTAGATATGTTGACGTCTAAACATCCGATGGGTATGATTTGGCCTATCACTGTTCAGGAGAAGCGTTTATGACTTACAAACCGTCAACCATCGCAATTCATAATGGATTAAACGATGACCAACAATTTGGTTGTGTTGTGCCTCCCATTTATTTGTCCAGCACCTATAACTTCACTGATTTTAATGAGCCCCGCGCACATGACTACTCACGCCGTGGAAATCCAGGTCGGGATATTGTGCAAAAAACATTGGCACAACTTGAGGGGGGAAGCGGCGCAGTAATGACCAACAGTGGGATGTCAGCGCTTCATTTACTCTGTACTGTTTTTTTACAGCCCGGTGATCTATTAGTTGCACCTCATGATTGTTATGGCGGAAGTTATCGGTTATTTAATAGCCAAAGTCAGCGTGGGGCTTACCAAGTGCAATTTGTTGATCAAAGTGATGAATCTGCATTACGAGCTGCGCTCGCTAAAAAACCTAAATTAGTCTTAATTGAAACACCCAGTAACCCATTATTAAGAATTTTTGATATACAGCATATTGCTCAATTAGCGCATGATGTTGGTGCGTTAGTGGTTGTCGACAATACATTTTTAAGCCCTATCCTCCAGCAACCACTGTCATTAGGGGCTGACTTTGTTGTGCATTCATGTACAAAATACCTTAATGGTCATTCAGATATTGTGGCTGGTGTAGTGATTACCAAAGAGGAAAAATGGGCAATAGAATTAGCGTGGTGGGCGAATAATATAGGTGTCACTGGGGGCGCTTTTGATAGCTACTTATTATTAAGAGGCATCCGAACTCTATCCCCACGTGTGTTACAGCAACAGCAAAATGCACAAGAGATCGTAAAATATCTTAAATCGCAGCCTTTAGTGAAAAAATTGTATTATCCTGCATTGGAAGATCATCCTGGGCACGAAATAGCACTGAAACAACAAAAAGGTTTTGGCGCCATGTTGAGTTTTGAATTTGCAGGTGATGAGTCACAACTTCGCCATTTTCTTCGCTCACTTAGCCTGTTTACATTGGCGGAGTCATTGGGTGGGGTGGAAACATTGATTTCCCATACTGCGACAATGACGCATGCAGGTATGTCAGCAGAAGCTCGTGCGCAAGCGGGGATTACCGATAGCTTACTAAGAATTTCAGTGGGGATTGAAGATCCTCAGGATTTAATCACAGACTTAGATCACGCATTTCAGGTTGCGGGACAACGTTAGCGGAGTTTTTGATGAGTGTACTAACAGCGGTTGAGGTGGCTCCTTGTCACCGTCAGTTACATAAATTTGGGGGCAGTAGTTTAGCCGATGCGAAGTGCTATCAACGCGTTGCAGCAATTATGACGAACTATAGTCAACCTGGTGATTTAATGGTGGTTTCTGCCGCGGGTAGTACAACTAATCAGTTGATCAACTGGTTAAAATTAAGCCAAAGTGATCGTATTTCGGCTCATCAAGCTCAACAGTCGTTACGCCGCTATCAACTTGATTTAATTGAATCTCTTTTACCGGAACAAAAAGCCGTAGAATTAAGCCAATTATTTATTCACGATTTAGAGCGTTTAAGCGCGTTGTTGGATAAACCGACAAATGATGCGACTTATGCAGAAGTGGTAGGGCACGGTGAAATTTGGTCCGCACGCCTTATGGCTGAGGTGCTTGCTCTGGCGGGTATGACGAGTGCTTGGTTAGATGCGCGTTTATTTTTACGCGCTGAGCGAGCGGCACAACCGCAGGTCGATGAAACACAATCGCGTTATTTATTGCAACAACAGTTAACTCAGTTACCGAACCGACGTATTGTCGTGACAGGCTTTATTTCGCGTAATCAGCAAGGTGAGACGGTACTGCTTGGGCGTAATGGGAGTGACTATTCTGCAACACAAGTCGGTGCGTTAGCAGATGTGGGAAAAGTAACGATTTGGAGTGATGTCGCTGGAGTATATAGCGCGGACCCTCGTAAAGTGAAAGATGCCTGTTTATTGCCCTTATTGCGCCTAGATGAAGCCAGTGAATTGGCGCGCTTAGCAGCTCCTGTTTTACATACACGCACTTTACAACCCGTTTCCGTGAGCAATATTGATTTGCAATTAAGGTGTAGCTACCAACCGGAGCAGGGCTCAACAAAAATTGAACGGGTACTCGCGTCAGGAGCAGGGGCAAAAATCGTGACTAGCCATGATGATGTGTGCTTAATTGAATTGCGTATCGCTGCCGGCCGTGATTTTAAACAAATCTGCAAAGATGTGGATTTATTACTTAAGCGTGCTCAATTGCGTCCTTTGGCTCGTGGTATTCATCATGACCGTTCTTTGCTGCAATTATGTTATACCTCTGAAATTGTCGAAAGTGCCTTAAATACCCTTGAAGAAGCCGGGTTGCCGGGGTCATTATCATTACGTGAAGGTTTTTCTTTGGTTGCGTTAGTCGGTGCAGGTGTGTGTAAAAAGCCATTACATAGCCACCGTTTTTATGAGGAATTAAAAGGGCAGCCTGTTGAATTTATTTGGCATTCAGAGGATGCCATCAGTTTAGTCGCTGTTTTGCGTTCTAACCAAACCGAGCACTTAATTCAAGGGATGCACCAGAGCTTATTCCGTGCAGAAAAACGCATTGGATTAGTGTTATTTGGTAAAGGGAACATTGGTGCGCGTTGGTTAGAGCTTTTTGCTGCGGAGCAACACAAAATTTCGGCACGTAGTGACTTTGATTTTGTCTTAGCCGGTGTGGTAGATAGCCGCCGTAGCTTACTGAATTACCAAGGGATTGACCCAAGCCGTGCGCTGGCTTTCTTTGATGACGAAGCCGTAGAGCATGAGGACGATAACCTATTTTTATGGATGCGTTCCCATCCTTATGATGATTTAGTGGTATTAGATGTCACCGCAAGTGAGACACTGGCAGATAACTATGTGGATTTTGCGAGTTATGGTTTTCATGTGATCAGTGCAAATAAAATTGCGGGGGCAGCGCAAACGGCACAATATCGTCAAATTCGCGATGCGTTTTCGAAAACAGGTCGTCACTGGCTATACAACGCAACAGTAGGAGCAGGGTTACCGATTAACTATACGGTACGGGACTTAAAAGAAAGTGGTGATTCGATTCTGGCTATCAGTGGTATTTTTTCCGGAACACTATCATGGCTATTTTTACAGTTTGACGGTTCTATCCCATTTAGTGAGCTAGTAGAGCAAGCGTGGCAACAAGGGTTAACTGAACCGGACCCTCGCATTGATCTATCAGGGCAAGATGTCATGCGAAAATTAATTATTTTAGCCCGTGAAGCGGGTTATGACATCGAACCCGATGATGTGAGAGTGGAATCTTTAGTACCGAAACAGGCTCAGACGGGTTCACTCGATGAGTTCTTTGAAAATAGCGCCATTATTAATGAGCAGATGCAGCAACGTTTAGAAGCGGCGCAAGAACTAGGGTTAGTGCTACGCTATGTGGCACGGTTTGATGCAGTAAAAGGCAAAGCGAAAGTCGGTGTGGAAGCCGTGAAACCGGAACATCCGCTGGCCTCATTATTACCGGGTGACAATGTGTTTGCTATCGAGAGCCGTTGGTATCGAGACAACCCATTAGTGATCCGAGGCCCAGGAGCCGGGCGCGATGTGACCGCTGGCGCTATTCAGTCGGATCTCAACCGGCTCTCTCAACTTTTATAATCATTTTTCAGGTGTATTGGTGTTCTTGGTAGTATTGAGGGCGCCGATGCATTATGAATATTTTTAATTTACCCCTTCATTTTCTGTTTTTTATTCTGATGATTTAATTCTTAAACATTATTCATGTCTTAAAAGTGCTGAATCGACGATATATTGCGCTGAAACAATACTTAAATAAGAAAAATTAATAAAAATAAGGCTGTAATTAAATTTCAGAAAAATCCCCCAAAGTCATTTTTTTCTGATATGAATATACACTGAAGGGTAAATTTAGCGGCCTGCATCACAAAACGACAACTCTAACGCAGCCGACTGAAATTTTGTTACAGGAAACTGGGTGCAGTCTGTTAACCGTGAACCGTGCGGGAATGCATTCTGCCAGAAGCACAAGGTCAGGAGTCTCATGAATCAGCAATATTCCGCAATGCGCAGTAATGTCAGTATGCTGGGTAAGCTACTCGGCGATACCATCAAGGAAGCCTTAGGTGAGGACATACTCGACAAAGTTGAGTCCATTCGTAAGCTTTCCAAATCTTCTCGTGCAGGTAATGAAGTTCAGCGCCAAAAATTGCTGATGACATTACAAAATCTTTCTAATGATGAATTGCTACCCGTTGCAAGGGCATTTAACCAATTCTTAAACCTGACAAACGTTGCTGAGCAATATCACAGCATTTCGCCTCACGGTGAAGCGGCAAGTAACCCTGTGGCATTGAAAAATCTGTTTAGCCGATTAAAAGGCAAAAACTTCACTGATGGTGATATCCAAAAAGCGGTTGAACAGCTTTCAATTGAGCTGGTTTTAACGGCTCACCCAACGGAAATTGCTCGCCGTACATTGATCCATAAATTGGTTGAGGTAAACAACTGCTTATCACAACTCGACCATGATGATATTGCAGATTATGAACGTAATAATATCATGCGCCGCTTACGCCAATTAGTGGCACAATCATGGCATACCGATGAAATTCGTAAAATTCGACCAACGCCCATTGATGAAGCAAAATGGGGATTTGCCGTTGTTGAAAATTCATTGTGGGAAGGGGTTCCCGCTTTCTTACGTGAATTTAATGAACAGTTGGAAGACTCAATCGGCGCGGTGTTACCCGTTGAAGCAAACCCAATCCGCTTTACTTCATGGATGGGGGGAGACCGAGACGGTAACCCGAACGTGACTGCGGATGTGACTCGTCAGGTGCTATTACTGAGCCGCTGGAAAGCGGCGGACTTATTCCTCAAAGATATCCAAGTGTTGGTTTCAGAGCTTTCAATGACAGAAGCAACCCCAGAGCTGCGTGCGCTAGCAGGGGGAGATGACGTTGATGAGCCTTATCGCCAAATTGCGAAAAATTTACGTAGCCAATTATTCTCGACATTAGAGTATTTAGAGCGCCGTGTTAAAGGCGAGCAAGTTTTACCACCAGCAGACTTATTGGTAGACAACGCCCAGTTATGGGACCCGTTATATGCATGTTATCAATCATTAATTGCCTGCAATATGAAAATCATTGCGAATGGGCAATTGCTTGACACATTGCGCCGTATTCGTAGCTTTGGTTTGCAATTGGTACGTATTGATGTGCGCCAAGAAAGCACTCGTCACACTGAAGCCATTGCAGAGCTAACTCAGTATTTAGGACTGGGTGATTACTCGCAGTGGTCAGAAGAGGAAAAACAACAATTTTTGCTGGCAGAGCTACAATCGTTACGCCCACTGATCCCTCAAGACTGGCAGCCAAGTGCAGAAACACAGGAAGTATTTGAAACTTGCCGTGTGATTGCGAAAGCCAAAAATGATTCTATCGCAGCTTACGTTATTTCAATGGCGAAAGTTCCGTCAGACGTGTTGGCGGTTAAATTGTTGCTGAAAGAGAATGGGGCGTCAGTCCGCTTGCCAGTAGCGCCACTATTCGAAACACTGGAAGATTTAAACAACGCTGAAAGTGTGATGACCAAGCTGTTAAGCATTGAGTGGTATCGTGACCTTATTGACGATCGCCAAATGGTGATGATTGGTTACTCCGATTCGGCTAAAGATGCAGGGGTAATGGCGGCGTCATGGGCGCAATATCGCGCACAAGATGCACTTATTAAGCTGTGCGAAAAAGAAGGTGTCACACTGACATTATTCCATGGGCGCGGCGGCACCATTGGCCGTGGTGGTGCACCTGCACATTCCGCATTACTTTCTCAACCACCAGGTAGCTTAAAAGGTGGGTTGCGGGTAACAGAACAAGGCGAGATGATCCGCTTTAAATTCGGCTTGCCGCAAGTCACAATTAGCAGCCTTGCCTTATACGCCAGTGCGATATTAGAAGCGAATCTTTTACCACCTCCAGAGCCAAAAGATGAGTGGAAGTCTGTGATGGATTCACTATCTGATGTGTCTTGCGCGATGTACCGTGATTATGTGCGTGAGCAACCAGATTTTGTTCCTTATTTCCGCGCTGCGACGCCTGAACTAGAGTTAGGTAAGTTACCGCTTGGGTCACGCCCTGCAAAACGCCGCCCAACGGGTGGCGTGGAAACGTTGCGTGCTATTCCATGGATCTTTGCATGGACGCAGAACCGTTTAATGCTTCCTGCATGGTTAGGCGCTGGCGCAGCGCTGAAACATGTCATTGAGAAAGAAGGCAAACAAGCTGTTCTTGATGAAATGTGGCAGCAGTGGCCATTCTTTAATACACGTATTGCGATGTTAGAAATGGTTTATGCAAAAGCAGACTTATGGCTGGCGGAATATTATGACCACCGATTAGTGGAAGAGCGCTTATGGCCATTAGGGCAAAAATTACGTGACCAGTTGTCTGAGGATATTAAAAGCGTATTGGCGGTTTCGAAAGACGAAGCGCTAATGGCGGATTTACCTTGGATAGCTGAATCCATCGCGTTACGTAATGTCTATACCGACCCATTAAACGTCTTACAAGCCGAGCTTCTACACCGTTCCCGCCAACAAGAGCACCCAGACTCACGTGTCGAGCAAGCCTTGATGGTAACGATTGCAGGGGTTGCTGCAGGTATGCGTAATACGGGTTAGTTTGTTGATTTTTAAAGTACTTGAATAATATGAGGGCTACCAAATGGTAGCCCTCATTATTTTTACAGGTTATTACGAATTGGATGAGCCATCATCTGGTTTATCATGATGAACCAAGTGATATGCAGAGCGGGCTCGAGGGTGAATAAAGAAATGGTTAGCTGGCGCATTGTGCGTTTTGATATGCACCATGGCGACATTCGTTTTCTTACCTTGTTTGCTATGGAAGGCATAAACCACAAAGGGGAGTAAGAAGATAATCACAAAGCTAACCGCAAGTAATGTCACATAGGTGTTATCACTCGCCCCCCCAGGTAAAGAACTCGGTGGGAAGAATGAAACAATAAAGGCTAAGATAGAAATAATGAAGCCAGCTAATGCGACAATAATTTTAACGCCTTTTCCTCCAGGAATATTAAATGCACGCTTTTTCTCTGGTTGTTTGCACACTAAATGCATGTAACCCAGAAATAGCATGAAATAGCTACATAAATAGATAACCACGGTTAAGGCGAGCGCAATAAGGAATGACATATTACCACCGCCCCCAGTATTGGTGAGGACAATAATTGCGACTGTCGTGATCAGTAATTGGGAAATTACCAGTGTTACCGGCACGCCATTTTTATTCACTTTGGCAAAGCTTTGCGGCAGAATGCCTTTTTGTGCCGCGACATACATGCCGCGGGATGGCCCCACAATCCAAGAAGCAATCTCAGCCAGCACACCAAGCAATAATAATGCAGCAATAATTCTTACGGCCCATTCAAGGGAGGAATTAAAGTGTGTGACAAGCACATTGAATGTCTGTACTACGCCAGCAGATAAATTAATCTCACTGTTTGGGATCACCGCTGCCACCGACAACCCACCAATTGAGCTTAAACAAATTGCTGCTATCATGAGTAAAAACATCGCAGCGGGGTAATCTCGGCCGGGGTTTTTCATCTCATTGACGTGGGTTGCGGATGCCTCAACACCCATATAACTCAAAATAAAGGCAACAAATACCACGAGTGTGCCAATTTTGGTGAAATCAGGAATAAAAGTTTCAGTACTAATTTCTATCGCTAATGGTGAGCCGCTAACTAAATAGCTGATTGCTAAAAAGACTAAAATTAGAGCTGGGAGCAAAATACCGGCGAAGAAACCGACTTTGGCAATGGTTGCCGTGTATTTGGTTCCACCAAATTGAGTGAAAGCCAATACCCAGAGAATAACAAGTGCCCCAATCGTTTTAGTGATAGGGTCTGTATTAAGTTCTGGCCAATTTAAAATATAAGACAGTGCCCCTAAGACGAAATACAGCATAGGAATAAAGCCAATTGCTATTTGTAAATAACCAAATGAAATGGCGGCAAATCCCCAGCGTTCGCCTAATGTATTGGAAACCCACGCAAATACACCACCTTCCTCCCAACCTTCCACGGTTGCCATTTCTGCGGCACACAAGGCGACAGGAATAAACCACAATAATCCTCCCAATAGCAGGAAAAATACTAAACTAAAGCCAGATGTCGCAAATGTTGGATATTCATAAACGGCCATCACCATCGATGCAGTAATGGCGAAAAAGCCAAGTAATGTGAGCTGCTTTGCGGCTGGAGCTGTCGTTGTTGCCATACGAGTTCTCCTCAAATCGATAAACAATCAGCCTTTGCTGGGCGGATTTCAGTAGGAGTCAAAGAACCTAAGGTTCTTTGACTCGTTAACAACACAATCATGAATAAAAGAATTAACTGTGATTAAAACCGCCGCCTTCTTCTTCTGTTAGCGGTTGATTGACGGGATGCTTATCGAAATATTCTAAGGTACGTTTGAAGTCATCAATCAGTAATGCCGCTAAATCTAAACTAACACCATGACGCACTAGAATACGTTGAATAACAAGGTCTTCACGGTTTGCTGGCATGGAATAAGCTGGAACTTGCCAGCCGCGACTGCGCAGTTTGTCTGCGATGTCATAGAGGGAATATTTGCTGGTGGTTGTGCCTTCTTTTAGTTTCCAGGCTAATGCCGGGATACCAGTTTGACTATCACCATCAAAAATCATTTCAAATGGCCCTAATTTTTCAATTTCACGGCTAAGATATTGTGCGGTTGCGTAGCAAGCGTTGTGGATTTTTGCATAGCCTTCGCGACCTAGTCTCAAGAAATTATAATATTGGGCAATGATTTGACCACCAGGACGAGAGAAATTGAGTGCGAATGTTGGCATGTTACCGCCTAAATAATTCACATTAAAAATCAATTCTTCTGGAAGGTCTTTGGCTTCACGCCAAATTACCCAGCCAGCACCTAATGGGGCTAAACCGAACTTATGACCTGATGCATTAATGGATTTTACGCGCGGTAAGCGGAAATCCCATTCTAAGTCTGGTGCACAGAATGGGGCTAAGAACCCACCACTCGCCCCATCCACATGGATAGGGATATCCAACCCAGTCTCTTTTTGCAGTTTATCGAGTGCATCATGTACGGCTTTGACGGGTTCATATTGGCAGGTAAATGTCACCCCAAGCGTTGGGACCACACCAATGGTATTTTCGTCGACGCGTTTGAGCACCTCTTCCGGTGTCATGATAAGGCGGTCGCCTTCAAGTGGAATTTCTCTCAGTTCAACATCAAAATAACGGGCAAATTTGTGCCAACAGATTTGAACTGGGCCACAAATTAAGTTGGGTTTATCAGTCGGTTTTCCTTTAGCGGCTTGTTTTTTGCGCCATTGCCATTTTAACGCAAGCCCACCAAGCATTGCAGCTTCTGAGGACCCGATAGTTGAACAACCAAGGGTATTTTCTGCATCTGGTGAGTTCCATAAATCCGCTAACATGTGTACGCAGCGGTTTTCAATTTCCGCCGTTTGTGGATATTCATCTTTGTCTATCATGTTTTTGTCGATAGACAAATCCATCAAATCACGAATTTCATCATCTACCCATGTTTGGCAGAATGTCGCTAAGTTTTGGCGTGAATTTCCATCTAACATTAATTCATCGCGTACTGCACTAAATACATTACGTGGTGCTTGTTCCTTCAATGGAAATTTGGTTTTTGGTAATGATTTGGATAATTCTAATGATGCGTAGACATCATCCATTCCATTGTGTTTTGAATTTAATGCATTATTACTCATGTCTTAATTCCTCAATGACCATGTGGTAATTAAATAGTATTAATTTTGAGCTCAATATTAAATATACGCTGACTTTTGAAAAATTCAAAAGCGTTCAAATAAAAAAGATAATTTAATGAAAAATGTCATAATTAGAAAGTAATAGTGGGGTGAATGATGGTTTGTGATTGTTTTTTTGATAGATAATTTTATCAAAGGGTGATTTGTGTTTATAAGATGATACTAAAAACTGCATAATTTAACTGAATTATTACATTTTTATGGTTTTTATTTCTATGAATTTAGCTTTTTAGTTATTTTTATTTGATTTTGCATAGGGCGATAATTGTAGAAGAAATACATGATTATTTGTGAGAATTTAATATTTCAGTAATGTTAAATTCTGTGGTTGATATTTAAGCGATAATTTTCATTATATTAAAAATTAATTTATACCATTAACCGTTAAATATATTTATTGCGGTAAGATAAACTTGAATATAGAAGATAATAACACTGATTTTATTATGGATACGTGGGTCGGGAAACTAATCAGTTTCGATATCGCGTCAATGTATTTTTGTAAAAAATAGAAGCTATTTTGTAAACAATAAATATAAATAGCCAGTTCCAGCTAATTGATGATCTTTATTTTTTAAGCTAATTAAAGTAGTGCGAGCTAACTAATAGCATATCATGAGCGACAAATCACATATGCTTTCTGAGCGTGTCGTAGGCACAATGAACGAAACAGATTCATGTATTGAAGTTATTTCAATATAGATAGGAGCAGCCATATACTAAGCCGTACGTACAGTGGTATGAAGGGACGGCGGGAGTGATCCCGCCTTCTGCTCGATTAGTGACTTTCTTTCCACTGATCCCATCTTTTCCATTCTTCTTTTGGCGTGATGAACTCACGAATTTTACCATTGGCTTTTAAGCTAGCAATTTTCTTATTAGTTGCCTCTTCTTGAGCTAATTGTTCTGGGGTTGGTGGAATATACTGGGCTGCATTTAAATAGGAAGCCCTGATGTCGCCATTAAGTTTGTAACCACTGATTTTAGAAACCATAGTATCTTTGGTTCCATGTTGTTCTGCATACTTGATTAAGCCATCAGCAACCTCCTCTTTCCATGGTTGCATGTCGTAGTAAGGCACGGCGCTTTTTAAGGATAAATACTCACTAAGTGACTGATCACCGCTCATCATGCCGGAATCAGCCAAGTACATGAAATCCTCAAAAATATTTTTAGGGAGGGATTCAGTTACAACAATATTAATTTGTCGGTTTCCAGTACCTTTAAGCTCAAAAAGTTTTTCTAATTTTCCTTGCTCTGTATCTGCAAGATATAATTGTGCTTTTGAAAATAACATTGGTGAATCAAATTTCCCTGCTTCTTTTTTTATCAGTATTTCTTGTAGGGCTGAGGAAACAGTTTCTTTACCGTCAAAGTAGTATTTTGTATGCCTATCAAATTCTTCTATATTGAAATCATCACGATAACAATTGGCTAGCTGGCGTATCACAATAATAAAATTTGTATCTTTATTATCATGCTGTGTTTCTACAAGTTTATTAGCAATGAACAATTGTGCACTATGCATGGGGAGTTTGGCTTGTCGGTACACAGGTTCAGCACTGAGATAGGCTAAATAGTGGTGGGTATCTTTTGCTAACGATAAATTATAACTATCCATTAAGTTGGATAACTCATATTTGAAACGGTGTTTAATATTATCTATTTGCTTCTGTTCTGTTGCTAAATAACCTATCCCATTATTTAACCCTAAGTTATAAGCGTGGATATTTTTAAACCCATTATGACGTAGGTGCTTTATACATTCTAGCCGTTTACTGTCTTGCGGACGGACATCCATTTCATCAAGGATCATTACTTTTTGTTTTTTAAAATCAAGGTGTTGACATAGCCACGTGATACAAAACTCAATTTGTTGAGGTTCCAGCGTGCTAATTGGAGTAATAATAAGTAATGGATTTCTCAATTGGTCAATTGAATTAAAAGTGGGGTCATTTAACGACAAATTACGACAGCCCATTTTTGCAATATTGTCAGCATTTATTGAAATGATGGATACCCTACAGCCATCATTTAAAGCAATGTTTGCGACTTTATTACCCAGTACTTTATCCCCACCTCCATTCATATAGGGATTAATAATCACGACATCCCGTTGTTCAAATGATCCAGTAGGGAATGCGGCTGTTTTAATCGAGGTGGATGGTGAAGTATTCACCGAAGAGATATTGGACTCAACTTTCATATTTAATACTCATTGTTGGAATTTTTCGATTTCAATGAGTTTAACTAAGTGGAATTAGGAAACTTTCATAAAGCAATGTCGTGATGTACTTTTAAAAATACATCACGACATTGAGGGGCTAAGGCCTAACGCCTAAAGTATGGCAGATAGCATAGGTGAGCTCAGAACGGTTCAATGTGTAAAAGTGGAAATCTTTTACACCTTCACGGCTAAGAATTTTAACCATGTCCATGGCAATGGATGCTCCAACAAGGTTTCGGCTTTCTGGGTCATTGTCTAACCCTTCGTACATTTTACTCATCCACGCAGGAATGCGTACGTTAGTCAGTTTGGCAAAACGCTCAAGTTGACGAAAGTTAGAGACCGGTAAGATCCCCGGTACAATTTCCACATCAATGCCAGTTGCGACACAACGGTCACGAAAACGTAAATAGCTTTCAACATCAAAGAAAAATTGAGTAATTGCACGGTTAGCACCCGCATCAATTTTCTTTTTTAAACTAATTAAATCGGCTTGAGCACTTTTGGCTTCAGGGTGGACTTCAGGGTAGGCAGCGACAGAAATATCAAAATCTGCCTCACCTTTTAGCAACTCAACCAAATCAACGGCATACATATCTGGTTTACGGCTGTTGTCAGGCAAATCACCACGCAGAGCAACAATATGACGAATACCATTATTCCAATAGTCACGGGCAATGGCTTTCAGTTCATCAGGGTTCGCATCAATACAAGTTAGGTGAGGGGCTGCAATTAAACCGGTTTTATCTTTAATATCTTTGATGATGCTGTGCGTTCTATCACGTTCACCGGAATTCGCACCATAAGTCACGGAGACAAATTTAGGTTTCAGGTTTTTGAGCCGATCGATGGATTTCCATAGCGTCTGCTCCATCTCTTCACTGCGAGGTGGGAAAAATTCAAATGAAACATTAATTTGGCCGTCTAACTCAGCTAAATTTTGATTTAGCGCTTCGCGCTGATTTGCGTGAAAAAAGCTCATACCCTGTAACCTCGCAATTTGCAGACTAACTATTTTTTGTACGTTATTATATCCATTTGTGCGTCTATACGTTTAGACGTCTAAAAGAAATTACCAGATCGGTATCAATAGTCAATACTTAAATTAAATTATGACGCTGAGGTTTTTTCAAAGGCAACAGGAAAATAATTCATGATAAAAAACGCGACTCTTTTCAGTGTCGCGCTTGAATCTATGGCTAGTCAGATTTATTCAGTGAAACAGAAGTGCTCAATCATTTGGCTAATTAATTGGCGAGTAGGCTCAATAAAGCGCATATCAATAAACTCATCAGGTTGATGTGCTTGCTCAATAGAACCAGGGCCAAGAACCAACGTTGGGCAGAGCTCTTGGATAAACGGTGCTTCAGTACAGTAATTCACGGTATCTGCTTTTTGCCCTAACAATTGCTCAATCACTGCGACCATTTTGTGGTCCGTTGGGCATTCATAGCCAGGGATCGGCGGATGCATGGATTCAACCGTCAAGCGGCCTGGCCAACGGGCACTAACCGGCTCAAGAGCTTCATTAAGTAGCTCATCTAAATCTTGCAAAGTTAGCCCAGGTAGCGGGCGAATATCCATATGTAATTCACAACAACCACAAATTCGGTTGGCTGCGTCACCACCATGAATATGACCAAAGTTCATCGTCGGGTAGGGAATGACAAATGCAGGGTTGTTAAATCGTTCTTTTAACGTATTTCGTAAGTCCATTAGGTGGGAAATAGACTCATGCATCAATTCAATTGCATTGACGCCACGTTCTGGGTCACTAGAGTGCCCCGATTGCCCAGTAATGCGGATAGCATTTGATAAATGCCCTTTGTGCGCGCGAATCGGTTGTAACGATGTTGGCTCGCCAATAATTGCAAAATCTGGTCTTAATGTTGTACTGGCTGCAAAATAACGCGCACCAGCCATCGATGTTTCTTCATCTGCTGTGGCTAATATATGCAGTGGGCGTTTGAGTTGAGTTAAATCCATATCGCGTAACGCATCAACAATAAAAGCAAAAAAGCCTTTCATATCTGCGGTTCCGAGCCCATATAACTTGCCGTCATACTCTGTCAGCTCAAATGGGTTTTTGCTCCAACGCCCATCATCAAAGGGTACGGTATCGGTATGGCCGCATAGCATCAGCCCTCCATTACCTTCGCCAATGGATGCAAGCAAATTATATTTATCACGCGTTTCCGGTACAGGTTGAATGTTGACCGAAAAACCTAACGTCTCCAGCCATCCACCGAGAAGTTCCACCAGAGCTTTATTGCTCTGATCCAAATGAGAATCAGTCGCACTAATCGACGGAATGGCAATTAATTGACGATAAATCTCAATAAATGCAGGTAATTTAATATTCACTGTTGACAGCCTTTATCCATAATAGTATCAATATTCATGCACTTTATTTGAATAAAAATACACATTAAACTGTTTGGGTCACGAGTACAAGGTAGAAAGCATATGTTGAACACACTCATTATCGGGGCCAGTGGCTATACTGGAGCAGAATTAGCCGCTTATTTGCAACGCCATCCGGAAGTTAATCTTCAAGGGCTGATGGTTTCGGCGCAAAGTGCGGATGCAAATAAACGTTTTTCTGATTTACACCCTCAGTATAAAGGCATCATCGACCTTCCCGTTCTGCCATTAACCGATGTCGCGGAAGCAGCGAAAGGTATTGATGTTGTTTTCCTTGCCACGGCACATGAAGTGAGCCATGACATTGCACCTCAGTTTCTTGAAGCGGGCTGCGTGGTGTTCGACTTATCCGGTGCTTATCGTGTTCAAGATCCTGCGTTTTATACGCAATACTATGGCTTTGAACATACAAATACTGAATGGCTAATGCAAGCAGTTTACGGTTTAGCAGAATGGCAGGCCGATAAAATTCGTCAAGCACAATTGATTGCAGTACCAGGGTGTTACCCAACGGTTTCCCAGTTAGCTCTTAAGCCATTGATTGAAGCAGATTTACTGGATGAAGCTATGTGGCCAGTCATTAATGCTACCAGTGGTGTCTCCGGAGCAGGCCGTAAAGCGTCAATGACCAACAGCTTTTGCGAAGTGAGTTTGCAACCTTATGGCCTCTTTACGCATCGCCATCAGCCAGAAATCGCGACTCACTTAGGAAGAGAGGTTATTTTTACACCACATTTGGGTAATTTCTCTCGAGGTATTCTGGCAACGATTACTTGCAAAGTAAAAACGGGTGTGACAGCAGAAAAAATCACACAAACGTTTAAAGATGCCTATCAAAATAAACCGTTAGTGCGGTTATATGAAAAAGGCGTTCCTGCATTGAAATCAGTAGTCGGTACGCCGTTTTGTGATATTGGCTATGTATTGAAAGGTGAACACCTGATTTTAGTAGGTACAGAAGATAACCTACTCAAAGGTGCAGCAGCACAAGCCGTTCAGTGCATGAATATTCGTTTTGGTTTTGCTGAAACTCAGTCTTTACTTTAAGAAGGATTAACCCCATGCAACCCTTAGTGATTAAATTGGGCGGAGTATTACTTGATAGCGTCGAGGCGCTTGAAAAATTATTTACAGCTATCCAAACCTATCGGCAAGCTCATCAACGCGAGTTGGTGATTGTGCATGGTGGTGGTTGTTTAGTTGATGAATTGATGCAAAAACTGCAATTACCCGTGGTTAAAAAGCAAGGGTTGCGTGTCACGCCAGCAGACCAAATCGATATTATTACGGGGGCATTAGCAGGCACCGCGAATAAAACATTATTGGCATGGGCAACGAAGTATCAACTTCCGGCAGTAGGTCTTTCTCTTGGTGATGGTCAAAGCGCCACGGTGACGCAACTAAACGAAGAATTAGGCCATGTCGGTAATGCTAAACCTGGTGATGCGAAATTATTGAAATTATTGTTGGGTGCGGGTTATTTACCCATTATCAGCTCTATTGGTATCACACCAGAAGGTGAGTTGATGAACGTGAATGCGGATCAAGCCGCAACGGCTATCGCCCAAGCATTAAATGCAGATCTGGTCTTATTGTCCGATGTGAGCGGTATTTTGGATGGTAAAGGCCAAAAAATTGATGAAATGACGACGCAAAAAGCGCAAAAGTTAATTGAACAGGGAATTATTACCGACGGAATGATTGTGAAGGTTAATGCAGCATTAGACGCTGCGGCAGCCTTGCAACGTTCTGTGGATATTGCAAGCTGGCGTCATGCAGAACAACTTCCCGAGCTGTTTAATGGAACCGCAATCGGAACACGGATCTTGGCATCATAAATGAGCCATGGAATAACAATATTAATTGAGCGGATAGGTACGTTATGAAAAAGGGCATTAAAAAGATTGTATTAGCATATTCAGGTGGTCTGGATACATCAGCAATTATTCCATGGCTAAAAGAAAACTATGATGGTTGCGAAGTCGTGGCCTTCGTTGCGGATGTGGGTCAAGACCGTGAAGATTTAGTGGGCGTAGAGAAAAAAGCCCTGCAATCAGGTGCATCTGAATGCTACGTAGTTGATTTACGCGAAGAGTTCATCAAAGAGTATATTTACCCTGTATTAAAAACAGGTGCATTATATGAAGGCAGCTATTTATTAGGTACGTCAATGGCTCGCCCAATTATTGCTAAAGCTCAAGTCGAAATTGCCTTAAAAGTGGGGGCAGATGCTGTTGCCCATGGCGCAACAGGTAAAGGTAATGACCAAGTGCGTTTCGAAAGCACTTATACGGCATTAGCACCACAGTTACAAGTCGTTGCACCATGGCGTGAGTGGGACTTACGTTCCCGTGAAGCGCTGCTTGATTACCTGAAAGAACGTAATATTCCAACAACAGCCAGCTTAGAAAAAATCTATAGTCGTGATGAAAACGCATGGCACATTTCTACTGAAGGTGGCGTATTAGAAAGCACATGGAATGCGGCAAACCAAGATTGTTGGGTATGGACTGTCGACCCACAAGATGCACCGGATGAAGCTGAACTGGTTACCGTTGGTGTTAAACACGGCGAAGTCGTTTCGGTGAATGGGCAAGTATTGTCCCCACTCGGTTGTTTAGAAACATTAAATACTTTAGGTGCAAAACACGGTGTGGGCCGTATCGACATCGTTGAAAACCGTTTAGTGGGTATGAAATCCCGTGGTTGTTATGAAACCCCAGGCGGCACCATTATGATGGCTGCTCTGCGTGGTATTGAACAACTGGTTCTTGACCGTGACAGCTACAAATGGCGTGAGCAACTTGGTTTAGAAATGTCATATGTGGTTTATGATGGGCGTTGGTTTGCGCCATTACGTCACTCGCTACAAGCAGCTGCTGAATCATTAGCGCAAGATGTGACAGGTGAAGTTGTTCTGAAATTATATAAAGGGCAAGTGACTGCGATTCAGAAAAAAGCGGATAAGAGCTTGTATTCAGAAGAGTTTGCCACATTCGGTGAAGATGAAGTTTATGATCACAGCCATGCAGGTGGGTTTATTCGTCTTTACTCGCTATCTTCACGTATCCGTGCGCTGAAAGAACAAAACAAAGCGAAATAAATCAAATTGTAGTCCCCCGATAGCCAAGACCGCTATCGGGGTTAAAAACTTATTTTATCAATCAGGTAGGGATTCGTTATGGCACTTTGGGGTGGACGTTTTAGTCAGCAAGCAGATCAACGGTTTAAACAGTTTAATGATTCACTGCGTTTCGATTATCGCTTGGCGCAACAAGATATTATCGGCTCAGTCGCATGGTCAAAATCACTGGTGACCGTAGGTGTATTGTCTGATAGCGAACAACAAACTTTAGAACAAGCGCTAAATGCCTTACTTAAAGAAGTACAAGATAACCCTGAAATTATCCTGCAAAGTGACGCAGAAGATATTCATAGCTGGGTTGAAGGTCAACTGATTGATAAAGTCGGTGATTTAGGTAAAAAATTACATACAGGCCGTAGCCGTAACGACCAAGTCGCAACAGATTTAAAATTGTGGTGTAAAGACCAAGTTGCATTGCTACTTGAAGCGGTAACAGAGCTACAAAAAGCACTGGTACTGACGGCAGAAGATAATCAAGACGCTGTGATGCCCGGTTATACGCATTTACAGCGTGCTCAACCGGTGACGTTTGCACATTGGTGCTTAGCTTACAGTGAAATGTTAGCGCGTGATGAAAGCCGCTTAAAAGATACACTAAAACGTTTAGATGTCAGTCCATTAGGGTGCGGAGCATTGGCAGGCACGGCTTATGATATCGACCGTGAGCAGCTGGCATCATGGTTAGGTTTTGCTTCTGCAACACGTAATAGCTTGGATACAGTATCAGACAGAGATCACGTCCTTGAATTATTATCGAATGCAAGTATCGGTATGGTTCATTTATCCCGTTTTGCTGAAGATTTAATTTTCTTTAATAGTGGTGAAGCTGGTTTTGTCGAGTTATCAGACAAAGTGACATCAGGTTCATCATTAATGCCACAAAAGAAAAACCCTGATGCATTGGAATTAATCCGTGGAAAATGTGGCCGTGTCCAAGGGGCGTTAACAGGTATGATGATGACCCTTAAAGGGTTGCCGCTTGCGTATAACAAAGATATGCAAGAAGACAAAGAAGGGTTATTCGACGCATTAGATACTTGGTTAGATTGCATGCATATGGCAGCGTTAGTGCTTGATGGTATTCAAATTCGTCGTAGCCGTTGTGAAGATGCGGCGAAACAAGGTTACGCCAATGCAACTGAGCTTGCTGATTACCTCGTTGCTAAAGGTGTTCCATTCCGCGAAGCGCATCATATCGTGGGCGAAGCGGTTGTTGCAGCGATTGGGCAAGGTAAAGCTTTAGAAGAAATGGCTCTCAGTGATTTGCAAAAATTCAGTGACACTATTCAGTTGGATGTCTATGAAATTTTATCGCTACAATCTTGTTTAGATAAGCGGTTAGCAAAAGGTGGGGTGTCTCAGAAGCAAGTGGCAAGTGCTATTGTGGAAGCAAAAAAACGATTAGAGCTGTGATTAGTTGTAGAAGAAAAAATGGGGGGTAGCATGACTACCCCGATTCCCATAACGCGTTTGTTTTTAAATATATTTAATGGTTAGCATTCCGAGTTGTTTTTCTTCATTCACCCAGTTATATGAATACTCTCCTCTACCTTCATTGATTACCTTCCAGCCTTGAGTATTTGCAACATCATTCAAGTTAATTTTACTAGCAACCATATCAGATTGATTATTTAAGCAATTCAATGTGACATGTTTGTCGGTCACTTCATTAAAGCAAGGCGGAAATACGACTGCACCAGAGAAATGAATAACCCCATTTTGTTGGTCATTACTTGCATAAGCATGAATAGATGCGGTTGTAACGAACAATAATGCGCAAAGTGAACGAAGGCCAAATTTTTGAGTTTTTGTTAATAAATTTTTCATAATAGTATCCCGTCATTGATTTTTGATTAATCAACTTGCTGTATGTTTAAATTAGATTTGTGTGCTCTTAAATAAGAATAATAATAATGAACTGATATTCCCTGGTGTTTTTGACGAGGGAATTATAAATTGAAAAACACTATTTAGGTGTAAAATTAAAAAAGGAAATGTTTAAAAATATAAAGAAAATAAAATTACACCCATTGTGATTTAAAGTTATCTCTCCGCATCTTGCTGGGTAATAAAACTGATAGTGTTATCATTTGTAGTGTTTTGTTTCTTTATTTTCGTTGAATGTTAGGTTTTTATGGTTGAATTCTCTAGTGGTTTTCTGTTGTCATCAATCTGTAATAATAATTAAAATAAAATTTAACAAAATTAGGCTGCAATTTACATTTACTTTTATATAAAAACTTACAAACTTTAATAAAAAGTGAAAGTAAATATAACAAAATGTTTCTTTTATTTTACTTTAATATAATGATTAACATGTGGCGTGATATTAATGGGAGTTATTCATCAGTTGAAGAATGTATATATTATTACTAAGTTTTATTAACGCGTATTAAGTGTAATAAAAAGGGCTCTTAAGAGCCCTAATAGAACCTGTAGTGAGGCAATTATTGATACTGCACTTTAATTAGTCCGGTTTTGTTCGAACTATCTAGCCATTTAAATTGATAGTTTCCGAGTTGATTAGAGAGTTCTATGCTTTTTGTTGTACGACTTAATCTATGAATATCAACATACTCTGTTTTCATCTTTGATTGTTCATCTAGACATCCAACACGTAAATGTGATGATGCTTCATGGGACATTAAGCAGGGAGCGTTAACAACATTACCGGTGAAGGTAATAACTCCTGAATGCTCTTTGGCTAATGAATTCGCATTAAGTGAAATAAATAATGTTATAAAGAATAACAATAAAGATTTAATCTGTGAGTTAAAACAAGACGATATCGATGCGTTCATAGTGTTTTCTCCTGTTTTAAGGGAGTGTTGAATAAAACATTAATTTTGAGCGCGTTAGTGAATGATTATTTATTGTTTTGATTTCTTTATAAAAATTACTTCTTGTTTCCTTATCTTTATAATTAATTTTTGTATAAATTAATGAATTCACAACTGCTTAAATGTGACTGAATGTATATTAAACGCTAATATTTTAATTATTTTAGTGACATTAACTGAATGTTAAGATTAAGTTAATTTTATTGGTTGTGTGATTTAATGACAAAAATAGTCTATATTTTTTGAGGAGAATGTTGGGATTTTACTTGGCAACGTTAAGATGTAACTTATTGAAAGTTTATTCTAAAAAAACACAGTTAATGATTTTATTAAGAATGTTATATTGAAACGCTAATGGTAAATGAATTTAATTATTAATTAACTATTCTCTCTTTTGAAGAGTCACGAATGAGATACATTTTGTTTCTAAATATTACATTTTGTTTCATTATATTGCGTGTATCCTTCAAAAAATGAGGCTTCCCCCCTATTTTTCAATTTATCAATAGATAAAACAAAACAATATCGATATAGTGATTGGTATTATCTATCTTTGGTTTGACAGAGAATTCACGAAAGGAAAAGAAATATGAATATTCGAGATTTAGAGTACCTTGTCGCACTCGCCGAACATAAACACTTTAGACGTGCCGCGGATTCTTGTCATGTTAGCCAACCCACTCTTAGTGGCCAAATTCGTAAATTAGAAGAAGAACTTGGCGTGATGTTGTTAGAAAGAACTAGCCGTAAAGTTCTTTTTACTCAACAAGGTTTGTTATTGGTTGAACAAGCCCGTACTATTTTGCGTGAAATTAAAGTATTACAAGAAATGGCAGCCCTCCAAGGGGAAAGCATGTCAGGACCATTACATATTGGTTTAATTCCAACGGTTGCGCCGTATCTATTACCTCATATTATTCCGCAATTGCACCAAGCTCATCCTAAATTAGAAATCTATTTGCATGAAGCGCAAACTCAGCAATTATTAGCTCAGTTAGACAGTGGTAAATTAGATTGCGCTATTTTAGCGGAAGTAAAAGAAACGGACCCTTTCATTGTTGTTCCTTTATTTGAAGAACCGATGAAATTGGCTATTTACGAGAGTCACCCATGGCATGATCGTGATACGATTGAAATGAGTGAATTGTCAGGTGAAAAACTATTAATGTTAGAAGATGGCCACTGTTTACGTGACCAAGCAATGGGCTTTTGCTTCCAAGCAGGGGCTAAAGAAGATACACATTTCAGGGCAACAAGCTTAGAAACGTTAAGAAATATGGTGGCAGCAGGGAGTGGAATTACACTTTTACCTGATTTATCGGTGCCAAATGAGGTTTGTCGTGATGGGGTATGTTATTTAAATTGCATTGAACCTGAACCGAAACGAACCATTGTATTAGTTTATCGCCCGGGTTCACCGTTACGTGGGCGTTATGAACAATTAGCGGAGACCATCTATAACTCAATGGATAACTATTATAAAAATAGAGTTTAGGGTTAAGCTACCAATATTATTTTTTAGTTGATGATGGTTGCCAAATTTTTGGCAACCATAAATCACAGAATAATTAAAAGAGTCGATTTAAACCATTCAAAGCTGCAACACGGAAAGCTTCCGCCATCGTCGGGTAATTGAACGTCGTATTGACGAAATATTCGATAGTATTACCTTCACCTTTTTGTTCCATGATAGCTTGGCCGATATGGATAATTTCAGCCGCTCTCTCACCGAAACAGTGAATACCTAATATCTGTAATGTTTCTCTATGGAATAATATTTTCAAACTACCGACATTCATACCTGCGATTTGTGCACGTGCTAAATGTTTAAACTGTGCTCGGCCAACTTCATAAGGCACTTTCATTGCGGTCAGTTCTTGTTCTGTTTTACCAACTGAACTAATTTCAGGAATGGTATAAATCCCTGTTGGAATATCTTCCACTAAATGCGCATTACCTAAACTACCCCCAATGGCTCGGGCTGCAATTCGGCCCTGGTCATAAGCTGCAGAGGCCAAACTTGGGTAGCCAATGACATCACCAACAGCATAAATATGTTCATTAGTGGTGCGATACGCTTTATTGACTTTAACTAAACCGCGACCATCTGCTTCGATCCCGACATTAGCCAGACCTAAGCTGTCAGTGTTACCGGTTCTTCCGTTCGCATACAGTAAACAGTCCGCCTTGACTTTTTTACCTGACTTCAGGTGAACAATAACACCGTCTTCAACCCCTTCGATTTTTTCATATTCTTCATTATGGCGAATAACAACACCACTATTCCAAAAATGATACGACAAGGCATCTGACATTTCTTGGTCAAGAAAGGCCAAGAGATGATCACGGGTGTTGATTAAGTCAACTTTAACCCCTAATCCACGAAAAATAGATGCATATTCACAGCCAATAACACCTGCACCATAAATAATCACATGGCGAGGCTCATGGGTCAGGTTGAGAATAGTATCACTGTTGTAGATCCGAGAATGGTTGAAATCAACGTCAGAAGGGCAGTATGGACGAGAGCCAGTGGCTATTACGATTTTATCTGCACTTAAAACATCACAACTTCCATCCGCGTAGCGGACACTGATATGTTGTTCATCGATAAAGGTGGCTTCACCCGAAAACATTTGGCAACCATTACGTTCGTAAAATCCTTGGCGCATGCGCGTTTGTTGGCTAATTACCGTTTCAGCATGTCGCAGAATTTCAGAGAAAGAGGAGCTTAAGCTACGGGAGTTATCACTATAAAGAGGGTTTTGGTTGAATTCGATAATACGGCTAACAGCATGACGGAGGGCTTTTGAGGGAATGGTTCCCCAGTGGGTACAGCCTCCGCCGACATTATTATAACGTTCTATAACAGCAACGTTTTTTCCTTGTTTCACTAGCCCCATGGCGGCGCCTTCACCACCAGGACCGGAACCAATGACTATTGCATCAAAATGGGTAAGTTGCATGAGGTAAGACCTGCTCTAAAACAAAATGACAACAAGATGTTATCATTAGTTGGTTATTTCACCTAATTTCCTCGCCGTCTTTCAAATTGATATAGCGTTGGCGACATTTGCTTACCCTAGTCACATACTTATATATGCTTTCAGAAATTCGCTTGTTTTGCCGCCTTATCTCAATTTGAAATTCTTAGGCGAAAATATTTTAGTTCAAGAGCCTCAGAAAAATACCTAAATATAATTCATAGATTCATAAAGTAGGGATTTGCTGAAGTATTGTTTAGTGAAAGGTTGGTAGTATATCAGCGTTAAAAAACTAATTGAAAAAAGGCTAAGTTAAATTCTGAAAATGAGTAAATTGCAGCGATAGTCGCTTTTTCTCCAAAACAGTTTAATTATTTTCAGGTATGCTAGGCGAAGAGTAATACTTATTACATTGACCTTCCATGATAAGAAATTAGGATCACCGTGAGCAACACAATTGGCGTTAGAGCAAAACAAAAAGAAAAAACTCGGCGTTCACTCGTCGAAGCCGCATTTAGCCAATTAAGCGCTGAGCGGAGCTTTACTAGCCTCAGTTTACGGGAAGTTGCACGTGAAGCTGGGATTGCACCAACTTCATTTTACCGTCATTTTAAGGACGTTGATGAACTCGGGCTGACGATGGTTGACGAAAGTGGTTTGATGTTACGCCAGTTAATGCGCCAAGCAAGACAGCGTATTGCAAAAGGCGGGAGTGTGATCCGTACATCAGTCTCAACTTTTATGGAGTTTATTGGTAATAACCCTAATGCCTTTAGGTTATTATTGCGGGAGCGTTCGGGAACATCTGCGGAGTTTCGTGCAGCTGTCGCTCGGGAAATTCAACATTTTATTGCGGAATTGGCCGATTACCTTGAACTTGAAAGCCGTATGCCTCGCCATTTTACAGAAATGCAAGCCGAGGCCATGGTAACGATTGTCTTTAGCGCAGGTGCGGAAGCGCTAGACATTGATGAAGAAAAACGCAGAAATCTCGAAGAACGGCTGGTATTACAGTTAAGAATGATCGCGAAAGGCGCCTACTACTGGTACCGCCGGGAACAGGAAAAACAAAATCAAACTGACCCAGACCTTACTAAATAATAAGGAGAATCAATGACGGATCAAAAAAGTTATGAAAGAAGCACATTATTGCTAGCCTTTGTGATTGGCCTTGCAACCCATGGGACGTTTTCAACGCTGTTTAACTCGTTGGTCGACTTTTCATTTTTTCCAATTTTAACCCTAATATTGGCTGCGTATTGTTTACACCAGCGCTATTTACATCAAGCCATGCCGATGGGGTTGCCAAAATTTGTTGCTGGTAGTTTTTTTATTGGTCTATTTGGTTATTCCGCGATTTTACGCGTTCAAAACCCTGAAATAGGCTCTAACTTTATCCCAGCAACCTTTATTGTCATTATCGCATTGTGGATGTATTCAAGCTGGAAAGCACGTAAGAAAGAAAAAGCGGAGCTGGCACTTGAGCAAGAAGTCGAAAACTAAGTTTAGACGACTTTTCTACTAAATAAGACGCCGCAGTAAAATGCGGCGTTTTTGTTTTTAATAACCGAGTTTTCAGCCAACTAATAGCGGTTCAGTAATACCCCACTTTCCATATGATGGGTATAAGGGAATTGGTCGAATAAGGCTAATTTCTCTATTTTATGCGTTTTAGTCAGCTCAACTAAGTTATCGCATAGCGTTTCTGGGTTACATGAAATATATAGGATATGGTCATAACCCTGAACTAGCTTCACTGTTTCTGCATCTAAACCACTGCGAGGCGGGTCAACGAAAATGGTATTGCACTGGTAGTCTGCTAAAGAAATACCCTCTAGGCGCCTAAATTCACGAGCACCTTGCATGGCTTGGGTAAAATCCTCTGCAGACATACGAATAATTTGTACATTTTCAATATTATTGGCTTCGATATTATATTGAGCCGCAGCCACGGAAGGTTTTGCAATTTCAGTGGCTAATACGCGTTCGAAATTTTGCGCTAATGCCAATGAAAAGTTTCCATTTCCGCAGTAAAGTTCTAATAAATCCCCCGTCGAATTTTGTGTTGCCCCAATTGCCCATTCCAACATTTTGATATTGACCTGTGCATTAGGTTGCGTAAAGCTATTTTCGACTTGGCGATAAATCATATTTTTACCCATTACCGGTAATATTTCATCCACATAATCATTGTCTAACATGATTTTTGTTTTTGACGCCCGGCCAATCAACTGCACATCAAAGCCTTGTTCAACTAAAACGGCTTTTAAGGCTTTTGCCTCAGTAACCCACTCTTCACTGAGTTTTTTATGGTAAAGCAGCGAAACAATCAGCTTATTACTTAGTGTTGATAAATAGTCAATTTGAAATAATTTATGACGCAGTAATTCATTTTGCTTAATTAACGGCAATAACGCTGCCATCATGTCATTAATTAACTGACTTGCGACAGGGAACTGATCAACACGGATCCTTTCTTTAGTTTCCTTATCAAACATAATATGAAATAAATCGTCATTATCGTGCCAGACGCGAAATTCGGCGCGCATCCGGTAATGCGACTTTGGTGATGAAAAAATTTCAGGTTCAGGGGCGTTAAAAGGAGCCATCATCGCCTTTAAACGATCCGTTTTTTCTACGAGCTGTTGTTCGTAGTCTTCAGTGTGCGAGGTGTTTGGCATGTTTGGCTCCATAAAACAGTAATAAATTCGTATCAGGAGCGAAATTGTAGGGAATGCGGCGAAGATGTCCAGTTTTCATTATCCATCCATAGACACTCATAACTATTCAACTTACGATAATAGGCTGTGGTTTAGGGAACTTGGTGTAAATCCAAGACTGACGCGCAACGGTAATTAAGGTATCCCCGTCATTCTTCAAGCTACATGGGTGTTGGCATCGCTCAGCTACCCTAGTCACATACTTCAGTATGCTCCTAGGGATATCTTCGCTTGCCGCCTACATGTTACTTGAGTTATTTAGGGGATATAACAGGTCGAATTTTCATTTTATATATCGTTTTTATTTCATATATAGAAACCCAACTTGTTACTTTATAAGTCCGATACCTGCCACGCTTCCAATCGCTTCGTTGAATATCTGCGCGAATCTATATTCAACCTCGCGGAACGTTAATTGAATTGATTTTCCGAGTGTAATCATAATGAATAATAAAAAGTCGCTGCCGTTATCGGCCGCTGCGCTGGCTGTATTCTGTGCTACTTCTTCTTTGGCAAGTGCAAATAATAAAACTGACCAAGTGGTCGTGTCTGCTAACCGCTTTGAACAACCTATTTCTTCTATATTAGCGCCAGTGACGGTGGTCACTCGTGAAGATATCGATCATTGGCAATCCAATACTGTGATAGATGTATTAAGACGCTTACCGGGAGTGGATATTGCGCAAAACGGGGGAATGGGTCAACAAAGCTCCTTATTTATACGTGGCACAGAGTCACGCCATGTTTTAGTGCTGATTGATGGTGTTCGTTTGAATCAAGCGGGTATTTCTGGCTCTTCTGATATGAGCCAAATTCCTATCTCACTGGTACAACGTATCGAATATATTCGCGGCGCCCGTTCAGCAGTTTATGGTTCTGATGCCGTTGGCGGTGTAGTGAATATTATTACGCGCCGTGATAACGATGGCACAACTTTAAATGCAGGTATTGGCTCACACAGTTATCAAAACTATAACGGTTCGACTCAGCAAAAGTTTGGTGAGAATACAACGGTAACTGCCGCTGCGGCTTATACTCATACCAAAGGGTTTGATATTGAAGCCAGAGGAAATACAGGCGGGGGCCCTCAACCCGATAAAGATGGTTTTTTGAATAAAACGTTATGGTTAGGTGTTGAGCATCAATTTTCTTCCGATCTTTCTGCTTATGCACGCGCTTATGGTTATGACAATCGTACGAGTTATGACGGTACACCAGCAGACACTCGTAAGCTATACAGCAGAACATATGAGTCTGGGTTGAAATATGCGAATGGTAAGTACTCTACAAGTTTACTTGGGAGCTATAGCCATATGAAAGATTATAACTACAACTATCATAATGGGCGGTATGGTAGCGGTTCTGTAATTGATGAATCAGACCAATATAACTTTCAATGGGGTAATAGCTATAGGTTAGAAAAAGGAAATATCAGTGCCGGAGTCGATTATCAACGTCAAAGTATCGAGCCCGGTGGTTATACGATGACAAGCAAAAAAGAAACCGTCAATAACGCAGGTATTTATCTTACAGGACAATATGCACTCATCGACTCTGTCAGTGCGGAAGGGGCAGTACGTTCAGATCACTATTCTGAATTTAACTGGCACACGACATGGCAATCAGGTTTAAGTTGGGAATTTTATGATGGATATAAGATAATCGGCTCTTATGCTACAGCGTATAAAGCCCCTAATTTAGGTCAGCTTTATACAGATAATGTTGCTTGGAACATCAAAGGAAATCCAAATTTAAAGCCAGAAGAAAGTAAACAGTGGGAAATTGGTTTAGAAGGCGAAACAGGGTTATTATTTTGGCAATTAACTGGGTATGAAAACGAGATAACTAATCTGATTGATTTCACTACGGATCCAGTGACTTATGCTAGTTCTTATAACAATATTGGCAAGGCAAAGATTAAAGGTGTCGAGTGGAATGGTGAATTACAAACAGGCCTATTTAGCCATCAACTCACGTTACAGTATCTAGACCCAAGAAATGAAAAAACAAATAAAGTGCTTAATCGTAGAGCAAAACAACAAGTCAAATACCAGCTAGATTGGAATATTGCTGCGGTAGATATGGGGCTGACTTACCAATATATAGGCAGTCGCTATGATATCAATGAAACTTATCAACGCACTAAAGTTGGTGGAGTAAGCCTCTGGGATCTCACAGCTGCATATCCAATCACTTCACATCTCACAATTCGTGGTAAAATAGCTAATATGTTCGATAAAGACTATGAGACCGCGTATGGTTATCGCACCGCTGGAAGAGAATATTTCCTTACAGGAAGCTACAACTTCTGATAACACCCTATCTGTTCGCCCGACCATTCTAGTATTTGATTCTGGAGTGGGCGGGTTATCTGTTTACCGTGAAGTCAAAAAAATGATCCCGAATGCCCACTATATCTATGCATTCGACAATGAAGCCTTCCCTTATGGCGAAAAAAGTGAAGAGTTTATTATTGATAGGGTCTATCAAATCGTAAATGATATTGCTGCAAAGCATCCTTTAACTATTGTGATTATTGCGTGTAATACTGCAAGTACGGTCAGCCTCCCTAATTTGAGAGCACATTTTACGTTCCCAGTTGTTGGGGTTGTTCCAGCTATTAAACCCGCAACCAAGTTAACGCGTAATGGCGTGGTGGGTTTATTGGCGACGAAAGGCACTGTAAACCGCGAATACACCAAAGAGCTGATCGAACGGTTTGCTACAGACTGCAAAGTCATTTCATTGGGCTCTGCGGAACTCGTTCAACTCGCAGAAAGAAAACTGCATGGGGAAAGCTTACCATTAGATGAAGTCGCTCAAGCCGTCAGACCATGGATCCGCATGCCTGAACCGCCTGATACCGTTATTTTAGGTTGCACCCATTTTCCTTTATTAATAGAAGAGCTCGAAAAAGTGCTACCAGATGGAACTCGATTCATTGATTCAGGTTCTGCAATCGCCAGAAGAACTATTTGGCTCATTAATAATCAAGCTGAAATCATCAATTCAGATGAGGAAAACTTCGCATATTGCTTATTAATGGATGACAACGTAAAAGGGTTACAACCAGTTCTCGAAGCCGAAGGGTTCAAAACGCTGCAAAAACTAGCTATTTAAGTTAAATTTGATGGAAAGCTGAGCGAACGAAAAAAAATATGAAAAAAAGGG
>NZ_JAMPPR010000024.1:0-171374 GCF_028481645.1 Providencia sp. PROV141 | reverse complement strand
TCGAAAAATTCTCGCAAGTGTTTTTTTGATTTATTTTACCAAGCGATGAATTATTAAACAAATCACACAAAATAACTACGTTTTGTTGAAATTACGAACTACAAATCATCAAATTCAACCGCGAATTCAGCAACCTTTTCCCAGTTAGTATATTCAATCTCTGTTTTTGGATCGGTTGGACCATCCGTCATTTTCATTATTAGACGAATCATCATTCTATCAAACCATGTATAGCGTGGATAAAACAGCGCTCCGGCAAAAACAGACTTCAATGTCGGCTTCCAAGGACATGCTTCTAAAAACTTTCGCGTATATGCGTTGGTTTCTACCGTATTCTTGCCTTCTTTTCTTGCCGTCAAATTTACAGCAAAAAAACCCGTCTTCATTGAGTTCAATTGATTTTGATGAGAAAGCACGAAGCGTTGTAGCTTTTTATTAAAGTGCCCATAACGAATGGATGCCCCTACTAATACTTTATCGTAGCCTGATAAATTAAGCTGTTGGTCAGTATTTAAATCACGAATATCACATTCACGACCAGAGTTTCTCAGTTGCTCCGCTATTTTTAGAATAATTTTTTTAGTTTGCCCATCCGTACTGGAGTGTAAAAGTAAGTAGCTCATTATTGTTCCTAAATTAATATCATTTCTATATAGGTAATATTATTTATTAATTGTACCCAACTATTCACGCCAAAAAGTGGGAGTCAGTAGCACTAATAAAGTGAAAACTTCCAAACGCCCAAATAACATCGTGACAACTAATATCCATTTCCCTGTAGGGTTCATCGTTGTGAAATTATCAGCCACAGTCCCTAACCCAGGCCCTAAGTTATTCAGTGTCGTTGCAATTGCTGAAAAAGCAGAGAATTCATCAACCCCTGTAGCAATCAGTAATAATAAGCTGACAACAAAGACCAGTGCATATGCAGAAAAGAACCCCCAAACAGCTTCGATGATCCTTTCAGGTAATGCGCGTTGCCCTAATTTGATTGTGTAGACTGCATTTGGGTGAACTAGGCGCTTTAACTCACGCGAGCCTTGTAAGAAAAGTAACAATATACGAATAACTTTTAACCCACCACCTGTCGAGCCTGCACATCCTCCAACGAATGCGGCGCACAATAGCAGCATAGGTAAAAAAAGAGGCCAACCAGAAAAGCTATCTGTCGTAAATCCAGCCGTTGTCGCCATGGACACGACTTGGAAGAATGCCTGATCAAGTGTTTGACCAAAGCTACTATAAACAGAATGGAACATAAGTACTAAGGTACAAATAACCACCAAGACAAACTGGAAGCTAATAAACATTCTAAATTCAGGATCGCGCCAATAAATCCCTAAACTACGTCCAGTTAATACTGCAAAGTGCAAACCGAAGTTACAACCAGAGATAATCAGGAAAATACCAATGATAGTGTTAATCGCAGGACTATTGAAATAACCAATACTGGCATCATGAGTTGAAAACCCACCAATAGCGATAGTCGAAAAGCTGTGAGAAATAGCATCAAAAACATCCATACCGGCTATCCATAAAGCAACTGCACAGGCAATCGTTAGCAGTACATAGATAAGCCATAATGTTTTTGCTGTTTCTGCAATACGAGGCCGCATTTTATTGTCTTTCAAAGGACCAGGCATTTCTGCGCGATATAGCTGCATTCCCCCGACGCCCAAAAGTGGCAAAATTGCAACGGCAAGTACAATAATCCCCATCCCCCCAAGCCATTGAAGCATCTGCCGATAAAATAAAATAGCTTTGGGCAGGGAATCAAGCCCTGTTAGCGTTGTCGCACCTGTCGTCGTCAAGCCTGAAAACGATTCAAAAAAAGCATCAGTTACTGAAAGATTAGGTCTTTCAGAAAAAATAAAAGGCAATGCCCCTACGCTTCCCAGTACCGTCCAAAATAAAACAACAATAAGAAAACCTTCTTTCGCTTTCAGTTCGTGCCGGCTATTACGGGTTGGTAGCCACAAAAAAAGGCCAATTAGCAAAGCAGTGACAAAAGTCTGGCTAAAAGCTCGCCCTGCACCATCACGATAAATTAGCGCAACAATACCAGGAATAACCATGGTAAAAGAAAAGATGATGACAAGCAGCCCGACTATACGGGTTATTGCACGAAAATGCATTCGGCAGGTTCCTTGATAAAACTGTTTACTATTGTGATTCTGACGTGAGCGTTATGGCTCCACGGCTTATATCGCGTAATTTATCATTGACTTCCTGCTCAAGAGTAGCAGGAATTGCAATTTGTAAAGAGACAGTTTCATTATAATCACTGTGTAAAACCGTGCCATTCACCTGGACAAGCAGTTGTTCAATCGCATTAATCAATGAATAGTCACACACTAAATTAAAGATTTTTTGTGGTACTTTTGTCTTTGTTGGTAATATTTTTAATGCTTGCTGAGCACCATTTCCATAAGCTTTAACTAGCCCACCAGTGCCTAGTTTTATCCCACCAAAATAACGTACAACAACACAGGTAACCTCCCCTAGGTTGCTACCTAATAGTTGCGCCATGATGGGTTTTCCTGCTGTTCCTGTCGGCTCCCCGTCATCAGAGAACCCCAATTTTTGTGAATCATCAGGCCGACCAGCAACAAATGCCCAGCAATGGTGCCGGGCATCTGGGTATTGAGCTTTAATCGATTGAATGTAATCTTTTGCCGCTTCAATACCATCTGTATGAGCTAAATACGTAATAAATTGGCTTTTTTTGATCTCTTCTGTAAAAGAAATGGTTTCAGCCGGTATTAAATAAGGTTTCATTAACGTAAATGTAAATCTCGAGTCATATTCTCAATACGATTTGCATGGATCACGATATTATCTTCAATACGAATCCCACCGTAAGGTTTGAAGAACTCAATTTTATCCCAATTAAAGTGCTGGCTGAACTCTCCATTTCTCCATTCAGATAACAGAGATTCAATGAAGTAGAGCCCTGGCTCAATAGTTAACACCATTTTAGGTTCTAAAACACGAGTACAACGCAAGAATGGATACATTTTAGGAGCGGCGAGATGAGTACCACTATCATCTTGCATAAAACCAGCAGCATCATGAACTTGTAGCCCAAGAGGATGGCCTAAACCATGAGGCAAAAACGGCGTTGTTAAGCCACATTCCACCATCGACTCTTCGCTAATACCTTTAACAATATCATGTTTAATTAGTATCTTAGCAATCCTATGATGCATATCCACGTGATAATCTGTATAGCGAACCCCCGCCTTAATCGTATCAATTAAAGCAAGCTGTTCTGTATTGACATCTGCAACCAATTCAGCAAATTCGTCTTTACCTTTCGCCGCATAAGTTCTCGTAATATCAGCAGCATAGCCATTATATTCAGCGCCTGCATCAATAAGAAAACTGCGTAATTCGTTCGGCACTGTTTGCTGCAGTTTAGTGTAATGTAATACCGCCGCATTTTCATTCAGCGCAACAATGTTACCATAAGGCACATTAGTATCTCGATGACCGGTGGATTGTAAGTAACTGACATTAATATCAAATTCGCTCATACCTGCTCGGAATGCTTCGAGAGCCGCAAGGTGTCCATTTACTGCCATTTTTTGAGCTTCTCGCATACAGTAAAGCTCATAATCTGTCTTATAAGAACGATGATAATGATAGTAATCTAAAACCGATTTGGGATTGATATTATGCAAAGAAATCCCTAAAGATTCTGCTCGTGCTGTTGCTGAGCCTATATAGGCGACATTTTCTTTTGATAAGCTTGCGAGAAACGTTTTGATGTCATCCGCATTTTTTAAATGGATTAACTCAATATCTTTAGTCCAAAAACTGTTTGGTAGTGGCTCAACACTATGCCAATAGTCAACGGGAGAATAAAACCATAGCTTAGGCTTATTTATACCATCAACTAATAACCATGAATGTGGAACATCGGTAACAGGTACCCACGCTTTGAAATGAGGGTTAACTTTAAACGGATAGTCGCTATCATCAAGAAAGATGCGTAGGGGTTCACCTGAATGAATCAATATGGCATCTAATTTGCTGCGCTGTAAAACTTGCTGAGTTCTGTTTTGTAACGTTTTAATGTGTTCAGCGTAGAGTGCAGTCAGTTTTTCCATTTCCTTCAACCTTTCAGCATTAATTAGAAAAATTAAGCTTACCACGTTCTGTTATTAACGGATATGCACTCTGTTGCAAACCTTAATTAACCAATTGATATATAATACGTTTATCATTAAAATCATTAATTATTCCACTTAATTGCTGTGACCAACCTTCCATTTTTGTCATTAATCATTTGCAATTAATTAACATTCTAGTCACACTCTTTTCATCTGGTCGTACCAGATAACACTACCACGTAGAGGAGAGCAGAATGCTTTATCAAAGTGACACTATCTATATTCAATGGTTGAAACAAGGGATTGCAGAACTGGTTTTTAACTCACCAGGGCCAATTAATAAATTGGATACCCACACCGTTGCTTCACTTGATGAAGCCGTGTCTGTTCTTGAGCAACAAACCGAGCTGCAAGGTGTAATTTTCCGTTCTGATAAACCCGCTTTTATTGTTGGTGCTGATATCAAAGAGTTTCTGTCACTCTTTGAAGCATCAAAAGAAACACTAAGCGATTGGTTACACTACGCTAATAGTATTTTTAATCGTATTGAAGACTTGCCTGTTCCAACGATTTGCGCCATTAATGGCTATGCACTAGGTGGTGGTTGTGAATGTGTTTTATCCACTGATTTTCGTATCGCCTCTCCTGATGCCCGAATTGGGCTTCCTGAAACAAAACTTGGGATCATGCCTGGCTTTGGTGGTTCTGTTCGGCTACCTCGATTAATTGGTTTGGATAGCGCATTAGAAATTATTACTGCGGGTAAAGATATCGATGCCTCTCAAGCTTTAAAATTTGGCCTTATTGATGCCGTTGTTAATACAGAAGCTCTCGCACAATCAGCGCTACAAGTCATTGAATCTGCAATTACCGGAGCCTTCAATTGGCAGCAAAAACGCCAACCTAAACTTAGTCCTCTGCAATTGAAGCCTATTGAGCAAACGATGAGTTTCAATGTCGCTAAGGGAATGGTGTATAAGGTTGCAGGCAAACACTATCCAGCCCCTATGGCTGCGGTGAATACAATAGAAAAGGCAGCAAACTGTACTCGCGATGAGGCCTTGAAGCATGAAACAGCCGCATTTGTTCCTCTAGCACATAGTGATGTTGCACGTGCGTTAGTGAATATTTTTCTAAATGACCAACAAGTTAAGTCAAATAGTAAAAAAATCGCACAACGTGTTGATATTCCTACACATGCCACCGTATTAGGCGCAGGGATTATGGGCGGAGGCATTGCTTATCAGTCTGCCAGCAAAGGCGTACCTGTTTTAATGAAAGATATTAATGTTAAGTCATTAGAATTAGGGATTGAAGAAGCACAAAAGCTATTAAATAACCAATTTGAGCGTGGAAAAATTACAGCTGCAAAAATGGCGGCAACCTTATCATCTATTCACCCTTCATTATCTTATAATGGCGTAGAAAATAGCCAAATCGTCGTTGAAGCCGTTGTTGAGAACCCAAAAGTCAAAGCCGCTGTATTATCTGAAGTTGAGTCCTTAGTAACAAGTGAAACTATACTGGCTTCAAATACATCAACTATTCCAATTTCAATCCTTGCTAAATCACTAAAGCGCCCAGAAAATTTCTGCGGAATGCACTTTTTTAACCCTGTGCATCGAATGCCATTAGTCGAAATTATTCGCGGAGAACAAACCTCTGATAACACGGTTGCTAAGGTTGTTGCCTACGCCAATAAAATGGGGAAAACCCCTATTGTTGTCAATGATTGCCCTGGCTTCTTTGTTAACCGAGTACTTTTCCCTTACTTTGCTGGCTTTAACTTACTGTTACAAGATGGAGCTGACTTTAGAGAAATAGATAAAGTCATGGAAAAAGAGTTTGGCTGGCCAATGGGACCTGCTTATCTCCTTGATGTGGTTGGTATTGATACTGCCTTTCATGCAGAGCAAGTTATGGCTCAAGGTTTTCCTGAACGAATGGGAAAAAAAGGCAAAAATGCCATTGATGTGATGTATGAACAACAACGCTTTGGCCAAAAAAATGGCCAAGGGTTTTATCAATATGAAAAAGATAAAAAAGGGAAACCGAAAAAAGTTGATGACCCGCGGGCTGATGAACTACTTGCTACTATTTGCTCAACAAGACGCTCTTTCACCAAAGAAGAAATTATTGCTCGAATGATGGCTCCAATGATCAACGAAGTTGTTCGTTGCTTAGAGGAAGGCATTATCCAAAGCCCTTCGGATGCAGATATTGCTTTAGTTTACGGTTTAGGCTTTCCACCATTTAGAGGCGGAGTATTCTGCTATTTAGATACCTTAGGTAGTCAATCTTACTTAAAAACAACGGAGTCTTTACAGCATTTAAGTCCTCTATATCATGCGCCTAATGGCTTAAAAGAAAAAGCATCTACCAATGCAAGATATTACCCACAGCCACCAGTAGTGGCGATTGATGTCAAAAAAGTTGCGAGAGGTTAATTCTATGGAAAATGTCGTCATTATTGATGGAATACGTACACCTATGGGCCGTTCAAAAGGTGGGGTATTTCGCCATGTTAGAGCTGAAGACCTTTCTGCGCACCTCATGAATGCGATTTTTGAACGTAATCCAAACGCAAGTAAAAAAGAATTGGATGACATCATCTGGGGTTGCGTTCAGCAAACACTAGAGCAAGGGTTTAATATTGCGAAAAATGCAGCATTACTCACAGATATACCTCATACGGTTCCTGCCGTTACAGTAAATCGCCTTTGTGGTTCATCAATGCAAGCGATACATGATGCGAGCCGGTTAATTATGACTGGTGATGCAAAATCAGTACTCATTGGTGGAGTTGAGCATATGGGCCACGTCCCAATGACTCATGGTATAGATTTCAACCCTAAACTGACTTTACGCGTTGCTAAAGCCGCAGGCGCTATGGGACTGACCGCTGAAATGCTTGCCAAAATGTATAAAATTAGCCGAGAAGAGCAAGATGCATTTGCATTAAGGTCTCACCAACTTGCAGCCCTAGCAACGGAAAAAGGGAAGTTCAATAACGAGATCGTTCCAATTAGTGGCCATGATGCCACAGGTAACCTCATTTCAGTAAATTATGATGAAGTGATTCGCTTTGATGCAAACCTTCAAGGCTTAGCCGCTCTTCGCCCCGCCTTCGACCCTATTAGTGGTACAGTGACTGCAGGTAATTCGTCTGCTCTATCTGATGGTGCATCTGCGATGCTGCTAGCCAGCGAAAGTTATGCCACACAGCAAGGCATTAAACCTCGAGCTAAAATACGCGCAATGGCAGTTGTTGGCTGCGACCCGTCGATCATGGGATTTGGACCAGTACCAGCAAGTGAACTTGCTTTAAAGCGCGCAGGACTAACTTTAAATGATATTGATATTATCGAATTAAATGAAGCTTTTGCGGCGCAATCTATTGCATGCTTAAAAGGCTTGAAGCTATCAGAAAACCAACTAGATGATAAAGTAAATCTCAGTGGTGGAGCTATTGCGCTAGGCCATCCTTTGGGATGCTCAGGGGCAAGGATTTCAACAGCATTACTTAATCAATTAGAACAAAACGATAAACAATTTGGTTTAGCCACCATGTGCATCGGGTTCGGCCAAGGTATTGCTACAATTATTGAGCGTGTTTAACAATTTAGTTTTAGTTTTCGCAAACATTGTATTTTGTCGATGTTCCCGCCTAGTCAGGGGCGGTTTTTTTTTTGCCTTTTTCTGGCCAAATAGCCACGATAAATTCAAAGATTATCGATAGGTGGCAAGTGAATAAGCCCCTAGGAGCATACAAAAGTCTGTGACTAGGGCGACCAACATTTCTACAATTTGAACAGATCTGATTTCACGCAAAAACCATGACAAGTTTAACCCTCATCGTTCAGATTATCGATAGGCGGCAAGTGAATAAGACCCTAGGAGCATACAAAAGTATGTGACTAGGGCGAATGAGTGGAGCCAACATTTCTACGATTTGAACGGGTCTGATTTCACGCAAAAACCATGACAAGTTTAACCCTCATAGTTCAGATTATCGATAGGCGGTAAGCAAATGAGACCCTAGGAGCATACAAAAGTCTGTGACTAGGGCGAATGAGTGAAGCCAACACCCCTACAATTTGAAGTAGGACGGGTTAAATGAATTCGTAAGCATCACCAAAGAGTTGTTCTGCCTTAGCTCCTCGCTCATTACAAAACCGCTCTCTCGCTATTTTAGCCATTTCAAAGCGACCTGCGATATAGATATCATGACTGGACAAATCGCCAAAATCTTCTAATACTGCGCTCAGGACTGTTCCTGTTCTACCACGCCATAGTTCGTCTGGTTGCTCTACAACTGGAACAATTTTCAAATTAGGGTAGTTTTCACTGAGGGCCTGCAATTCACCAAGGTCATATAAGTGCTCCAATTGGCGCCCTCCCCAATAGAAAGTTATGTCACGATTCGAGTTTTCAGCTAAAGCCGCAAGTAATACAGAGTGGGTATAGGAAAAACCAGTTCCACCTGCAATTAAGATCATTGCGTTACTGCTATTTTCCCGAAACCAAGCTTTACCGTGAGGAATGTCAATATTTATACGTTTTTGGTCCAAAATTCTATCCATGACAGCCATTGCGTATAAATTAATCTCAGAAGCACCAATATGTAATTCAATAGTTTCTTTATTATTCGGTGTAGAAGCCATTGAAAATGGTCGCTTGTCTCTCTCATCCATTACGACCATTAAATATTGACCTGCTTTAAAATGAAAAGGACCATCTGGCAACAAAATCACCCGATAAACCGTATCCGTGATAGATTCAACAGATGTTACTTTACAGCTTAAAGTTGCCATGGTTTCCCTCTTATTTTGTGTCAAAAATATTTAACTGTTCCCAAATATCATCAATGCGAGATTTAACGCTCTCTGTCATTACGATAGGACGCCCCCACTCACGATCTGTTTCACCCGGCCATTTATTGGTGGCATCAAGCCCCATTTTTGAGCCTAATCCTGATACAGGAGAAGCGAAGTCGAGATAATCTATGGGCGTGTTTTCCATCATCACGGTATCACGAGCTGGATCCATACGGGTTGTAATTGCCCAGATGACATCTTTCCAGTCTCGTGCATTAATATCATCATCACAAACAATAACAAACTTAGTGTACATGAATTGGCGCAGGTATGACCAGACTCCCATCATGACTCTTTTAGCATGTCCTGCATATTGTTTTTTCATTGTCACAACGGCAAGACGATACGAGCACCCTTCAGGAGGAAGATAGAAATCAACAATTTCAGGAAATTGTTTTTGAAGAATGGGAACAAGGACTTCGTTTAACGCTTCCCCTAATACTGCGGGCTCATCTGGTGGCCTTCCCGTATAAGTTGAATGATAAATTGCATCACGACGCTGAGTCACATGAGTCACAGTAAATACTGGGAAATTATCTATTTCATTATAATAACCAGTATGGTCACCATAAGGACCTTCAGGGGCCATTTCACCCGGTTCAATATACCCTTCTAAAATAATTTCAGCGCCAGCAGGTACTTCTAGGTCATTCGATATGCATTTAACAACCTCGGTTTTATTACCGCGCAATAATCCCGCAAAAGCGTATTCTGATAATGTGTCAGGAACTGGTGTTACCGCGCCTAAAATGGTCGCAGGATCTGCACCAAGGGCAACTGCAACAGGGAATTTTTCACCGGGATGTGCTTGGCACCATTCTTGAAAATCCAAAGCGCCACCGCGATGAGACAGCCAACGCATAATAACTTTGTTTTTTCCAAGAACTTGCTGACGATAAATACCTAAATTTTGCCTTTCTTTATGTGGGCCTTTAGTTACTGTCAGCCCCCATGTAATTAGAGGAGCGGCATCTTCTGGCCAACAATGCATAACAGGGATTTTTGTGAGATCGACGTCTTCACCAACCCAAATTTGTTCCTGACAAGCCGCTGAACTTAACCGTTTAGCTGGCATATTCAGCACTTGTTTAAATTTTGGAAGCTTATCAAAAAGGTCACGAAAACCTTTCGGTGGATCAGGCTCTTTCAGAAACGCCAGTAATTTGCCTACATCATGTAAAGCTTTTATGTCTTCTTGCCCCATCCCCATCGCAACACGTTTAGTTGTTCCAAACAGGTTACACAAGACAGGCATGTTATAGCCTTTGGGATTTTCAAATAATAGGGCCGGTCCCCCTGCTCTTAGTGTACGATCTGCAATTTCTGTCATTTCCAAATAGGGGTCGACTTCCATTGTAATGCGTTTTAGCTCGCCTTGTTTTTCAAGTTGCGAGATGAAATCTCTAAGGTCACGGTATTTCATTATCTTCTTTTACTGTTACAGAGGGAGTCCCATTATAAGACGTCCGGCCAAGGTTACAAGTTACTGTCTAAAGCACTTAAAAATCAATCTTTTTCTGGTTTAGTATACCATTTTACTGGCAATCAAAAGGGACTAATTTTTCTAATAGTAATGTATTAAATTGCTCTGAGAATGTTTTATTATGCTGAAATAGTTTAAAACCTTCATCTTTTCCACTGAAATAATGAAGTTCATTACCTTTAATTTGTAACCCACTTCCTTCCCTGAGTGCAACAACAACTTCATGAGGATTAATCACACAAAATTCTTGTAATCGCTCATCACGAGTTTCTCCCATATGACCAGAGATGTGTGCATCAATATAATGAGGATTAATTTGTAATGGGAATAGCCCCAGAGATGGCATAATTGCTGCGTTACTTACAGGCATATCATTCGTAGTACGAATACTTGGCGTCGCTACATTACATCCTGCGCTCCAGCCGATATATGGCACGCCACGTTCACGAACTGCGCGTTGAATCGCAACAATCAACCCATTCTCATGTAGGCATTTATTCAACCACCAAGTATTGCCACCACTTACAAGAATGCATTCTGCCTGCTCAATCGCGTCCACTGGGCTAGAAAAATGCTCAATTGACGTAACTTTTATCCCCAATGCTTCGGAAAGCTGCTCTGCTCTTTCGTCATGTGAGCCGCGAAGAACCGCATAAGGAACCAAAACTGCTGACTTTATATTCTTACGAGTAATCATTTCTTTGATTCGAGGTAAGGCGTAGCTTAGCCATACAGGATTGCCTGCTAGCTTGCCGTTACTCAACAAAAAGATATCCATTATGTCTCCTACTGATTTGGTTTTTGCATTACAGTTATCATAAGACTATATTCGATTAATATAGACTGATGAATATCAATGATATGGTGCTGTTATTCATTAGTCACATTGTTATGTCGTAATTTGTTATCATAAACATAGTTTTGTCAGATGGAATTCAAAAAAATGGAAAAATGGTATTTGCTTTATTGCAAACGAGGCCAAATTGAGCGCGCTATGGAGCATTTAAATCGACAGAATGTTGTTTGTATGACGCCCATGACTGAAATGGAAAAAGTGGTTAGAGGAAAAAGGACGACTGTGCAAGAAGCTCTGTTTCCAAATTACTTATTTGTGAAATTTGATCATAATGAAATTCATACGACAACAATCCAGTCAACGAGAGGGGTCAGCCATTTTATTCGTTTTGGCCAATTGCCGACGGAAGTCCCTGAAGAAATTATTGAACTACTACAACAAACTCCTATTAGTTATTCCGTCGCACCAGATATACCAAAGCATGGTGACCAGGTGACTATTACCGAAGGTATTTTTGCGGGTGTACAAGCTATTTTTGGTGAACCTAATGGTGAGTACCGTTCTATTCTTTTACTGAATATTTTAAATAAAAGCGTACCCAAAGTAGTTGATAATACACAGTTTAAAAAAAATACAGATTGAGTATTGAAGCAATAAAAAAGCCCTTCCTAGAGGGCTTTTTATAATTTTGTATTGAATAACAATAGATTAATACAAATCAGGACTCTTCTTTTTCTTCTTCCTCTGCACCTTCTTGTCGATTTCTACCTTTTCCAACATAGAAATTGGATAGTAAAACACCGAGCTCAAAGAGCAAATACATTGGAACAGCAAGTAAAGTTTGAGAGAGTACATCTGGCGGCGTTAAAAACATCCCAACGATAAATGCCCCGACTAAAATATAAGGGCGTTTACGTTTTAGTGATTCAGGTGTCGTTACACCAGTCCAACACAGTAAAATAATTGCAATAGGGACTTCAAATGCAGCACCAAAAGCCATGAATAATGTCATGACGAAACTAAGGTATTTACTGATATCCGGGATAAAGTTAACGCTATCTGGCGTTGTTTTAACAAAGAAACCAAATGCGAGTGGAAAAACAACGAAGTAGGCAAATGCCATTCCCAAATAGAACAAGAAACTACTTGAAACAAGCAAAGGCAACATGAGTTTACGTTCATGCTTGTATAAGGCAGGTGCAATGAAAGCCCATATTTGATAGAGAATAACTGGGATCGATACAAAAACCGAAACCATCATTGTCAATTTAATTGGGGTAAAGAATGTAGACGCCACATCCGTCGCACTCATTTGCGAACCTACTGGCAGCTTATCAATCAAAGGAGCTGCAACCAGCCGATAGATATCATTCGAAAAATAAGCAAGCGCAGCAAAAACAATTAAAACTGTAATTAAACAGTTGAGTAGCCGTTTACGAAGTTCAATGAGGTGGCTAATAAGTGGTTGTGTATCATTTACAGCCATGTGTTATTTTTCACTTTCAGTTTGATTAGAGTTTTTTACATTAGCATCGAGTGACTCTACTTTTTTCACGGCTGCTGAATCTTCCGGTTTCTCATCCTCCTCAACAACTGCCGCCATTTTAGCTGCATGTTCAGGGTTTGGATCAGACTCTTCAGGTTGCTGAGTATTATCTTTCACTTCCTTTACAGCACTATCGTAACTGTCAGTGATCTCTTTTGCTTTGTTTAACTCTGTTTCAATATCATTAGTTGTCGCTTGGTAATCGCTTTTAAGCGATTGTGCCGCTGTACGCAGTTCTTCCATAGACTGCTTAAGTTCAGGAGAAAGCGCTTCTAGATTCGCTTTTTCTTCCACCTTTTTCAGCGTTTCTTGCAGCTCCTGCAGCTTTAATTCTTGCGATAACTCGTTTTGTACATTTGCAGCCATAGAGCGCATCGCACGGATCCACCCAGCGACAGTTCTCACTGCCACTGGTAACCGCTCAGGGCCTAATACAACGAGACCAATAACTGCAACAAGCAACAGTTCACTAAAACCTATGTCAAACACGGTTTAACCCTGCTCTTTGTTTTTGCTCTCAACTGGGCTTTCTTTCTTTTCAGCAGCCTGTTGTTCCGTAATATTTTTAGGTGCGAAGTCAGCATCTTGCTTTTCTTGCTCTGCTTTTGCTTTTTCGTCATCGCTCATTGCTTTTTTAAAGCCTTTGAGTGACTCACCCAAATCCGAGCCTAAAGAACGCAATTTTTTGGTGCCGAAAATTAAAATAATAAGCAAAGCAATGATAATGAGTTGCCAAGGACTACCGAAAGCAGCCATTGCAATAGTTGATTCCATTGTTAATACCTCTATAGTTTTGGGATCAATTGTTGTTAGATCTATTATATACAACCAACACAAAATACGGAAATGTTCACAGCCTTATAAACTTGTCGCAAAACAAAGTTTACTTAATTTCCGCCTGTTTTACACCAACCAAACAACCAAGACAATGCTCCTGCCACCATAAACACAATACCAAACGGGGTGAGATTCGAAATAAGGAACATACTCCCACAGAGAATAAATGTGGCACCTATACCTAAAAGGTACTGAGATTTACGCTGTTTATTACGCTGACTTTTCAGTTGTTGCGTTAGTTGGTCTATGTTTGATTGTAAGTACTTATGTTGCCGTAATGCACCATAAATTAAATCAGGAATTTCAGGCATTTTTTCTGCCCAATACGGTGCCTTTTCTTTCAATGCTTGAGTAATTGCTGGTATCCCTACTTGGCTATGAACCCAATCCTCAAGGAATGGTTTTGCTGTTTTCCAGAGATCAAGCTGCGGGTAAAGCTGCCGCCCCAACCCTTCAACATACAATAATGTTTTTTGTAATAATACCAACTGTGGCTGAACTTCCATATTGAACCGACGTGCTGTATTAAATAAATTCAATAGCACTTGCCCAAACGAAATTTCAGCCAATGGTTTTTCAAAAATAGGTTCACATACCGTACGGATAGCAAACTCAAAGTCTTCCACATTCGTGTCTGAAGGAACCCAGCCTGAGTCAACGTGTAGTTCTGCTACTTTGCGGTAATCACGATTAAAAAAAGCAATAAAGTTTTCTGCCAGATAACGTTTGTCTTCTTTGTTCAATGAACCGACTATTCCACAGTCTATCCCTATGTATTGAGGATCTTCTGGATGATCGTAACTAACAAAGATATTTCCTGGATGCATATCTGCATGGAAAAAACTGTCGCGAAAAACTTGTGTAAAGAAGACTTTAACGCCACGTTCTGCCAGCAGTTTCATATTGGTTCCTTGCGCTTTAAGCGCAGCAATATCAGAAACTGGGATCCCATATATACGTTCCATGACCATCACGTTTTCACGACAATAGTCTGGATAGACCTCTGGCACATACAGCATTGCGCTGTTTTCAAAATTACGCCGGAGCTGAATGGCATTTGCTGATTCACGAAGCAAATTCAGCTCATCAATCAACGTTTTTTCGTATTCACGCACGACTTCTTTTGGTCTTAATCGCCGCCCATCTGGCAACAACGGAACCCAATTGGCAATGCGGTACATTAATTTAATGTCAGCTTTAATAATTGGCAGAATATCTGGGCGAATAACCTTGATGACAACATCTTTGCCATTTTCTTTTAATGTTGCGGTATGAACCTGAGCAATAGATGCTGAAGCTAAAGCTTGTTCATCAAAATCATCAAACCACTGTTCTAAAGGACCTTCGAGAGATTCTTCAATATAGCTTCGTGCTAGTTTGCCATCAAAACTCGCGACTTTGTCTTGCAATAGCGAAAGTTGATCTGCGATTGCGGGAGGGAAAAGATCTCGACGAGTCGATAGCATTTGGCCAAATTTGATCCAAACCGGCCCGAGTTCTTGTAGGGCGAGACGAAGCCTTTCACCCAATGCTTTGTCTTTATGCTTATTTCTAATCCAAAAGAAACCTAAGCGACCAATTCTTAATGGTAACGTTAGTTTAATTTTAGGGATTAACTCGTCTAATCCGTAAGAGAGAAAAACCCGAATAATGAAGTAAAGTCGTTTTATTTCACCGGGTGTCATTCTTCTCCTCCAACTGGCTTAACCGTTGCTCAAGCGCACTCATTGAATATTCCACTTGCTCGACTTCATCACTAAAATGAGCGAGTTCAAGCTGGTTAGGAGCCATTTTCCATTCTTCAACAATAGCGTCTTTGATATACGTTTTTTGCCGTTTTACTAAATGAGATGCAAAGCAAACACCTTTATTCAGGAACTTACTAAGGCCCTCTGCTGCAACATCACCAATGTAAGGTGACAGATAATGAGCAGGGTTCCAAATAGCTAAGTCAAGCAAAGAAGACCAGTGCTGTACAATTTGCATATCACCTTCAATCACGATATCACCACGATTGATAAGTTGAGCTAATTGCTGTTTGTCTTTCAATTTAACGAGCGTAAAGATGGATGTTTTAATGGTACAGTCCGCAGGCTCAACCCACTGGCTTAACACATCAACATGATTTTCAGCAAAAACGAGTGTCAACGTTTTATTCAGTTCTTTAAGTTCAATTGCCATAACTTTGCCAGCCAAACGCATCCTAGCCGGCTGTAGAACTTTTTCTTTGAACAACATGTGGTTAAGAGAGGTTTCCATCAATGCTGTGATCAAAGAATACAAAGCTGTATTTTGGTTTTCGGTATGTGTTGATGGTGCTTCCATCTTAGAATTTAAACCCTTTATGCAATGCGACAATTCCACCTGTCATATTGGTGTAGGAAACCTGTTCAAACCCTGCATTTTCCATCATACCTTTTAGTGTTTCTTGGTTTGGATGCATGCGGATTGATTCAGCTAAATAGCGATAGCTATCGGGATCATTAACGATCGCTTGACCAATACGAGGGAGTATATGAAATGAATAGGCATCATAAGCTTTATTCAGTGGCTCAATAACTGGTTTTGAGAACTCTAATACCAATAAACGCCCACCTGGCTTCAACACTCGGAACATAGAGCGTAGCGCTTTGTCTTTATCGGTGACATTACGCAGGCCAAAAGAGATTGTAATACAATCAAAATAGTTATCAGGGAATGGCAGCTCTTCCGCATTGGCTTGCACGTAATTAACATTACCAACAATACCAAGATCACGTAGTTTCTCACGCCCCATTTTTAGCATTGAATCATTAATGTCTGCGAGTATGACTTCGCCTTTTTCGCCCACTAAACGTGAAAATTTAGCGGTTAAGTCACCCGTTCCACCCGCAAGGTCAAGTACCCGCTGATTACGACGGACACCACTTGCCTCAATGGTAAAACGCTTCCAAATACGATGAATACCAAACGACATCAAATCATTCATTAAGTCATATTTTGATGCTACTGAGTGAAAAACATTCGCTACTAGGCCAGCTTTATCTTCTTTGCCGACAGTACGGAAACCGAAATCAATGGTTTCTTTAGTTGGTTCAGTCATTTCTCTTATGCCTGCTTATCATTCAAACTTTTGTAGGAAGTGTAACAGTCTTTGAGCCAAAACCCTATCAGAAGTCTAAGATTCCGCACAATTAGGCGTATCAGACCGCTCAACCAATTGAGGCGGGATAGGTTGCTTAATTTCGACTCCTAGCTCTTTAAAACTTTCCGCCTGGCTAATTAAATTTCCACGCCCTTGAGCAAGACGCTTCATTGCCGATAGGTAAGTATTATTGGCTTTATCAAGACTGGCGCCTAAAACCTGCATATCATCCACAAACAAACGCAGCTTGTCATACATTTTTGCTGCTCTATTTGCTATCTCCTGAGCATTTTGCCCTTGGCGTTCATACCGCCAAATATTATTAATCGTTCTCACTGCGACTAACAATGTTGAAGGACAAACTAACATAATATTCTGTTTAATGCCTTCATCAAGTAACTCGGGAGCTTCTTTCAAAGCCAGTAAATACGCAGGTTCAATAGGGATAAACATTAAAACGTAATCCAGTGAACGAATTCCCGGTAACTGGTGGTAATCTTTACGACTCAACATACGCATGTGATTACGGATAGATGCCACATGATTTTTTAACGCTTGTTGCTGTTCATGTGGATCTTCGCTATTGAAGTAATGTTCATAGGAAACCAGCGACATTTTTGCATCAACAACCACATCTTTCCCTTCTGGAAGATGAATAATCACATCCGGTTGATAACGGCTATTATAACTTGTATTGATACTAACTTGGGTTTCAAATTCACTTCCTTCACGTAAACCTGAAACTTCGAGGATCCGAGTAAGAATGGTTTCCCCCCAGTTCCCTTGAATTTTGTTATCCCCTTTCAGCGCTCGTGTCAGGTTAACTGCCTCTTTGGTCATTTGATTATTGAGCTGCTGTAATTGCCGAATTTCATAGGCTAAAGTGTGGCGCTCTTTGGCTTCCTCGCCAAAACTTTGTTGAACTTGCTGACGAAAGCCTTCTAATTGCTCGCGAAAAGGTGACAACATCGCCAATAGGCTTTTCTGTTGTTGCTCAGATGCACGACGCTCATTTTGTTCAAAAATACGGTTAGCTAAGTTTTCAAATTGTGCTGTCAGCCGTTGTTCACTGTTTTGTAAAATGCGCTGTTTTTCTTCGTTGGCTAGCTGGTTCTGTTCAAAACGGGTGATTACCTCGCGAAGCTCTGCTTCTTGCTCTCGGTTAATATCTCTTTGAGTACGCAGTTCTTGATCTAGCCTGTCGTATTCTTCTTTCCATTGCGCAAGGTGAATATTTTTTTCGTCACTTGCCGCAAGTTGGCGGTTGAGTTGTTGCAGTTCTTGATCTTTTTGCGCAATTTTTTGGGCAATAGAGAACCACGTTGCCAAGCCACCAATTAAAACGCCACTCAACGCACCAATAACAGCATATAAAAGAGAGGTATCCACGGTTAAATCCTTACTTTACAAAGTCTAGTGTAAGGTAATGGGATACTGTATAAGTGTCCAGAGGTAATTTCGCCATCGAAGAAAATTTTGCGAAGCGCTTCGCAAGCTTAGCCTATCCAGCTCGCAAACCATTTCAAGCCTAATGCTCCAGGCGCTAGAATACCAAATGCCCAAATCATTGCAGAAGCGATATTAGCGAGTTGGAAATGCCGTTGTGGCATGGCACAAATCCCTGCAACCAAGGGAACAATGGCTCGTAAAGGCCCGAAGAAGCGCCCAAAGAAAATGCCCCAAATCCCCCATCGGTCAAAGAAACGTTGCCCTTTATCAATCATTTGCGGGTTACGAGAAATCGGCCACATATGGCGTACATTTTCTTTGTAATGATAACCAAACCAATAAGAAAGCCAGTCTCCAAAAAAAGCACCGAGTGCTGCTGCTAACCATATTGGCCAGAAAGTAATATTACTTTCACCAATCAAAGCACCGAGCGCGAGTAAAATGACCGTTGCAGGTAACAGAAGCGACAAAAATGCCAGAGATTCCCCAAAAGCCAGAAAGAAAATAATAGGAAGCGCCCATACTTCGTGTTCGCGTGTAAAGTCCGTCACTATGGTGACAATTTCATTGAGTGTCACGGTCAGTTCCTTTCATTAGGGGATAATCAGAATACTGTAGCGAAAAAGTGGTAAATCAACGTTAAACAAAGCCAAAACACCTTTGAAAAAACCGAGTTGTGGATAAAGAAAAACGGATTATCCGACAACTCATGTTCCAGTTAGAGCAACTTAGTCCAGAAACTGGCTTTGCAGTGCTTCTCGTTGCTGCCTTCCTAAACCAAAATCTTTTTCTAGCCATTGGTCAACATTGCCATACTGGCTTTCAATACTGTTTAGTGCTGTTCTCAAGAAGTCTTCACGTACCGAATAGACGTACTCGAATTTTTTCACGATGCTTTCGTCCATCGTTTTTGCATGCTCTTCAAGTAAGTGTTTGCGGTAAGGTGCGAGTGTTTCATTAGTCAGTAAGTAATCTTCCATTACGGTGTCTAAATCTGCACCTAAAGCAAATAACACGAGCGCAGACCCGACTCCTGTACGGTCTTTTCCTACCGCACAGTGTTGTACTATGCCACCTTTTTCTGGTTGTTTGAGTAAATTGACTAATTGATGATAAGCAGGATTGTTCAGTGGTAACAATTCATATAAACGGAACATAAAGGCTTGCGGATCAAATTGTTCCAATATCTCTGGCGTTAATTTATCTAAATTTGCGGTGACTTCTTTGGCTAGCGGATTTGCTGGCGCATGTACATAATGCGCGCCTTGCCAAATGACATCAGGCTTATCTAAGATTTCAGCCTCATCACGATAGTCAATGATTTGGAAAAGATTTTGTGAACGCAAAACCGCTTCGTCTTCCTGTGTTAATCGGTCTAACGCACCGGAACGAAACAGGACACCGGGCTTGATTTTGCCACCGTTAGCAAGTTTTTTACCACCGAGGTCACGGAAGTTAATACCGCCCTTCAAAGGCAGAACAGAAGGATGAAGATAAGGTGTTGTTGACATAATAATTCCTTTTCGCCCTATAGCTTTCATTCAAGTTAGCAATAAAACAAACGTAACCTGAATAATTTAAGGGCACATAATATTGATAATTGTTTTTATGACAATAACAGATCTAGCAAATAAGAGGATCAGAATATTTCCTGTAAATTGATTAGTAATTGCCAAATCTATCGAGGAAATAAAGAGAAATGAAAAGTGGATAAAGGGACTAAGCCCGCTTACTTTTTGTCCACAACCGAGTGAAAGTCAAGTAAACGGGCCAGTAAATCACGGACTACAGTAAGCGGCGTGCAGCTTCAACCACAATACTTAATACGTTACCTTCAGTTTTCTTCAGTAACGCTTCATTTGGAATTTCTTGTTGGGTACGATTCACGATAACACCCGCAACCATACCAGCACGTAATCCTTTACTGCTAGAACACATAGTCAGCAATGTGGCTGATTCCATTTCGTAGTTCATTACGCCCATGTCTTGCCACTCTTTCATCGAACCTCTGAAATGACGCATCACACGGCCAGTATAGGTATCATAACGCTCTTGACCTGGGTAGAAGGTATCAGATGATGCAGTAACACCAACATGAACGGTCGCACCGGCATCTTTCGCTGCGGCATAAAGCGCATTAGTACAGTCAAAATCAGCAACAGCTGGGTATTCTAATGGTGCGAAGTGTTGACTAGCACCGTCTAGGCGCACTGCCCCAGTTGTCACCAGAACATCACCGACATTGATATCTTCTTGGATTGCACCTGTTGTACCAATACGTAAGAAAGTACGGATACCAAGCTGTGCAAGTTCTTCAACTGCAATTGACGTTGATGGACCACCGATACCGGTTGAACAAACAATGACAGCTTTTCCGTCAAGCTCACCACGCCAAGAGGTGTATTCACGTAATGACGCAAGGTGCACAGGGTTATCCATCAGACGTGCAATTTTTTCAACACGGTTAGGATCCCCAGGAACAATCGCTACGGTCGCACCCTGTAAGTCACTTTTCTTTAAACCTAAGTGGAAAACGTCAGACATTTCAAACTCCTTTACACAATGGCATCATTAAATCAGTCAATACTGATTAATCGTTATTTGTAATATAGCGAGAAAACGATATTTTTTTAGTGATGAACATCACTTTTAATGAAAACAATAAAAGATTGATTTCATAATTTGGTGATATATATCACACAAATTCATGGATTTTATTTCTCTTTGAATTCCATTGCCATCAGTATAGATGAAAGTTTGGCATAACGACAAAAGCGCCCCTAATTGCTGGGCGCTTTGATTATTTGGCAGAACTAAAACTGATAACGCTATGTTAGAGAATTACATCAAGAACGAGGACACCAACTAAGCCTATCGCCCACGCAATGGTGGTCGGAATAGACCAAACAATCATTTGTTGTTTAACGTCCTTAATTCCCATCATTCTGTTCACCACCCAGTACAGGCTGTCGTTGAAGTAACCGAAGAACAGAGACCCCATGGTTGCCGCTTGCGCAGCGACCAATAAGTTAATATCCGGTATTTGGCTAATGATTGGTGCAGAAATAGATGCTGCGGTAATCATTGCTACCGTACCCGAACCTTGAATCAAACGAACCAATGTCGCGATGATAAACGGAATCAATACTGGTGTAATCGGCAGATTTGCAACATGTTCAGCAAGAATATTTCCTGTGCCACTATCACGCAGTACCGCACCTAATGCACCACCCGCACCCGTAACTAGCAGGATAATACCCGCTGCTTGTAAGCCTTCTTCCATACGGTCGATGACTTCTTCTTTTGTTGCTTTTGGCATTAATGTGTAAACAGAGATCAACACACTAATTGATAATGCAATAATTGGTGCGCCTAAGAATTCAAATGTTTGGAAATACCAATTACTTTCCATACCTTGGAAAGATTCTGTTTTGAGAATTAATCCATTGATAGCATTGATAAAAATCAACAAAATAGGTGTAATAATCGGTAAAAGCGATAAGAACAGGCTTGGTAATGGCTTATTCGCTTTTTCTTCCATATAACGAGCGTGAACTTCTTTCAGGTCTTCGCTGCCCGTTTCATCTGGCATAAATTCAGGGTACTTAGTCCCTAACCATTTTGCGTAAAACACAATACCGATAACACAAGGGATAGCCAGGCTCATACCCGCTAGGATCATGGCGCCAACATCGACACCAAAAATCCCTGCCACGCCTAAAGGCCCTGGTGTTGGTGGAACGGTGTGGTGTGTCACCACTAACCCACCAGCGAGTGCAACGCCTAAAGTTAGTATGCTACGTTTACCATTTTTGGCTAATGCTTTTGCCAATGGGTATAAAATCACAAAAGCAGAGTCAACAAAGATAGGAATACTAACAATATAACCCGTAATCGCTAACGCCCATTCTTCACGTTTTTTACCTAACCATTTGATAAAGCTATAAGCGATTTGTTCAGCAGCACCTGAAACTTCCAGCACCCTTCCCATCATTACCCCGAGTCCGATAACAATACCGATGCTACCAAGTGTTGACCCAAAGCCTTTTGTAATGACTGTCACTGTCTCTGCGGCGGTCAAACCACCAGATACACCCGCGATTGCCGCAGCAATTAGCATGGCTAATAACGCATGAACACGCGTGCGTAATACTAAAAAGATCAGGACAAATATGGCCACTGCGAGGCCAATAACAGGAATATAGGACATAGGCTATCTCCTACTTAGACGAGCCGTGGTGAGTGATAAACGAACGGATCGCATCACCAAACGAGCCATCTGCACGGAAACCGAGATCCAATGCACGGCTGATATCAAATTTACCCGGCCAGCTCGCCACAATGCGGTTAATGCCTTCATCAGGTTCAAAACGAATAAGATCCACCGCTTCTTGGCCTGCAACATCACGCAGAGCATCAATCATGCCTTGAACAGTAACCGTAATACCTGGCAGGTTCACAGTGCGAGATTTACCAAATTTCTCAGCTGGGATACTGACCGCATGAATAAAGTTGTTAATCACGGTTTCAGGGCTGGATAACCATAGCGCAAGGTCAGGGGAGACAGGGCAAACACTTTCAACCCCATTTAATGGTTCACGAATAATGCCGCTTGCGAATGAAGATGCCGCTTTATTGGGTACACCAGGACGAATACTGATGGTTGGCAAACGCATCACCCGACCATCAACAAAGCCTTTGCGTGAATAGTCATTGACCATCAGTTCACACATTGCTTTTTGAGCACCATAGGACGATTGTGGGTTAACGACACACAAGTCTGTGATGACATCCGGTAGCTCACCACCAAACACGGCAAGAGAACTGGTAAACATAAATTTGATTGCTGGGTTCTTGGCACGAGCAACTTCCAATAATTGGCGAGTAGCTTCGAAGTTAACCTTCATGCCCAAGTCAAAGTCACTTTCAGCGTGGCTACTTACGATAGCGGCAAGGTGGAAAACCACGTCAGTTTGTGCATCGATCAGTTTATCGGCCGCGCCTGCTTGCGTTAAATCTAGCGCAACGCAACTGACTCTGGCATCTTCAACTGGTGATGTAGGGCATTGAATATCGGCTAAAACAAGGTGGTCAAATTTTAAACCCTGGCTATTTTTAAGCAAAGCAGCGGCTAGCTGCTGGCCCAGAAAGCCTGCGCCACCAGTAATAATAACTTTCATTGTAATTCTCCTTGCTATAGCCTTTTTGCTGGCTATGCAGTTTTAGGTAAGATTATTTATGTTTTATGTCTTGATTAAATGAAGTTTTATGTTTTGTTCTGTTATCCGCTGCACCACATCAGCTGGCAACTGGTCATCACAGATGATGTCGTGCAATTGATTCAATGGGCAAACACGAAACATGCCATATTTGCCGAATTTGCTACTGTCTGAAACCAATACACAGCGACGGGCAACATCCAATAGCGTTTGTTTTATCTGAACTTTTTCTTCATGTGGGGTAGAAACCCCGTGCTGTAAATCCCATGAACTGGTGCTGATAAAAGCAATATCAACATTGAGCGTTTTCAGCATCATCGCAGCAGTATTTCCTACACTAGAATGGTTACGTTTATCCACCAATCCCCCGGTGTGGTATAGGTTTAGCTGCGATTTATTCATTAAGTACTGCATAATCGAAAAATCATTAGTGACAATCGTTAAGTTAAAACGCTCACCGAGTACGCGCGCTATCTCAAAGGTGGTGGTTCCTGCATCGAGATACACTACTTGCCCATCTTCAACTAATGAGCTGGCAAACTGACCAATTTCACGCTTATGGCGATGATGCAACCGCGCCTTTTCACTCCAAGGTAGCTCTTGGCGCAACACATCATTTAACTTAACGCCACCACTGATACTGAGCACCTTCCCTTCTTCTTCTAACATCCGAATATCACGTCGTACTGTCATATGAGAGACATTCATTAGCTCAACCAAATCACTGATCGATACGGTTTGATGTTCATGCACGTAACGGTAAATAAAATCACGACGCTCAGAAGGGAGCATAGGTTCTCCTAATTATGAATTTGCTTGTTTAAGCCAGCCTAATCCATCTTCGGTGCGGCCTGCAGGATGGTATTCACATCCTAACCAACCTTCATACCCCATTTCATCCAACTGCTTAAAAATCCATGGGTAATTGACTTCACCGCTATCCGGTTCATGACGATATGGGACTGACGCTATCTGAATGTGACTAAATTTACCCCATAAACGTTCAATTGTTTTCAATAAATCACCTTCCATAATTTGGCAGTGATATAAATCCAACTGGATAAATACATTTTCACGATTAATTTCAGGCAGTAATGCTTCCGCTTGTTTTTGCGTCGTCAAAAAATACCCAGGCATATCGCGGGTATTGATGGGTTCGATAAGCACACGAATACCGTGCTCAGCCATCACATCTGCCGCATATTGAATATTTTTGATATAGCACGCGGTTTGCTGTTCAAGTGTATAATTTTCATTCACTTTCCCCGCCATCGCATGAACTTGTTTACAGCCTAATGCTTTTGCGTATTTCAATGCAGTTTGTACGCCCTCGGCAAATTCGCTCTCACGACCTGGGATCGACGCCATACCGCGCTCCCCCAGAGCCCAATTTCCCGCAGGCATATTAAACAGGGCCTGTGTTAAATGGTATTTACTCAGTTCACCCGCAATAACATTGGCATCTTCTTCATAAGGGAAGAGATATTCAACACCGTTAAACCCCGCATTTGCAGCACGTTCAAAGCGCTGTATAAAAGGCACTTCGGTAAACATCATGCTTAAATTTGCAGCAAATTTAGCCATTTTCGCCTCGCTACTTTTGTGGATAACGACTTTCGAGCTGTTCAACTTGCTCTTGCGTTAATGTTGTAAAGCCATGTGGGCGTAATGTGATATATAAACGAGCAGTATCTTCTAACTCTTCTGCATTGAAGAACGCTTGTCTTAACGTTTTACCACCCACGACCGGACCATGATTCGATAGCAATACCGCATTATGTGTCGGTGCTAATTTTGCAATTTCCTCACCAATTCGGTCATCCCCCGGTGGCAAGTATTCAATCAATGGCAGTTTCCCCACTCGCATCACATAATAAGGTGTGATTGGAGGTAAACAATTTTTTGTATCTAACCCCGGCAAGCAAGACAACGCCGTTAACCAAGGTGAGTGAAGATGAACAACCGCTTGGCAATCAGGGCGTTGCAAATACATCGCCATATGCATAGAAACTTCTTTTGTCGGTTTATCTCCCCCAATCCAATTTCCTTGTGCATCGAGTTTACTCAGTTTGCTAGGGTCTAAATCACCAAAACTGGAATTTGTCGGTGTCACAATAATCGAACCATCAGGTAACCGAGCACTAATATTTCCTGCACCACCGCTGCTGTAACCACGGTTAAACATTGATTTAGCCCAATCGACTAACTCTTGGCGCAGCGCCTTTTCATCACTCATTAAACATCTCCTGTGCAAACTGGAAGAAATTTTCTTGGCCGAAATTACCTGATTTCAACGCTAACCAGTTACCGCTTGCTAAGTCCTGTACCCATGGCACACCTGGGGCGATTGGTGAGCCAATACTTAATTGTTCTGTCCCAAGGCTTTGAACCACTTTTCCGGAGGTTTCACCACCAGCAATAATAAAGGTGTCATACCCTTTCGCTTGCAACAGCGCGACGACCTCACCAAATACCTTCTCAACCGCGAAACTCGACTCCGCAGCACCGTATTTCTCTTGTGTTTTTTTCAGTAATTCAGGTGATTGAGTGGCATAAAGCATTGGCGCCAAACCCGTTAGTTGCTGTGCTTGCACCCAATCTGCCAATGTTTTGGCATACTCAGGGTTATTTAAACACTCACCCACATCCAACATTTTTGCAGGAGCAACTTGCTGATAAGCCTGAACTTGTTTGTTAGTCATTACCGAGCAACTTCCCGATAAAATAACTGTTTTTCTGTTTTTACCTGTTGGCTTTTCACCTCGTTGCGTTGTACCGCCCCATGGACATTGGCTATCCACATTGGCCAGTGCAGCACCGAGACCGGACCCCCCTGTCAACAATGGCATCGCTTTAACCGCTTGTGCGATAGGGAGCAAATCATCCATTGTTAAGCTATCAACAACCGCGTAACTCACACCTTGTTGGGCTAACTCGGTCAGTTTTTGGCTAACAACATCGCTGCCTTTTTGAATATCTTCAAGTTTGATTAGACCGGCTTGACCTTTTGATTGTTTTTCCATCACACGCAATAAATTTGCGTCGGTCATTGGCGTTACAGGATGATGCTGCATACCACTTTCATTAAGTAGCTGGCCATTCACAAATAAATGTCCATGAATCACCGTTCTACCGTTAACGGGTAGCGCGGGGCAAACTAATGCTAAGTTTGTGCCCAGTTGTGCCATTAATGCATCTGTAACGGGGCCAATATTGCCTTTTTCGGTTGAATCAAACGTCGAGCAATATTTAAAGAAAATTTGCTGGCAATGCGCTTTTTGTTTCAGCCAATTACATGCATTGGTCGATGCACTGACGGCTTCATCGACAGGACAAGAGCGGCTTTTTAAACTGATCACTATTGCATCAACATCTTGTGGTACTGGTGTGCTCTCATCGGGTTCATTCAATAACTGAACAACCTTCCAACCGTTTTGCACCATAAAGCCTGCAATATCTGTCGCACCGGTAAAATCATCTGCTATTACGCCTAACTTCACTGTCATGCTTTTTTCTCCGGTAAAGTAATACCTTTAAATGTTTTGATCACCGCGCTGTCATCCTGTTGACCTAAGCCTTCATTGCTCGCTGAAATAAACATTTGATGAGCTGTTGAAGCAAGTGGTAATGGGAAATTTAATGCTTTTCCTGTTTCCATCACTAGCCCTAAATCTTTGACAAAAATATCTACTGAAGATTTTGGCGTATAATCACCGTCTAAGACATGTTGCATTCGGTTTTCAAACATCCATGAATTTCCAGCTGCATGCGTGACAATGTCGTACATCACGTCAAGCTCAATACCCGCTTTGGCGGCTAAAGCCATACTTTCTGCCGCAACAGCAATATGTACCCCAGCTAATAACTGGTGAATCGTTTTGACGGTTGAACCTAAGCCAACTTCATTCCCTACGCGGTATAGGCGCTCAGAAATAGCGTCAAATACAGGTGAAAGTTGCTCAAATAAAGCTGGCTCTCCTGAGGCCATTACGGTCAATTTTCCTTCAGCAGCTTTAATTGCCCCCCCTGAAATAGGCGCATCCACAAGGGGTAATTGATATAAGGCAAGGCGCTGAGCGATGTTTTTGGTTTGCTCCGCGGAGAGTGTGCTATGCAACACTATAATTGTACCGGGACGTAGTTGTTCAGCCAGAGGCTGTTCACCCGAAAACAAAATGGCTTCAACTTGACGACCATTAACCACCACCAGCAACAAAGCGTCAATTTCATGGGCAAATTCCGCTGCATTTTGCCCCACTGCAATTGCTCCTGCATTAAATAGGCTTTTGCATGCATCTTGGTTTAAATCAAATCCATAGGTAGGAATGTTATTTTTTATAAGAGATTGTGCGATCCCCATCCCCATAGAACCTAGGCCAATCACGCCAATTTTATTAACGAAATTTCCCATAATGACCCCTGATGTTGTTAATCTTCGTGACTGTTGTGAATTTTTACACAATAAAATTCACAAACACATGACTAATATCACATTTGAGATAATATAAAAAACCAACAAATTAAACCTAAACAACTGAATTAAAACAAAATAAAAGAAAGCTCACCTTAAACACACGTTCACAGGATGATGTGATAAAAAATGTGATGCATATTATGTTTATTCACGTTTAATTCACAAATGATAAACCGTGGTTTTTCTACTGGGCTATATTCAATGCATCATTTCTATTGACCTAAAACTTAAATTGCTGAAAATAGCCGACTACAATTTTTTGAATAATGCTCCATACTATGAATGAGAGCATAAATTGGCGGATTGCCTAGGAGATAACATGGGGTTGTTTGAGCAAATGATGGGTATGGTTGCAGGCGATAAAATGCAACAGTTTCAATCAGTAATAAACTGGGTTGAGAATCAAGGTGGCCTTCAAGGTGTTATCGAAAAATTTAATGAACAAGGCTTAGGTGGTGTTATTGCCTCGTGGATCAGTGAAGGGAATAATTTACCTATCGATGCCAGCCAATTAATGCAAGTTTTTGGAAATGCTAATATCCAAGAATTGGCTCAACAGGTAGGCTTAGAACCTCAAGCAACCTCAGAAATGATTGCTAAATATCTTCCTCAGTTAGTTGACAGCGCCACACCAAATGGTGAAGTTCCAGAAAACCTCGATTTAGCTTCTATCGGTATGAACTTACTAAAATCCAAATTATTTGGTTAATATTTTCTAAAAAGGCAGGTTTCCCTGCCTCAGACTGCTGACAAACATATTATGTTTGGCGGCAAGTCGAATAGGTTTTGAAAATAAACGAGGAAAATCAATTTATTGATTTTCGGCTGATAACACAAAGCGGGAAAAACCACGCTTTTCTCCCGCTTTGTCAACAACCTCAGGCTGGTTTCCCTGCCTTTTTGACACACTAACTAGTCGCCATTTTACTGCTCATTTCTAAGCTGTTTCGCTGCCTCAACCATGTTGGCTAATGCTTGGCGAGTTTCTGGCCAGCCGCGAGTTTTCAAGCCACAATCTGGGTTTACCCATAAGCGCTCAACCGGAACACGCTTCGCTGCCTTTCTTAATAGCGCAACAATCCATTCCACATTCGGTACATTTGGTGAGTGAATATCGTACACTCCTGGACCAATTTCATTTGGATAATCAAAATCTTCGAATGCATCTAACAAATCCATATCTGAACGTGATGTTTCAATCGTGATCACGTCGGCATCCAATGCCGCAATGGAATCCATGATGTCATTGAATTCGCAATAGCACATATGGGTGTGAATTTGCGTGTCGTCATCCGCAATCGCAGCACTGAGTTTGAAAGCATCAACCGCCCATTTAAGGTAAGCCGCCCACTCGTCTCGACGCAATGGTAACCCTTCACGCAGTGCAGGCTCATCGATTTGAATAATACCGATACCCGCTTTTTGTAAGTCATCGACTTCATCACGCAAGGCTAGCGCAATTTGTTTCGCAATCGTTTCACGGCTCACATCTTCACGTGGGAATGACCAACACAGAATAGTGACTGGGCCGGTTAACATCCCTTTGACCGGTTTTTCCGTTAAAGACTGAGCATATTTTGCCCACTCTACTGTAATCGCTTCTGGGCGACTAATATCACCAATAATCACCGGCGGTTTTACACAACGTGAACCATAACTTTGCACCCAACCATTTTGGGTAAATACATAACCATCAAAGTGCTCACCGAAGTATTCCACCATGTCATTACGTTCGGCTTCACCATGTACAAGAACATCGATATCTAAAATTTCTTGTTCTTTAATGGCTTGCTTAATATGCTCACTAATATTGGTGCGATAGTAGGTTTTATCCACATTCCCTTTTTTGAAGTCTAAACGTAATGTTCTGATTTCACTTGTTTGAGGAAATGAGCCAATCGTGGTTGTCGGCCATAATGGTAAGTTAAAGCGTTGACGTTGGCGTGCTGCTCGCTGTGGATAGGGGCTATAACGTTCTGTATCCCCTTCGCTGATTGCCGCCAAACGCTGAGCCACTGAAGCATTATTCACACGGGCTGATGTTCTACGCGCTCGAATAGGTGCGCTGTATGTATCTAATTCAGCAATATGGCTGTCTGTTGGCTGATTTAATGCTTTTGTTAACAGAGCGAGTTCTTCGCATTTTTGGATAGCGAAAGCAAACCAGCTTTTCACTTCAGCATCTAAACGTGCCTCATCATTTAAGTCAATTGGGCTGTGCAGTAATGAACATGACGTTCCTACCCATATATCACGCAGGCCTAAGAGCGGCTTCACCTGTAAGAATTTTTCCCCTAAGTCAGCCTTCCATACGTTACGACCATTAATAATTCCTAGTGATAATACCCAGTCTGCTGGCAGTATTTGGTGTAATTTTTCAATATCATCAGCGCCTGCAACCACATCGACATGTAGACCTTGCACAGGGAGTTGCTTAATCAAGTCTACATGGTGACTAATTCCATCGAAATAAGTGGTTAGCAGTAATTTGATTTGGCCTGACAGCGCTTGGTAAGCCTGCTGATAAGCTTGCTGCCATTGCTCTGGTAAATCTAACACTAATGCAGGCTCATCAATTTGCACCCACTCAAGGCCTTTTTCTGCCAAACGCGACAGGATCTCCTGATATACAGGCAATAATTCATTCAATAATGATAAGCGATCAAACGGTTCACCTTTCACTTTACCTAACCAAAGGTAAGTAATAGGACCAATGATAACCGGTTTCACATTATGGCCTAATGCTAATGCCTCATCGACTTCATCAAACAGCTGTGTCCAAGACAGGGAAAATTGTTGCCCTTTTTGAAATTCAGGCACGATGTAGTGGTAGTTAGTATTAAACCACTTAGTCATCTCGCCTGCTGGAGCAGGTTTGCCCGTTGGTGCGCGACCGCGAGCAACACGAAATAAGGTATCTAAATCAATCGAACCATCTTCATTTTGATGGCGTGGCGGCACATTGCCCAATAGCAAACTGGTTGTCAGCACTTGGTCATACCAAGCGAAATCACCAACGGGTAATAGCTCAACGCCCGCATTTTTTTGTTGCTGCCAATGGCGCACACGTAACTGATAACCGGTTTCTAATAGTGTGGTCTGATCAATTTTACCTGCCCAATAATCTTCTTGTGCACGTTTGAGCTCTCTTTTTAGACCGACACGTGGAAATCCAAGTGTATGATTTATAACAGACATATTGACCCCTTAAAATATTTAGCCGTCTAGATGTTTACACATCCATAATCAACAGGTACTGTATAAAGCACAAGCGCAAATTATTCATTGTCACCGTGAAGGTTTCTCATGATCGAATTAAAACATCTAAAAACATTGCAAGCGCTCAGCCAATACGGTTCATTAGCGGCAACAGCAACACACTTGCACCAGACACAGTCTGCTTTATCACACCAATTTAGTGATTTAGAGCATCGGCTAGGTTTCCGGTTATTTGTTCGTAAAAGCCAACCATTGCGCTTTACGCCACAAGGGGAAGTCTTATTACAATTAGCACAACAAGTCCTGCCATTAGTGAAAGATGCCATTCGAGTATGTAATGAGCCTGGGGTTTGTGCGTTACGCATCGCTATTGAATGCCATAGCTGCATTCAGTGGTTGACCCCTGCATTACAGCAATTCAGGCAAACTTGGCCTCAAGTTAGCGTCGATTTTAAATCTGGGGTGACGTTCGACCCACAGCCTGAATTACTTTCAAGGGAATTGGATATCGTGATGACCTCTGACATTTTGCCAGATCAAGGCATCCACTATACGCCAATGTTTGATTATGAAGTAAAATTGATTGTGGCGAATGACCATCCGTTAGCCAAAAGACCGCATATTGAGCCCCATGATTTGGCAGATGAAACGTTGCTTATCTACCCAGTACAACGGGATCGCTTCGATGTTTGGCGCCATTTTTTGCAACCTGCAGGCGTGTCACCTAACGTAAAAAATGTTGATAACACATTAATTTTAATTCAAATGGTCGCAGCTAAAATGGGTATTGCCGCACTGCCTCACTGGGCGGTTGATTCATTTGAAAAGCAAGGGTTGATTAAAACCAAAACCTTGGGTAGCGGTTTATGGAGCCGGCTGTATGCAGCTTGCCGTGAAGGAGAGCAGCACCAGCCAGCTATTGAGGCGTTTACTGAGACGACGACTGATCACGCTGTGGAGAACTTGTCTTATGTGAAGGCCGCGAAAGGATCCAACGCTTATGCACCCAAAGAGAAGCAACTATTAGGCTCGATCCTATGGTAAAACTCAGCCAATCCGGATGTTGTTGCCAGATAGCAAAATTAACTAATAACCCCGCTGGGACCATCATGTTATTCATAATAGCAAGGGTTCCAGCATCAACTTTGGTTGCGCCATAGTTCCACATAAAGTAGCCAATGCCTGAAGCTGCAATCCCCAACCAGAGTAAGACACCCCACTGGAGAGTTGTTGTCGGCATCATCGATTTATTACCAAATAGCAACCACCCAAGTAATGCAATTAACGTTGCACCAAGGTAAAACCATGAGAAAGCCTGATGTTGAGGGATCGGATGCACCTCCATCAAACGTTTATACCCCACCTGCCCAATCGCAAAAAAGATATTTGCTAGCTGCACAAAAAGCAAACCTAACCAAAAAGATTCGCTCAAGTGGTCATAGCGAATAATTGCCGCGCCAATGACCGCCAATAGAGAGCTAAACAAATAGCCTTTACGCAGCTTTTGCCGTTCTAGTAAATCATAAATTAACGTGACATATAGTGGTGTTAATACCGTAAAAAGCAAAAATTCGGCAACAGTAAGGTATTGATAAGCATGGAATACAAATAAGTACATGATGCCAAGTTGGCAAGCGCCCACTAGCATATAGAGTGCAATCACTTTAGCGCTAAACTGGCGCCAACGTAGGAAAGGTAAAAAAACGAGCGAAGCTAGTGCCACCCGTACAAGTACTGAAAACCAACTATCTACTTGGCCTGCAAGGTATTCGCCGATAAGACTAAACGACGCTGCCCAAAGCAGCGTCGTGATAACAAGTAACCACATAATGCTGTATTTCGCCCCAAACTTAACAATGTTGGCTAGAATACTCGCTTTTTGGTTTTAATGCTCTTTTTCGATCAAGACGGCTTCTAATAAATCCAGATCAACCAACAACGTTTGTAGCGTTTCATTACTGATTTTCTTAGTTGCACGTAAGTGATAAAGCTCACCACGCTCCGCACGTAATGCCGTCAAACGGAAACGTCGTTCAAGGTCTTCAATCAGCAAATTATGATCAATTTCATCTTGCCCTGCCGTGCGTCGTCTTAGATAACCTGTCACACGGGAAGCGACTTCACTGATATCTTCTGAATCGAGTTTTTCATCAACGTCTGCAGATAAACGTTCCTGCATCTTATTTAAACTGACAATCGCCACTTCTGCCATTGCGGCTTTTGCCATTCGAATTTCATTGGCATCGGCTTCTTTGTCTCCCACGGTAAAATTACGCAGCAGAAGCGGTAAAGCAACCACACCTGCAAAAATGGAAAATAAGATAACCCCTGCGGCAATAAATACTAGCTGGTAACGCGCTGGGAATGGTGAGCCATCGGTTAAAAATAACGGAATAGAAAGCACACCCGCTAAGGTAATCGCCCCGCGTACCCCTGCAAAAGAGGCTAGCCAAAGCTCACGTACGGTATAGTTAGCAAATTGCAGTGGCTTTTTCTTTAAGAATAAACGGCTAAACCTTTTCATCAGCCATAGCCAACAGAAACGCAATAGCAGTAGAGCAAAATAGATGATGGCTACTGCCGCGAATAGCATCCAGGTTTCTACGCTTGGGTCGAGATCGGCTTGGATAACAGACGTTTCCCAAATACCGGGCAATTGAAGCCCTAACATGATGAAAACCAACCCGTTAAAGACAAATTCAAGCATCGACCAAACGCTATCAGCACGTAGTCTCATCGCTAACGGAGCGTTACGGATAACCCCGGATTTTGTGATGGTCATACCGGCCGCAACAGCGGCTAAAATACCTGAAAAACCAATATGTTCCGCTATCATGTATGACGCAAATGGTAGCAATAGCATAAACACAATTTGGGTTGCAGGATCATCACCACTCCAACGGCTCATTAGACGCAATGATTTACTGTATAACCAAGTCACGATAATACCCGCGAGTAGCCCACCAATCGCGACCTTGAAAAATTCAATGGTGACGCCAGAGGCACTAAATACCATCGTCCCCATAGCAATTGCTACTGCAAATTTTAATGCTACCAGACCAGAGGCATCATTCATCAATGCCTCCCCTTCTAGCACACTCATCATCCGTTTAGGGATACGCCCCTTTCCGACAATGGATGATAAGGCAACGGCGTCGGTTGGCGATAACACCGCCGCTAGAGCAAATGCTGCAATCAATGGAATACCTGGCATCAGCCAGTAAATTAAATAACCAATCCCAATCACTGTAACCAGTACAAGAACCAACACTAAAATAAAAATTTCTCGACCATTTTGAAAGAATTCGCGTGTTGGCGTTTTCCACCCATCAACAAACAGCAAAGGTGGAATTAACAGAACCATAAAAAGTTCTGGGTCAAAGGTGACATGTAGGCCGAATTGAGGCCAAGCTAATAGCGCACCAATAGCAATTTGAATGAGAGGAAGAGGAATACGAATAGGAAGAATTTTAGCGGCAACCCCTGAAACAGAGACAGCTAAAATCAAAATAAGAATAGTAAAGAAAATTTCCATGTTGCCCTTACTGAATTAACCTAGCGACTAGAACCTAAAATATTGCCTGCCGCCGCATAGTAAGAGATAGCACCGTCCAGACCATGATTATTAAAACCCAGCCAGTCACCAGTGGAAATCATGCACATCCACTTGATTAACCGCCTTCTCTCTATTTTATCCCTAGCCATCCATTTTCGGGGAAAAAATTGAGACTTTACGATTAATTAATACAATAAGTTAAAAAGGTGGCAACATTAGCCACCCTCTTGAAAGAATATACTTTAGATTGCCAATCCTGAAGCGTAAAACGCCACTAAAAGTACCGCAATAATGACTGTACCAATATTCAATTTGCGCCATTCACCTGCACAAATACGACCAATAACCAAAGCAGCAAAGCCCAACATGATACCTGTGACGATATTACAAGTCAGAACAATGAATACCGCACACAATAAACCAGACATTGAATCTACAAAGTCATCGAAATCAAGCTTAGAGACATTACTTAACATTAAAAGCCCGACATACATCAATGCCGGCGCTGTTGCATAGGCAGGCACCAAATAAGAAAGTGGCGATAAAAAGAGAATGAGTAAGAACAGTACGCCAACAACTACTGCGGTTAAACCTGTACGACCACCAGCAGCGGTACCCGCTGCGGATTCAATATACACCGCCGCAGGAGATGCGCCAATCGCTCCCGCAAAGATACTGCTCACTGAGTCTGCGGTTAACGCTTTACCACCATCAATGATTTGGCCGTCTTTATCCAATAAATTGGCTTGTCCCGCCACCGCGCGAATAGTCCCCGTTGCATCAAAAACAGCGGTCATCACTAATGCAAGTAAGCTTGGCAATACCATTGGCTGCAATGCGCCCATGATATCCATATTGAAAACCAATGAAAGCCCATCATCACCCAATGAAGGCAACTTGAAAAAGCCTTGATATTTAACCGCAGGATCAAAAATTAAACCAATAATTGAAATTGCAATAATAACAAGTAATACGCCACCCGGAACACGGCGTTTTTCTAAACCAAAAATGACCGCTAACCCAGCCAATGACATTAATACAGGGAAAGAAGTAAATTCACCTAGAGCAACAGGCAGGCCTGCATTTGGGTTTTTAATCACTAAACCCACCCCATTAGCCGCAATTAACAGTAAAAATAAACCGATACCAATACCTGTGCCATGTGCAATACCCATTGGCATATTGCGTAAAATCCAACTACGGATACCTGTAACAGAAATGATGGTGAACAAACACCCCATTAAAAAGACAGCGCCCAATGCCACAGGAATACTAATTTGCTGCCCTAACACCAAACTAAACGCGGTAAATGCAGTCAGTGAGATAGCACAACCAATTGCCATCGGTAGATTGGCCCATAACCCCATCAATAAGGAACCAAAGCCAGCCACTAAGCAAGTTGCAATAAAGACCGCTGTTGGTGGAAACCCTGCTTGCCCTAACATGCCAGGTACAACGATGACAGAATAAACCATCGCTAAGAATGTGGTTAATCCTGCAATGATTTCACGGCGAACTGAAGAGCCGCGCGCTGTTATCTTGAAAAATGAATCCAATTTGCAACTGGATGAAGCCTGTTGGCCTGACATGGTATACCTCTGCTGTTTAATGGAAAACGACGACCTTCAAATACTGCTAACGACTAATTTTCACGTTGACGTAAACGATTACGTTTTTAAGAAAAAACAAACTAACTGAGAAAAAATCCCAATAAAAACAGTTACGCAATCGTTTGGTTTTTAAAATAGAATAAAACGTATCGTGAGGAGAGCAATTATCATTCTAAACAGGGGGGATGATCAAGCATTTTTAGCATTTCTTACCCGTTTGTTCTTTTTTACTCCCAAATATACAGGCTTTTAAGCAATGAACATTATTTTCAAATAATGATTCTTTTTAGTTACATTTATTTTACGTAAAAATAGCTAAATACCTTTCATATAATGTCTGTTTAAAGAGGAAGGTTATTTCTTTGATACAATCCAAGAATATTTGCTTACAAAACCAATAGCTAAAAACTTATTTACTGGTGGTAATATGCGTCTGTTAAAAATGTGGCTAAAAATCCATTTCTTATTGTTTTTCATTAAAAAAAACATCATTCGCTGAGTAAATATATATTTAAGTATATAAACTCAATTATTATCAATCGCAGTTATAGTTTCAATTTAATCAAGTAAAAAACACATAAAACGTATTAAAATGTCAAATAAGAATGCACCATTAATCATATTACAGCGGAGTATTTTACTACTTTTCATTAGTTTTCTTGCTCTGTATTTATTACCGGGAATATATAGTCATAGCCCTTGGAAGCAAGATGAAAATTATAGTTTTGGTATTATTCAAACTATGTATGAAACTGGTAAATGGTTAGTTCCCACAAATGCGGGTGAACCATTTATGGAAAAACCCCCGCTTTATTATTGGGTTGCTGCGATTTCCTCTCATTTATTTTCAAGCTTTATGCCACTTTATGATGCAGCCCGTAGTGCAAGCTTAATTTTTTCGGTTATCAATTTTTCATTTTTTATCCTTTTGGCGCGTCGCTTTTTCCAAGCCACAGACTTCACTGATACTCGGATTTGGGTCGCTTTTGCACTGTATGCCTGTGCTCCCGGTATTATCAGGCATAGCCATGATATGTTTACCGACGTTGCACTAATGGCAGGAACAACTATTGGCTTGTATGGGTTATTGGGGCTGATACAACAACAAAAAATGCACATGTCTACACTTTGGTTGTCTATTGGAACCATCGTCACCATGTTGTCAAAAGGCGTTTTCATTCCTGGCGTTCTCTGGATTTGTCTATTTTTATCACCTATTTTTCTTACTCAATGCCGAACTAAGCGGTTTTGGCTATACAGTTTAACGGCGGGGTTAATCGCGCTTATCGCCATTTTACCTTGGCCTATCCAACTGTATCTTCAGCATCCTGATTTATTTCTCGTGTGGTTTTGGGAAAACAATATCGGCCGCTTCTTTGGCTTTTCGGTTGAAAAATTAGGGGCAAAAGCTAATTTAACTCGGATTCCAGCGGCAGTATCTTTATTTGCCTTTCCTTCCGGCCTACTGGCTGTCGCTTACTTTCTAAGGCACCCTATTAAGCGTTTATTTAATTCAAACGAGTTTTTGTTGGCGCTATTTCCTTTATTAGGTATCGTTTTTTTACAGATTTCAGCATCTGGTCGCGCGCTATATTTACTGCCTTTTATTGCACCCATGGCCATTTTAGGAACCCAAACACTACTCAATTTCCCTGAAAAAATTCTTAATGGTATCGCTCGCTTTGCGGCTGTTTTATGGTCTGTACTCATTCTGTTTTTATGGCTCTGCTATTTCATCACCTTGGCTGGTCATCAACAAGAATGGCTAGCGCCATTTAGCCGCTGGCTTCCCATGAGCTACCAAATGCCCTTTTCTTCCATTGCATTTATCAGTGGTCTGTTGATTACATTAGTGTGGTTTTTACGCAATAAAATTATTCCAAACTTTATTTCACCGGCCTTTCACATGATGAAAAATTGGTTATTAGGCCTATGTGCCGTTTGGGGGATAATTTTAACCTTATTTTTGGGGTGGATAGACTACGCAAAAGGTTTCGAAGGAGTTTTTGTCGATTTAAACCAGCATTTAGCAGGCCAGTTTACAAAAAACGATTGTATGGCTTCTGATAATATTGGCGAGTCTGAAGCACCGATGCTCTACTATTACACTGGCGTATTACACCAACGCCAAGACCGCTTTGAAAAACCTGAACAATGCCGCTGGTTAATTGTACTCTCGAAAACAATCCAACCTGCACCGCAAGGCATGGAATTATTCTGGCACAATCATCGGCCAGATGAATTCCGAGAAAACCTTGTTGTGTATAAAGTTATTGAGTAAGTATTTATGGTGCTCGCTAACTTAAGTAGAGCACCACAAATGCGCTTTATGGGCTGACTTGTTCAACCATTTGAGCGCTATATTTTTCTCGTGTGAACCATAAAAATACTGCCACAGATAGAACCAATAGCACCGGTAAGCCCACTGGTGAGATTGAAGTCGCCACTCCCGCCAGTAATGGTCCTGATAAATTACCAATTCCCCATAGCATGGCCGCCGCTGCATTAGCGATGATCAATTCATTCCCTTTGAAATATTGGCCGATTTGTACCAAAGCAATCGTATAAATTGCCCCTGCCGTCGCCCCTAAGATAAATAGCAGCACCCAAATTAGATAAGGTTGAGTAATAAGGAAGGGTAATAATAAGCTAGCTGCGAGTGTGATAATGCCGCAAATTCGGTACAGTTTTTCTCTATTCATATGGTCGGCAAGCCAACCAAAAGGTAACTGCATAATGGCATCGCCAGCAAGGATGGCGCTAATCATTAATGCAGCAACCGCCTCTGTATGCCCCATTCCCATGCCATAAATTGGGAACATCGATAAAATGGTTCCGTCAAAAAAAGCAAAAAATAAAATTCCACCACAAATACCCGGTGCAATTTTTACAAATTGAATAATTGAAAAATTAGATTTCGCGGCATTTTCAGCTAAACGGTCACCGACTTTTTGATCCATTAAAATAAATAGCACTACAGAGATTAAATGGATCAACGTACAAATCAATAAAGGCGATTTATCTTCCACACCATAATAAGCAATGAATGAAGGCCCAAGTAGCTGACTTACTGTGAAGACAGTGGTATAGATTGCTAAAATCCGACCCCGTTTATTTTCAGGGGATAATTCATTAATCCACGTTTCTCCCAAACAAATCATCACGCCACTCGCTAGCCCCGTAACTAACCGTAATGGAAATAACAGCCAAAGTGGTAACGTGCTCAATAATGGCAATAAGCTAATGGCAGAAACGAGGGTTGCCAATAGCATTGCCTTTCGCTTACCTGACCAACGCACAATACGTTGAACCACAGGGGCAATTAAAAACATACCTAATGCAGGAGCCGCCGAAATAATGCCTATATACAACTCATTGAAACCATAATTATTTAGTCTAAGAGCCACCATTGGAATACTTAGCCCAATAACGATACCAATGACAGCAATACTCATGGTGATGGTAAAAATAGCAAAAGATGGGGAACGACGAAAATTTTGTAAACGCTGATTATCAGAGCTCATGTTGAAATTAACCCGTTTCTTTTTAGCAAAAAAACAGATTTTAACTCCATAAAATAGATTATTATGAAAAATAAAAAACCGCATCATTACTAGTAAAACTAATAATGTTCGTGGTGATTGTAACACGACTCATATATTCTGCTATTTATCTTTATAAAACTATTTTTAATATTCTAAATACTTAAAGAACGAAAAAATATCGATAAAGCAGCACAATACCTGATAATAAAATTATGACATTAATAACTTTTAAAAAACTTTCACGTGAAATTTTTAATGTTATATGCCGACCAGCCCATGTACCAATTAACATGGCAGGGGAAAATGCTAAAGCAATCAATAAAATATCTAGGTTGAGATACACACCCATAACTAAAAATATCACTACTCGAGTCAGCGTGCTAAAGCCAATTAACGTCATTTGAGTGATACGAAAACGTTGTTTGTCTTCAATTCGGCTAGATAAATACATGGCATAGATAAAACCACCACTACCAAATAAAGCACTAAAAACACCACCCACTAAACTAAATGGGATAACCAACGCTTTTGAAAAAGGTGATTTTGATTTTTTAGAAAAGAAAGCATGTAATACATAACCAACAACAAATAACCCAAGTAATAATACGAGTATATCGGGACGAGTTTTTAATAAAATTGCAGCACCCACTAAACTACCAGCTATCATTAATGGAATTATCCATTTAATTTCCTGATAATCTGCATTTTTACCATCTTTAAGTAAATTTAAAACTGCCGCGGTTAGATCTATTAGCGCAAGAATTGGAACAATCATGTTTAACGGCAAATACATGGCTAATACAGGAGTTGCAATAAGAGCAGAACCAAACCCCGCCATGCCAAAAACCAAATAAGCAAACAGCAATGTCGAGAAACAAATCGCCATTTCTGGTGATAACAATTCAAACGGCATGACCTTAACTCCAGAAGTTTTTTAACGTCCTCACTATAGATTTTTTCAAATACATAAAATAGTTTTATTTTTGTAGGGTTTTAAATTTCAAATCTATATCAAAAAACAAAATAGCCGCTTTAAATACAATATACAACTAAGAGTGTATAATTTACTTCTCTGAGTGATACAGAACTAGCACAATAAATTAAAATTCAGGTAAAAACACATTGTGGATAAAAAAATTAATTTAAAAATAGGGCAGAAAATTCGGTTACTTAGGCAAGCAAGGGATCTCTCGCTTAACGAACTATCTCGTTTATCAGGAATCTCGAAAGCCGCTTTATCCAAACTGGAATCTGGTGATTCAAATCCACGCATCGACACATTAGAGTCGATCGCCATTGCTCTGCGCTTCCCACTAAGCGATCTGTTTACACGGCAACATGAAGCTTATCCCTACTTGCTTAAAGCCACTCCTAGTGAAAAAGAGTATTCACAACAGTTTAAGTTTCGCATTAGCATGGGAAATATCTCTGAAATCTGGCAATTAACCATGAAACGAGGCGCTATCATTAATAGCCCCGCCCATATGAGTGGAACTCACGAACACATTATGGTGAATTCTGGCTCACTCATGTTGCGGTTGCATAACGACCAAAATATCCTCTTGGAGGCGGGGGATTTCTATGCTTTCAGTGGTGATTTCCCACACAGTTATCTATGCATGGAAGGGGAGCTCCAAGCCACCGTCGTCATGACATACTCTCATCTTAGTGATAGTGTTTAAATTATGGCATGTTGTGCATCATAACTAATGCGCAACGTTCCCTTTTTAAATTTCATCGACTTAATTGAAAAATGCTGAATATTATCTAGTGAAGAAACATGCGTTCCACCACAAGGCATTTCTTCAGTTTGGTCGATGTAACTGATCCGCAAATCACCCTTTTGCTTTATTGTAACGGGCCGTCCACTGCGAATGCTTTGGTTAACAATATCTTCGATATATTGGCTATCAAGTTTATCAAAAGGAGTGACATCACCTTCCATCATGCTAAATTCTACTCGAGATTCATCAGGAAAATGATGGCCTTTTTGTGCCAGCCAGCCAAAGCGACGTAATTCCCAATTCAGCAAATGACCTGCGGTATGTAGCACGGCGTAACGCTGACGTTTTTCCTTATCTACCCTTGCAACCACATTATTTTCTTGGCTAAAAGTAACGCCTTCAGGTAGGTATCCTACAATTAAGCCACTCGATAGTTTCTTAATACGAACAGAAATATCATTCACCCAAGCTGTATCCATGGGCTGCCCACCACCTTGTGGGTGGAAAATATTGTCTTTTAGAGCCACCCAATAACCTTCATCATCATTCCCTTGCGCCAGTAAGTCCGTTTCAATTTCACATAGATAAGTGTCCGACAAATAGATGTTGTTTTGCATAAATTTATACCTGTTTATTATTCAATTTACCAAATACAAAACTGTAATGTATTCAAAAAATCATTATTCAGCAACTGAACTTATATCATTTTTGTTCGCTTTAAGAAACCCTCATTATCGCTATGATTAAACATAAAAGAAAATAGCCCATACTGTTATGTATGGGCTATTAGGTCATAAAATTTGCCTCAGAATTACTGCAAATAATTTTGCATTGTTTCGAAAAGACGCAAATCATCACTAAAGCGTACTTCCCGAACATCTTCTAATTTTTCAACTTGGTTAATCATTTGCGACAAACGCTCATCTTTTTGTACTAATAGCCATATACGGCTTTCATCTTTATCTTTAATTGGCATACATAGAATGCCATCAACATTAAATGCTCTGCGCGCAAATAAACCACAAATATGTGACATTACACCGGGGTGATTACGAACAATTAGCTCTAAAGCAATCGGATGATGTTCAAATACCATAATTACGCTCCAATCATATCAATGTTAGCTGCACCTGGTGGAACCATTGGATATACCTTCTGATTCACATCAATCAAGGCATGGATCAAACATGGACCTTTGGTATTCATTATCGCTTCTAATGCCATTTCTGGATCTGCTTCATTATTTAAATCGCAAGTTTGCAAGCCAAACCCTGCCGCAATCTTGATAAAATCGGTTTGATACGGATAAGCTGCAGCAAATATGCGGTTTTCAAAAAATAAATCTTGTTGTTGATGTACCATCCCTAACGCTTGGTTATTCATTAAAATAATTTTGATATTCAATTGGTGCTCCGCTGCCGTTGCCAGCTCTTGAATATTCATCATCAAACTGCCATCACCGGAAAAACACACAATGGTTTTTTCGGGTTTTGCCAACGCTGCACCAATGGCCGCTGGTAGCCCAAAGCCCATGGTACCTAACCCGCCTGATGTCAGCCATTGACGAGGTCGAGACAGAGGGTATGCTTGAGCCGCCCACATTTGGTGCTGCCCAACATCCGTTGTTACAATTGCATCTTCACCTGCCGCACGTGCCGTAGACAGAACTAAGCCATAATGGTTCAGCGGGTTATCAGCCTCGCTAAAATTCAATGGATATTGCTCTTTTAATTGATTCACTTGCGCCATCCAATCTGTGCGTGCATTGCGTTCTACTAAAGGCAATAATAATTCCAATATTTGCCCTGCATCTGCATGAATAGCGATATCTGGACGCTTAATTTTGCTGATTTCTGCTTTATCAATATCCACATGGATGATTTTCGCGTTAGGACAAAATTTCTCTGCTTTACCTATTGCCCTATCATCAAACCGTGCACCAATCACAATCAATAGATCCGATTCTTCCATGATCATATTAGTACTTGCGGCAGCATGCATACCTAGCATCCCTAAATATAACGGATGCCTCATCGGAAGAGTGCCAAGTGCCATTAATGTCATGGTTGTCGGTAATGAAGCCTTTTCCGCAAAAGCGATCGCTGTTTCTGTCGAATCAGAACTAATTACCCCACCACCAAAATACAGCACAGGGCGTTTTGCGTTATTAATCATTTCAGCCGCTTGCAGAACTTTTTCCATATCAAATGCGGGTGCTTTATCTTTCGGTAATACTTCTGGTATTTCAGTTAGTTCAATTGTGGCAGTTTGCACATCTTTTGGAATATCAATCCAAACAGGCCCAGGGCGGCCTGACTCTGCAATACGAAAAGCATCACAAATCACTTGTGGCAATTCATTGATATTACGAACCAAATAATTATGTTTTGTTACTGGAATCGAAATACCATAGGTATCAACCTCTTGAAAGGCATCTGTACCAATCATTGACGAAGAAACTTGAGCCGTAATACAAACCAGCGGGATAGAATCCAGTTTTGCATCAGCAATAGCAGTTACTAAGTTAGTTGCCCCAGGTCCACTTGAAGAGATACAAACCGCGGCCTTCCCCGTGGTACGTGCAATTCCCTGAGCAATAAAACCGGCACCTTGCTCATGGCGAGCCAGTATGTGGCGGATTTTCTGGCTTTGACCTAATGCGTCATAAAAGGGTAAAGCCGCTCCACCTGGAATGCCAGAAACGATGGTAATACCGTGTTTTTCCAGTAAATGTACGATTAATTCTGCACCCGTAAAGCGGGTTTTATGTGGTGTTGTGGTGCCCGATTCGCTCATCATAATTATCCTTTGCTAGCCTGCGGATCCGAGCGAGAGGTGATAAAAAACCCCGCTCGGTTTGCGCCGGCGGGGTTTCTAAATCTGCGTGATTTGTACCCGTTACGGCGCTAAGCCCACGACCACCACCACACGCACGACCACCGCGGCACGTGGCGCGGTTAGTAGTAGGTTTAAGTGATTAGTCGTCATGTTCACGGGTTCTTCCTATTTAGTCTGTCTAATTTATTGATTATTGTTTTTCAGTGTCTTTTATTAAGAAAACATAAATTTCCCAGCATGACAATCATTTTTTCTTGTTTTATCCCAAAGGGATAGTAATTGAGACACTCATCACACATTGAAGTAACAGCAATATTATCTATTAAAATAAAAAAATATAGCATTAATCACTACTTAAAATACCATCACAGACCTTGACTTAAAGTCAACTTTAAGTTGTATCCTTTGCACCATTCAGAGGGATTATTCCCTCAATGTAAGAAATATAACCAATTGATTTTTACTTAATAGACAGAGGGATATATGCCAAAATCCGTTTGGTGGTTAACCATCACACTTGCATTATTTATCACAGGAAATGCAATTGTCCTTTCTGTAGCAGTAGTTATTGGCGAAAAACTGGCTACCAACCCAACTTATGCAACTATTCCACTGGTAAGCCAGTACGTTGGCTTAATCTTAGCAACTATTCCGATCGCATTTTTAATGCAAAAATATTCGAGAAGAGTGGGCTTTATTATTGGTAATATCGGTGGGTTAATCGGTGCAGGCTTCTCTATTCTTGGTGTGATAGAAAGTCATTTAGTGTATTTTTCCATCGGGCTGTTTTTCACTGGGATTGCTATTGGTACTGCGCAACAATTTCGTTTTGCCGCAATTGAAGAAGCACCAGTTTCTTTGCGAGCAAAAGCTATTGGCCTTGTTATGAGCGGAGGCATTGCCGCGGCTTTAATTGGACCAACATTAGCCATTACCACCCAACGGTTTTTTACAGAATACCCGTTTGCAGGGCCGTTCATCACGTTAGCTGCCATTTATGTGATCGCATTTATTCTATTACTCGTTGTGCCTTTAAAGAAAATAGTGAAAACGCCATCGGATGAAGCGTTAGTCAAACGCAACTACAGTGCATTGTATTCACAACCTATTTTAAAATTAATCGCTATTGTTAGTGCAGCAGGGTATGCCATTGTGGTTTTCACTTTTGCCTCGATACCGTTATCTATGAAACAACATGACTTCGCCTTTTCCTCGATTGCGATAGTATTTCAATTTCATGTATTAGGTATGTTTGCACCGTCATTTTTCACTGGAACATTAATTCATCATTTAGGGGCAAAACGCATTATTTACTGCGGTATCGTACTGTTAATTTTATCAGCGACTATGAACCTGCTAGGTAACCATTTTTACAATTATTTGTTGGCGGGTATATTTGTGGGTGTTGCGTGGAATTTGCTTTTAATCAGTACCACCAACCTACTACCTCATACATATGAAATGCATGAGCGAGCTAAAGTACAAGGCATGACTGATTTTCTTATCTATTTTTTCGGTGGAATAGGCAGTTTAGGAGCAGGCGTTCTTTTCTTCACTCTCGGTTGGCAGATGATGAATGTTCTATCTGTAATCATTTCCGCTACAATTTTAATTAGTTTTTGGAAGCTAAAAAAATATATCCCCAAACACCAATGAAAAGTGATATCACTGTACGATGGTTTTATATTCAGAGGGCATAATAGTTTCATCTATTGTTAATCGATATCATGATGAATATATCTCCTTAAGATAAACTCCACTGGCTATAAACTAATTAAAAATCGGTATTTTGTCTGTTTTGCCAATTAACAAACTGTATTCAACTTCGTTTACTATTTATTTATTGGATAATGACTGAATGAGGGATAAGATTAAAAAGTAACTAATAGGAAGATATTATGTATAAAGAAATCCCTGTTCCCTATAATGGGAAGTACACAGAATTTCAATCTACAGTTGTTAATGAAATATTAGTTTGGATTGAAATGAACTTAACCAGTCGTCTATTACTTGATGATATTGCACTAAAATCAGGATATACAAAATGGCATTTACAAAGAGTATTTAGAAAAGTTGTTGGTATGCCTTTAGGTGAATATATTCGCCGAAGGAGGATCTGTGAAGCCGCTAAAGACCTATGCTCCACCGAACTTCAAGTTATTGATATTGCATTGAAATACCAATTTGACTCCCAGCAATCTTTTGCAAAGCGATTTAGAGCTTATTTAGGTACGTCACCGTCAATCTACCGCCTGTCCGGTGAAAGCCAAAATGACCCATTACTACTGGAACCTAAAGTAGCTTGACACGCTAATATGAAAATAAAATTTATATTTCCTTTTTTAATAACACTACCAATACAAAGCCCCATGTAAGTTAATTACTGGGGCTTTTTCTATTTTTTATTTATTTAAGAAATTCTTAATTTAAAATTAATAAACTCTTAATGTTCCAGTTCTTTATTTGTTTTATCATTCCAATAAAAAAAAATATTTTCTAGATATAGATTATTTATATTTATTAAAAATAAAGGCTTCACAAGGAAGCCTTTATTTTATTTATACATTCTAAGTCTTACTGATTAGAATGGAATATCGTCATCAAAATCCATTGGTGGTTCATTGGTTTGTGGTGCAGGTGCTGATGGGCGTGCGGCTGGCGCTCCACCACCACTGAATTGTTGTGCTGCTTGAGGCTGCTGTGGTTGGCCCCAACCACCTTGACCGCCTTGACCTTGTGATGGTGCATCACCGCCACGGCCACCTAACATTTGCATTGAGCCACCGATATTCACAACAACTTCTGTCGTATAACGATCTTGACCGCTTTGATCTTGCCATTTACGTGTTTGCAGAGAACCTTCGATATAGACTTGTGAACCTTTTTTTAGGTATTCACCTGCTACTTCAGCAAGTTTGCCGAAAATAACGACTCGGTGCCATTCGGTTTTTTCACGCATCTCACCGGTTTGCTTGTCACGCCAACTTTCAGAAGTTGCCAGAGTCAGGTTCGCCACAGCTCCGCCGTTAGGCATATAACGGATTTCTGGATCTTGTCCTAGGTTACCGATAAGAATTACTTTATTTACGCCTCTGCTGGCCATTTATTACTCCTGATGCATTGAATTTTAATCTCTGGATTAGCCGTGAAGTTTACCACGACCTCGCTTTTTTGCACCACGAAATTGAAACTACTGAGCGTTCTTGCGAAACGCTTTCCAACTTTTGGTGAAACGCTACCGTGCCAATTTTCAGTATAGACACAAAATAGTTCACACCGTATCTATCTTTTCGATAAATTCAGATCGCTGTTTTTCTGTTTTTCTGTTTTTCTGTTTTTCTGTTTTTCTGTTTTTCTGTTTTTCTGTTTTTCTGTTTTTCTGTTTTTCTGTTTTTCTGTTTCACCATTAAAATCTTACTCTAAATAGTTCAAGCTGTGGCTAGGCGGCAAACGAAGATATCGTAGGGAGCATACAAAAGTATGTGACCTACGTAGCTGAGAGTAGCCAACACCGCCACGGTTTGAAATATGACGAGTAAAAATAAAGCAAAGATATCGCAGGGAGCGTACATAAGTATGTGACCTACGTCGCTGAGCGCAGCCAACCCGCTGTGGATTGAAATATGACGAGTAGGAAAATATGACATGCAGGAAAATATGACAACCACTGTATATCCATTCAGCCATAAATATGTGATAATAGTCTCTTGCGATTGTTCAATATCAAATCATCCGGGAAGTGGTAAATGGATAATATCGAAGTCCGCGGCGCACGTACGCATAATCTGAAAAACATTAATCTCATCATCCCTCGCGACAAACTCATTGTTATTACTGGGTTATCTGGTTCAGGGAAATCATCTTTAGCTTTTGATACCCTGTATGCAGAGGGTCAGCGCCGTTATGTTGAATCTTTATCTGCTTATGCCCGCCAGTTTCTTTCTTTAATGGAAAAACCGGATGTCGATCATATTGAAGGGTTATCTCCTGCTATTTCAATTGAACAAAAATCCACTTCACATAACCCACGTTCGACGGTCGGAACCATCACAGAAATTCATGACTATCTGCGATTATTATTTGCCCGTGTTGGTGAACCTCGCTGCCCTGATCACGACATACCGCTTGCGGCTCAAACGGTTAGCCAGATGGTCGATAATGTTTTGGCTCAGCCCACCGATCGTCGAATGATGCTACTTGCTCCTGTCGTTAAAGAACGTAAAGGGGAGCATGTTAAGTTACTCGATAACTTGGCCAGCCAAGGCTATATCCGCGCCCGAATTGATGGGGAAGTTTGCGATCTATCAGACCCACCAACGCTTGAATTACAAAAAAAACATACAATTGAAGTCATTGTTGACCGTTTCAAAATTCGTGATGATATTGCTCAGCGTTTAGCCGAATCTTTTGAAACCGCACTAGAACTATCTGGTGGTACCGCAATTGTCGCGGATATGGATGACACAAACGCAGAAGAGCTGGTTTTTTCAGCAAATTTTGCCTGCTCCGTTTGCGGCTATAGTATGGTAGAACTTGAACCTCGCCTATTTTCTTTTAACAACCCAGCTGGAGCCTGTCCAAGCTGTGATGGCTTAGGTGTCCAGCAGTTTTTTGATCCCGAAAGAGTCATCCAAAATACCGAAATCTCACTTGCCGGTGGCGCAATTCGGGGTTGGGATCGCCGTAACTTTTATTATTTTCAAATGCTGATGTCATTAGCTGAGCATTATAAATTTGATGTGGAAGCACCTTACGACACCCTGAGCCCCGCTATCCAAAAAATTATTTTATATGGTTCAGGCAAAGAAACGATTGAGTTTAAATACCGTAATGACCGTGGCGATATCACTGTACGCCGACACCCTTTTGAAGGCGTACTCAATAATATGGAGCGCCGCTATAAAGAAACGGAATCAACGGCTGTCCGTGAAGAATTAGCGAAATATATCAGTAACCGTCCATGTGTCTCTTGCCATGGAACACGCTTACGTAAAGAAGCGCGATTTGTCTTTGTTGAAAATACGACTTTGCCGGAAATCGCAGATTACAGCATTGGCCACGCAATGGAGTTTTTCCAAAACCTAAAACTCACTGGCCAGCGTGCTCAAATCGCAGAAAAAGTCTTAAAAGAAATTAGCGATCGCCTGAAGTTTCTCGTCAATGTTGGGCTTAATTATCTGACCCTATCACGCTCTGCCGACACCTTGTCCGGTGGTGAAGCACAACGCATCCGTTTAGCAAGCCAAATTGGTGCAGGTTTAGTGGGCGTGATGTATGTCCTTGATGAACCATCAATTGGCTTACACCAACGTGATAATGACCGATTACTTGAAACATTGATCCACCTACGCGATCTAGGAAATACCGTGATCGTGGTTGAACATGACGAAGACGCGATCCGCGCCGCAGACCATGTGATTGATATCGGCCCTGGTGCTGGGGTGCATGGCGGGCAAATTGTTGCCCAAGGAACATTGGAAGATATTGTCGCAAACCCAGATTCACTCACAGGTAAATTTTTAAGTGGTGAGCGCAGAATTGACATCCCGCAAAAACGCGTTCCAATTAATAAAGATAAAATGCTGACCGTGTTTGGGGCAAAAGGTAACAACCTGAAAAATGTGACATTAAAAGTCCCAGTTGGGTTATTTACTTGTATTACGGGTGTATCGGGTTCCGGTAAATCGACCTTAATAAACGACACGTTGTTCCCTATTGCTCAACGCCAATTAAATGGCGCGACCACCATCACACCCGCGCCTTATTTGGATGTCGAAGGCTTAGAGCACTTTGATAAAGTGATTGATATTGACCAGAGCCCAATAGGCCGGACACCACGTTCGAACCCTGCCACCTATACTGGTGTGTTTACACCTGTGCGTGAGTTATTTGCTGGTGTACCTGAATCTCGGACTCGCGGTTATAACCCAGGACGTTTTAGCTTTAACGTAAAAGGTGGCCGTTGTGAGGCTTGTCAAGGTGATGGAGTCATCAAGGTTGAAATGCACTTCTTACCTGATGTGTATGTCCCTTGTGACCAATGTAAAGGTAAACGCTATAACCGTGAAACTTTAGAGATTAAATATAAAGGTAAAAATATCCATGAAGTTCTGGATATGACTATCGAAGAGTCTCGTGAATTCTTTGATGCTGTACCTGCCCTTGCCCGCAAGCTACAAACTTTGATGGACGTTGGTTTATCCTATATCCGTCTCGGTCAGTCAGCCACAACTCTATCAGGGGGTGAGGCACAACGTGTGAAATTAGCTAAAGAGTTGTCTAAACGCGGAACAGGCCAAACTATCTATATTTTGGATGAACCAACAACAGGTCTGCATTTTGCTGATATCCAACAACTTTTAGTTGTTTTACATCAGCTTCGTGATCAAGGAAATACCATTGTGGTGATTGAGCACAACCTTGATGTCATTAAGACAGCGGACTGGATTGTCGATTTAGGCCCAGAAGGTGGTAGTGGTGGCGGTGAAATTTTAATTGCTGGCACACCAGAAGAAGTCGCTGAGTGTGAAAAATCGCACACTGCAAGGTTCTTGAAAACAATTTTAGAACGCGGCTATTAATCAACAAAACATAAGGGAAAGCCGATATTGCTTTCCCTTTACTTTATCGATATTCACTCAAGTTTCGCAGCAATAACGAGCAAATTATCGCCGAAACCTCGACATTCTATTTATCTTAGCAATTTCTATGACGAAGAAATTAAAACAACGTATATTATACGAAATACTTCTTTCATTGTAGATTAGTATCTATGAAGTACTAAGTCTCCTTTTCTTTTATGTGGTCAGGATATGACAATAGCGATGAACACAAACATACATAAAAAAAACACTTATACGCGATCGAGCCTCATCGCTATGTTATTTGTTGGTATGTTAGGGGTATCTCTTTCATCTGAGTCAGCCGTTGTTGGTACCGCGACACTAAAATTACATGGCGTCATTGATCTAACTTTATCAGATCGGTTCGCACAAGAAGTGCAAGGAACGTTAACTGGAGATACCGTCTTAGATGCCGAACCTATTTTTGATAATGTAGAAAAAAAATACTGGCTAGAAACCATCCCCTTGTTAGGTATCAGTAATAACCAATCACAATGTGACTTATCCGGCTTTGCTAAAATTCCTTATATGATTGCTAATACTTATGGTGCCCCACTCGTCAATAATGAAGGGGGAGTAAATGCATATGTGGTTCCGCAACTCGATTATGATTTAATTATTAGTAAATATTCTAACCGGTTAGAACCTGCATACCATGGTACCTTTTTTACCCGAGATAATAGCTCGAAACTCAGCCATATCCCGAAACCTGGGGTCACTGGTGCCTGTTTTCATCCATCAGACAGCTATAACTCTGTCCCTAAAGGTGGTCATAAAAACCTAACATTATCTGTTTCACGTCCCCAATTACTGTATGTTGATAGCAATTTACCTTCAGGTAAGATGCAATACAGTAATAAAGTTCCATTGTATTTTATGACCAGTGGATATATTAATGCAGCAAAAAGCGCCATCCGCTTAAATATTGATGCGGATATTACTATATTGCGCTATTGCGAAGTCAGTAATCTCACTAACAGCCAAATTAAACACTCTTTCTCAGATGAAATGCAATCATTACATAAATCTTCACTCACAATAACCTGTAATGGTAGTAAACAGGACAGTGTCAGAATGATAGCAAAAGCAAAAGACACCGATTTTGATGCAAGTAATCCCAAAAAATTACTCTTAAAACCTGTTGATACCACCGTTAAGTCAGAGGTTTTACCTTGGGTTATTGGTCGCATTTATGAATCAGGGAAATCTGCATCCTTAAACTGTAATGATTCCACCAATTCACAATTAATGAGTTTCCACGGTGAGGAAGTCGATCTTGGTGTAAAAAACACCCAAAAAGCGATGTTGTTTGATATTTCTTGGGCATTGTGTAGAACACCGGAGGTACCAAGTGGGGAGTATCAAGGTAAAGCAGATCTAGAATTTTTTATTAAAAGTTAGTTTTCATGACGTGACTAAATAGATGAGAAGACGTGCTAATGTTAATGCACGTCTTTTTATTTTTTATATTAACGAACACAATTTAGAGAAAGTGTCCTGATGGGATTATCTGGGGTTGGCGTTATATTTTGCAAATCACTGAAATGCACATCGCATGATTGTTTATTTTGCATTCCCCATTGAATGCGCAACACTCCCGAGTTTGGCAATCCACTCATATACAATTGGCCGTCATCCCCGACTAACCCTGTATTTTCCTCTGTTACAGAATCATCCACTAATGTGGCAACTGCTCCAAATGGAATGATCCCATTATCATCATTTAGTTGAATAATAGCCTGATAACCTATACGGGTATCAAATTTCACTTTAACAATAGCGCCTGAGGTTGGATAAATATTTTTCGATGTTTGTGTTAGTGTCACATCATCAGGAAGAGAGTTGACATCTAAACCGACACTATTTTTTGAATATTCAGAGAGATAAGGATAAATTGCCTGGCCTTGAGCATTGATTTGCGTACTCCCTATCGCTAGATGGGTTCCTTCAGCACCTTCAGCTTCGACAATAGCAAAGCTATCACTCATACTACGACCAAATAATAACCCTCCCGAATAAATGACCATTCCGCCATTAATTCCCGCATTTACAGAATTATAACTATTTGAATAATTATACCCTGCAGAAACGGTTCCTTTTGAGCCTGCATAGTTAGTGTAAAGGCTGCCTGAACTACGTTGGTTTTGGTTACCCCAGCTTTGTGAAACGCCATAAGTCAGTTTTGAATCTAATAAGCTCCCACTAACACCTGCTTGCTGAATTGTTTTACCGTTATTATCGTGGCTAATAGAGTAAGTGCTGCTAATGTTACGGGCCGCTGGTGAATTCGAAAATAAACTAAAAGGGATACTGAGGTTAAAACTTATTTGGCGATTTTCTGGCCATTGCTCGCTATTTTTAGTTCTATCAATGCTGTAATTGATACCGTATGAGACCCCTTTAATACTGGTATTGTAACCCGCTGAAACTTGAGTGACATTCTGTTCATCATTCCAATATTCATTACGACTTCCAGAAAAATATAGGTTGCCATAGTTTCCCAGCGGTTGCGAGATTGAGGCCGAATATTGTCGACGTTCCTGTATCCCCGTCCAAGGTGCAACATCATCAACATATCGATAGTTATAATTATTAAAATTATTGAAAGTATAATAATCTTTCGAGGTATAATGTGTTCCAGATAAATCAATTGAGGTATTCGTGGCTACAATATTTTTTGCGTAGCGCACACGATAGGCCTGTGCTTGGTGAGTTTGTTGATCTAACGTTGCCTGAGCATGGGTAATATCAGCAGAAATAGCACCGATATCTCCCATTGAAAACCCAATCCCAGAAACACCTGACCAATAGTCTTGTGCTGCAATCACTCCCCCATAAATCGTAATATCATTTGGCAAGCCATAGATACCACTAGCCAGAAGAAAATCAGACTCTTTTGACCCAACAGTTACACCACCATCATAGCGACCTGTTGTGAGTTCATATTGCCATCCGCCAGGGCGCTGCATAATCGGCAAAGACGAAAAGGCCACCGTAAATGTCCGCTCAGAACCATCTTCTTCCTTTACGGTGACATCTAATGCCCCCGAATTACTACCTGTTGCAAGGTCTTGGATACTAAAAGGCCCAGGAGATACGTAGGTTTGATAAATAACATAACCATTTTGACGTACGGTAATTTGGGCATTTGATTGAGCAATCCCTGTGATATCAGGAGCAAAACCACGGAGACTACTTGGCAGCATTTGATCGTTAGAGCTTAATTGAACCCCTTTAAAAGGGATCGAGTTAAATAGCTCACCACGAGTACTGCTTTCACCAACCAATAATTCAGAACGCATGCTATACAAATTTCGAGAGACCGCTGTATTTGAAAAGTGGCTTCTCGTTTGATTATGGCGAGTACCATTACCATACTGACGATTAACGGTATGAGAAAAATTTGAACGAAGTCGCCATGCACCAACGTTAAAACCATTATTTAGATTAATAAATAAATTATCGTTCTTTTGCTTTCCTGATGAAAACTGCTCATTCGTTGAATGGTTACCTGTTATCATATAATTTGTTTTTAATGCCGTAATACCATCATCAAGAAGTTCATTGGGAATATAGCCTTCTGCGGTATTATCCATCGCAATTTGTGGAATACTGATATTGACACTTAGTGTTGATAAATGTGTATCGACACTTGCATCTTCAATAAAATCAGGTAGTTCCGTAATAATATAATCTTTAGGCAACCCTCGTAATTTAGAAATAGCATCAATTTTCACACCGAGAGAAGACAACAATTCAATCGTTAGTTCGGGGACTACAACATCATGCTTATTAATAATAAAGTTAAGGCGATGTTCACCTTTAGGTTGCTGGTTAACGAAAACCTGCAAAGTATATTCCCCTGTAGGGGTGCTGTTATTTTTTGTAAACTGGCTTAGGTTGATATCACTGGCATCAATACCAAGCTGTTCATTGAGTAAATTCGGATCAAAATATTCATCACCTTGACTCATAAAAGGCAATAAAACTAATGAAGGCAGTAAGCCAATTTTAAAATAAGGTAACTTCATGATAAGTTCATCGCCTGTGCTGTTCTGCTGAGTCATAGACAAAATAACAGTAAAAAATTCTAATAATTATTTTATTAAGCTTACTTTTTGTTTTGTTGGTAATAAGTATTCATCTAAAATTGCCCACGAAACAGAACCTGATGGTAGGTTATCATAATAAAACCGCTGCTCTGAAAAAGGCGGAACTGATAAAAAAAGCACCTCTTCACTAAATGTATGCCCATTTATTGAAAGGTTATCAAAAGTGGCATAAATAGGGCTGTTATTTTTAACTACCAATGCATTCTTTTCACGTTGAAAGGACAGATTTTCCGCCACCTGTTCTAACGTTATTTCTTTTAATTCCACTGGTCGATAATACACTTTAAACAATAAAGAACGCGTAACCGTAAACTGTAGTGATTGCTCAATTTGACGTTCTGTCGAAGGAATAGCTTTTAGCTGAACAAGGAAAACGCTTTCCCTATCTGATGGTAAATTTTGCGTTTGCCCAGTAAACATAATCCGCCAACTATAATACTCACCACCATTTAATTTATGCAGGGGAGGTGTAACAGTAAAAGGAATTCTTTCACTTTTATTGAGAATATTAATACCTGTTCTTTCATCAAGCCACTGCATATTCGCTTGAATTAAGTAAGCATGGGTACTTACATTACGCAAGCTAACTGAAACGCTTTTTTCTCCCGTCACATAAGTGAGCCGTTGTAATGAAAATTTTAGGTTATCAGAGTCCGCTTTAACTGAAAAATAAGTTAGCGCCCCGATAATCAGTACTAAAACTCTCAGTAACCTTAACAGATTAAAATGTAGTCCCATGTTATTTTACCGATGAAGGGGCTAAGGGATAATGAAAAAAATCAGATAACCCACCAAAATCATTGATCATTTGCCAGCTTGCTGTCGTGATTTTACCATTAACACCATCAATAGTTGTTTGGTTAAATGGGGGTAACGTCAGGTTTTTTTTATAAGTTTGTTGGTTTATTTTTATGTTCACAACAGTGAGATAATAAGGTGTTGGATTATTAAATTGCCATTCAGTCCCTTTTGGGATTAACGTCACTTGCTCAAATATATTAGTGTTTGGTACCGCTAAATGATTTGGACGATATAAGACCTTAATGATGATATTGGTCACAAAGGTAAGTTTAGCATTACTTTCCTGCTCGTTTGGCTGTTGTGTGGCAGGAATAGCACGAGTATAAAGATAAAAAAGTGATTCTTTATCGGTTGGTAACTCTTTCTTATTATTAACTAATATTTTTGCACTAAATTTACTTTTTGCATCTAATCTAAATAATGGCGGCGTTACAATGAAAAAAGGTGACTTTTTTCCTTCCAGCTTATCGGTAACCGCTGTTTGAATTAAGTATGGTGAATTATCATCATTCAAAATACTAAAAACTTGGCTAGCACTGTCACTATTTATAATGACTCTGGTTTGGTCTAATCGAATTCCATCGGCCTAAGCAGTCAAGCTTAATGAAAATGCCAAAAATAACAATGTAATTAATTGCTTCATATCGCCTCAGTTAATCCACAATAAAAGAAAATGTAATCGTGGATTGAAAGTTCCCGACTTGCGGATCACAAGGTGTTCCCGATGCACATCTCACGTATGTATAGAGTGTTTTATCCAACTTATTTGCATCAATTTGAGTCCAGACATTCGATTCTTTTTCCATAAAATCACTGATGTTCGCTGAACTTGCAACATTGTCATTCTCAGAAAAACTAATCCCAAAACCTTTGGTTGGATCATCAATGAAAGTAATCGTGTCAAGATAGTTTTTTGGTGATATTTTCACCGAAGAGTTAGTGAAGTTTTTGGTTAAACAATCTGATAGAGAAATTTTAATCGGAATGGGCTGAACTTTATTTGCTTGGATATCGGAGAATGTTAAGTTACCAAAATCAACTTCATTAGTCGACGTGCCAGTTACTGATATTTTGCACATTTGAGCAATAACTTTCACATTAAAAGTAAACTCTGCATTATTATTTGATAATGCGAAAGGTGAGATAAACAACAAACTAAATAAAATAAAGCTAAATATTAATTTCATTATTCTCCTCATGGCTGTAAGAACGTAAAAACAATAGCCGCACTGAGTTTTCCTGGTTTTATCGCTGAATCGTCTAATTTAACCACTTTAGCTTCAAAATGTTTTTCGTTATCTCCATTTTGAATTGGAAAATCAAGAATGCTTTCATGGTTAGTAAAATTAATTGTTGTGCAATTTTTTTTCAAACTATCACATTGCAAGAAAGTAAAGGCTGCATTCGTCATATTATTCTTTGGTGACAGTTTACCCTCTATAATTTGAGACTGACTATCTGCTGCCATTGTTACCTGTAAGTCAGGCAATATTTCATTATTATAGTCTTGGCACTGGTATTCCACTGAAAAAGGCTCTACAAGTCTTGTATTATCTATATTATTAATATCTTTTACTGTCAGCACTCGAGAGAAATTAACCACTTTATGGCTAAAGGTAAAACCGCACGTACCTTTTGATACATGACCTTTAACAATCAAGTCAACATTCGCATCTTGTTCCGTAAGCGAATACGCTGAATGATATGCTGTACTCAGAGAAAAGATAACAGCACAGCAAGCTAGGAATTTAAGGAAGCTGCGCTTTAAACTCATTCGTTCCACCTAAATCAGTGATAGCACGCCAAGTAATTGTTCCTTTCTGCATATTGGATGAAATTGGGTAAGTTAATGATGAATAGGGAGCAATTGTTGTATTTCCTTTTTCCATACTCATACTGATTTTTTGTTTATTAATATTTATTTGGGCAAGATTAATATAGTAAGGAGAGTCATTCGTCACTTTCAATTGGTTACCCTGACTTTGAAATGACAGTTTTTTCTGTGCTTCTTCTGAGGTTAATTTCAAATTTTTGGGTCGATAAAATACTTTAATAACATGATCATAACCAATATTTAAACCATCACCATCTACCTTTTCAGATTGACCTGCAATCATTGTGGCATGAAAAAAGAATAGTGATTCTCTATCACTCGGTAAATTATTGCTCTTTTCTAAAATTCTCACTTCTTGTTGAGACTTGGGCGCTATCTTAAATACAGGCGGCGTTGTCTCAAATGGTACATTACGATCATTATTCGTTGAGGTAATAAAAGTTCGCGTTAAATATGAAACTTGTGAATGACTATTTTTTATAGATATCGATACACTTTTATCCCCTTGAGGATAAACAATACGAGTCGCATCTAAGCTGACACCATCAGCAAAAGAAAATGTTGAAGCTAACAATAACAATGAACTAAAACTAAATATTTTGGTGGTGTGAAACATTTCAAATTTCATATTGTTACCTTAATGTTCAAAGTCCCCAAAGGGACTCTGAAAATATTTCTATTGCTAATGTAGCATAATATTAATATTTTTTAACCTGTACTTTTAATTATAGGATACAGTGAAAGTTACAGGTACTTTCAAGCTATCACCTACAGTTGCTTGATTAACCATAATGAGTCGTGCTTGCATCGGAATATTAGCAAAACCATCTTTAGCAATCGTATCTTCAATAGTCATCTGGGTTTCTTTATTTGGTAAAATATCTTGTGCTTTATTATCAGCATCGATTGCTTTTAATTCAACTGCCAGAGATTTCGCCGCAGAGTTAGCAAATAATGATGGATTAAATGGTGAAGCAGCACCTGATGCATGAACAAAGACAGTTGAATCACCAGCGTCTGCTGCTGAGCACTCAGTTAATGTTAAATGGAAATTTTTAGTTTCGCCAATCGCATTCCCTTTAGTTGCGCTTGCTAATTCTTGAGTCGTAAATACTCCCCAGTTAACCATTGAACCTTCTGTTGTTGATGACACATTACAGCTTGCTGCACGTACTAAGGCTTCAAATGTAATTGTTGCTGCTTGATTTTCAGCAAATGCAGCTGGCATAGATAATGTTGATGCAATGATAAATGCTGGAGCAATTTTATTTAATAAAGTCATGTGTGTGTCTCTCATATTAAAGTTTAAGTTTTAAAAGTTTTAAATTCTTTTTTACATTCATTAATTAAAAATAAAGACTGGTTTTAATTAATAAAGCAGCTTATATATCTTGTTTCGATGAGAGAATAATACGAATATTGTTTTTAGAAATAAACATTAAATGTGTAAGATAACTCAGATTAAGTGTGAATAATTTTAAAAATAAATAAAGAACAAAACAAAAATAAGCCATAAAAATCAATTATTTAATAATTTAACATTGAAATATTTGTTCACATTTCATGAAAATATACTTAAATACTATTAATCTGTAGTCGCATTGTTTTTATTTGAGAATGGCTAATATCATTAACTATGGGATATAAAGAAATAAAAAAACGCAGGCTAAGCCTACGTTTTTTAACAACTCTTTTGGGGAGTAAATAATTATTGGCTAACGGCGGCAAATGCTTCCACAATACGTTTAACATTATGGCGATTAACACCTGCCATACAAACACGGCCAGTTCCAACCAAGTAAACCGCAAACTCGTCTTTCAGGCGAGCCACTTGCTCTTTAGAAAAACCCGTGTAGCTGAACATACCGCGTTGCTTTAATAAGTGGTCGAAATTTTGGTTTGGTAGTGCCTTTTTCAGCTCATTAACCAGTACCGTACGCATGTCTAAAATACGTAAGCGCATCTCTTCCACTTCCGCTAGCCATTTGGCTTTTTCAGCGCTATTGGTTAATACCGCAGCAACAATTTTTGCGCCATTAGATGGTGGGCTAGAATATAAACGGCGAACACCCGCTTTTAGCTGACCTAACACACGGTCACGTTCATCTTGGTTTTCACAGATCACCGACAGGCCACCTGCGCGTTCGCCGTAGATACCAAAGATTTTAGAAAATGAATTACTAACAAACACGGGTAAACCCGCTTTAACCATCGCTCGGATAGCATAAGCATCTTCATTAATGCCTTCTGCAAAACCTTGATAAGCAATGTCTAAAAATGGGATCAGTTTGTGTTCTAATGCCACCTTAGTGACTTCATCCCATTGTGCAGGAGTCAGGTCGGAGCCTGTTGGGTTATGACAACACGGGTGCATTAGGATGATGCTATTTGCTGGCAATTTTTTGAATGTTGCTAGCATTTCATCAAATTTAACACCTTTGGTTTTTTCATCAAAATATGGGTAGTAATGCACTTTTGTCCCCGCGCCTGAAAAAATAGAGGCATGGTTTTCCCAAGTTGGGTCACTGCACCACACTTCGGAATCGGGATAATATTGATGTAAAAAATCAGCACCAATTTTTAACGCACCAGAACCACCAATCGTTTGGACAGTAGCGATACGTTCCTGTGCAATTAGCGGGCAATCCTCACCAAAGACTAATTTTTGTAATTCAGTACGGTAATCTTTCAAACCTTCCATAGGCAAATACAGTGATGCGCTTGCTGGCAGTTTATTTAAAGCCGCTTTTGCTGTACCGACTGTCGCCAGTTCAGGGGTTTTTCCTTCACCATCATAGTAAAGACCGATACTCAAATTAATTTTATTTTCACGAGTGTCTTTATTAAATTCATCCATTAACGACAAAATTGGGTCGCCCGGATAAGCATCAACATGTTCGAACACAGGACATCTCCTAATCATTGTTTTACGCTAAATAAACCAAGCGATGATTTGCCATATTTAGCACCATTTTTTTACGTTGTTATCTGAAAATAACCCTTTGCTGACTATTCGTCTACATATTCCATTGCAACTCTAGAGGTTAACTTCGTCAGTAACTCATAGTTTATAATGCCTGTTTGTATGGCAATTTCTTCAACTGGCAGTTGATTTCCCCATAAAATAACGTCATCTCCCACTTTATCTTCGGCATTTAATCCCAAATCCACCACGGTCATATCCATGGAAATTCGCCCAACAATAGGTACTTTTCGCCCATTAATTAACACAGGTGTGCCTGAAGGTACGTTACGCGGATAACCATCCCCATAACCGATAGCAACAACACCAAGCAGTGTGTTTTTGTCACTGCACCATGTTTCACCGTAACCCACACATTGCCCAGCCGAATGTTCCCTAATTGCAATTAATGTTGATTTTAATGTCATCACAGGAAGTAAACCGAAGTCTTTTGCACTTTTCCCTTCTTGTGGGGATGCACCATACATCATGATCCCTGGGCGAACCCAGTCATAGTGAGCTTCTGGCCACAGTAAAATTCCGGCGGAGGCGGCAATGGATTTTTCTCCCTCTTTACCCGCAATAAACTGTTTAAAACAAGTAATTTGTTTTTCAGTTGTCGGTAAATGAGGTGCATCTGCTTGGCAAAAATGACTAACAATATTAATAGGAAGCTGAACTTGTTGGCAGCGTTGTAAACGTTGATAAAAGTCTTCGGCATCTTTCGGCAGTACACCAAGGCGGTGCATGCCTGTATCCAGTTTCATCCAAACTTTAAGAGGATAAGGTAATTTAGTCGCTTCTAGCATTTCAAGCTGTTCAATACAATGGATCACGGTGTCAATCTGGTGCTCTGCCATCAACAGCAAGTCAGACTGCTCAAAAAAACCCTCCAGTAAAACAATCGGTTTTATCACGCCGTGCTGTCGTAAAAGTAGCGCCTCATTGAGTCTTGCCACACCAAAGCCATCCACCAGCTCTTCTACTGCCTGACCAACCCCTACTAATCCATGACCATAAGCGTTTGCTTTGACAACTGCAATCATTCGGCTATTTGGTGCAATTTCTTTCACCCGTTGCAAGTTGTGTCGCAGAGCGCGGCGGTTTATCAATGCGGTTGCCGCTTTCATTGTTTCCTCGTTCTTTTTCTCTAAACCCGCTAAAAATTGAGCTGCCATTTGGCAGCTCAATATGTTCTCTATTTGTTATACGCTAAAAAATATCAATTTCCATTCGATCTTGTTTCTTTATAAAGAAAAAAATCATTTAAGGTAGTTTCGCTTTAATACTCTAACGTCAATACTCTAAATAGTTTGCAGTGTCGCTAGGCGGCAAGCGAAGATATCACGGGGAGCATACATAAGTATGTGGCTCGCGTAGTTGAGTGTAGCCAACACCGCGACAGTGTAAAATATGACGAGTATTTAGTCTTCGTCGTTATACGCAGGCCCCGCGTAATTATCAAACCGAGACCACTGCCCATTAAACGTCAACCGCACCGTACCAATCGGCCCGTTACGTTGCTTACCGAGAATGATTTCCGCAACGCCTTTGAGTTCACTGTTATCGTGATAAACTTCATCACGGTAGATAAACATGATTAAGTCCGCATCCTGCTCGATAGACCCTGATTCACGCAAGTCCGAGTTAACAGGGCGTTTATCTGCACGCTGCTCAAGACTACGGTTTAACTGTGACAACGCCACTACGGGAACATTAAGCTCTTTTGCTAATGCTTTGAGTGAGCGTGAAATTTCAGCAATTTCTAACGTTCGGTTATCAGAAAGAGCAGGAACTCGCATCAATTGGAGGTAGTCAATCATGATCAAACTTAAACCACCATGCTCACGATAAATACGACGCGCACGTGAACGCACCTCTGTAGGAGTCAGGCCCGAAGAGTCATCGATGTACATGTTGCGCTTTTCCATCAAAATACCCATCGTGCTTGATATTCGAGCCCAATCCTCATCATCGAGCTGCCCAGTACGAATGCGAGTTTGGTCAACGCGGGATAATGATGCCAACATACGCATCATAATTTGGTTGCCGGGCATCTCCAAGCTGAAGATCAGTACCGGTTTTTCTTCCGTCATTGCTGCATTTTCACACAAGTTCATCGCAAAGGTGGTTTTCCCCATCGACGGACGTGCAGCGACAATAATTAAATCAGAGCCTTGTAAGCCTGCTGTTTTTTTATCGAGATCTTGATAACCTGTTGAAACCCCAGTAACACCGTCGTGCGGTTGTTGGTAAAGTTGCTCAATTTTCTCAACGGTTTCCGACAAAATGGCTTCGATGCCTTTCGGCCCTTCGTCTTTATTCGCACGAGATTCTGCAATTTGGAAAACTTTGGTTTCGGCAAAATCGAGAAGATCTTCACTACTACGCCCCTGAGGATCATACCCAGCATCCGCAATATCATTAGCGACAGAGATCATATCACGCACAATGGCACGTTCGCGGACGATGTCAGCATAAGCATTAATATTCGCCGCACTTGGAGTGTTTTTCGATAACTCGGCTAAGTAAGCAAAGCCCCCAACGCTATCCAGCTCACCTTGTTGTTCAAGGGATTCTGACAAGGTGATTAAGTCAATGGGCTTACCCTGCTCAAGCAGGATCTGCATTTGTGCAAAAATAGTACGGTGGGGGCGGCTAAAAAAGTCAGCATGGGTAACACGCTCTGAGACTGTATCCCAACGCTCATTATCCAACATTAACCCCCCTAAAACAGACTGCTCCGCTTCGAGAGAATGAGGTGGAAGTTTCAACCCTTCCATTTGATGGTCTCGAGGGGCGTCAGTTTTAAAATTCGATGAGGGTTTTTTAGCCATACATTAATATCCAAGTCTATAATTAACCAAGAGAGCCGTAGTATACGCCAATCTGCTTTGAGTTGTGGTTTTCTTTACGTCTTTCCTTTGCAAGATACCAATCAAAATAAACAATACAAAGCACAAACCAATAATTCTTCTGATTGAAACATGGCGTTATGATAAAACGATTGTTATTGTAATTAAAACGAATAGTCCTTATTGGAGATTGTCATGGCAAAACGTATTGAATTCGCGCAACATGGCGGCGCTGACGTACTTAACTTGGTAGATTATTCCCCAGCAAATCCAGCAGATAACGAAATTCAAATTGAAAACCGGGCTATCGGGATTAACTTTATCGATACCTACGTTCGCAGCGGCTTATATCCTGTTGCTCAACTTCCCTGTGGTCTAGGTACAGAAGCAGCGGGTGTTGTTGTGAAAACAGGTGCACATGTTACAGGTTTCAAACCAGGTGACCGTGTCGTTTATGCGCAAGGCCCTTTAGGCGCTTATAGCGAAATCCATAACGTGCCTGAGAGTGCGGTTGCCCATCTCCCTGATAGTATTACTTTTGAACAAGCCGCCGCCAGCTCATTAAAAGGCATGACGGTTTATTACTTATTCCATCAAACCTATCAACTGAAACGTGATGAAGCCTTTCTGTTCCATGCCGCAGCAGGTGGTGTTGGGCTGATAGCTTGCCAGTGGGCAAACGCACTCGGTGCTAAGATGATAGGCACTGTGGGTTCTGCGGATAAAGCATTAAGAGCCAAAGATGCCGGGGCATGGGAAGTCATCAACTACCAAACAGAAGACATTGCAGCTCGCGTGAAAGAAATCACTAATGGCGAAAAAGTAAATGTGGCGTATGATTCTGTAGGGCAATCCACATGGCTTGCCTCGTTAGACTCGCTCAAACGCCGTGGCTTGATGGTTAGCTTTGGTAATGCCTCAGGCCCTGTCACCGGTGTAAATTTAGGGATTTTAAACCAAAAAGGCGGGTTATATGTCACTCGCCCATCACTTGGTGTGTATGTGACTAACCGCGCTGAGCTAGACCAAGCTAGTAATGCCTTATTTGATATGATTTTAAGCGGAAAAGTGAATGTAGATGTGCCGCAATCACAAATTTTTGCCCTAAAAGATGCGCAAAAAGCCCATATCACCATCGAATCGAGGAAAACCCAAGGCTCAAGTTTATTAATTCCGTAATCAGCCGCCCAACATACAAAAAGCGCCAATTGGCGCTTGAGGTTGTTGACAAAGCGGGATAAAAGCGTGGTTTTTCCCGCTTTGTGTTATCAGCCGAAAATCAATAGATTGATTTTCCTAATTTATTCTCAAAACCTATTAGACTTGCTGACAAACATAATATGTTTGTCAGCTGTCTGAAGCGCCAATAGGCGCTTTTTCTTTTCTCTTCGCACTAAGCTATTCACCGCGAGTGACAAACTCCAGAGCTTGCTCAACAACGGCTAAGTCAGCGCCTTTTTTATGTGCATTTTCACTTAAATGACGGCGCCATTGGCGTGCACCGGGGATACCTTGAAAAATTCCTAACATATGGCGAGTCATATGGCCTAAATAAGCGCCTTTTGTTAATTCATTTTCTATATAAGGGTACATCGCCCTAATCGCATCAACACCATTGGTGACAGGAAAGTGCTCACCAAATAATTGGTTATCGACTGCGGTTAAAATTGACGGATTTTGATAGGCTTCACGCCCCACCATCACACCATCTAAATATTGAAGGTGCTGTTTGGCTTCTTCTAAGGTTTTAATACCGCCATTAATGGCCATCGTCAGATGCGGAAAATCACGTTTTAGCTGGTAAACACGCGGGTAGTCTAACGGTGGGATTTCACGATTTTCTTTTGGGCTAAGGCCTGATAACCATGCTTTACGCGCATGAATAATAAACATTTCGCAGCCGCTTTGGTGAGAAACGGTTTCAATGAAGTCGCATAAAAATTCGTAGCTATCTTGTTCATCAATACCAATACGAGTTTTGACCGTAACAGGAATAGAAACAACGTCTTGCATAGCTTTCACACAATCGGCAACCAATTGGGCATCACCCATTAAACAAGCGCCAAAACGCCCATTTTGGACGCGATCTGATGGGCATCCCACATTTAAGTTAATTTCATCATAACCACGTTCTTGAGCCAGTTTCGCACACTGTGCTAATGCAGTAGGATCGCTGCCGCCAAGTTGTAATGCGACTGGATGCTCTTCCTCACTAAAAGCAAGGTAATCCCCTTTCCCGTAAATAATCGCTCCCGTTGTGACCATTTCGGTATACAACAAGGTATTTTTGCTTAATAGGCGATGAAAGTAACGGCAATGGCGATCTGTCCAATCGAGCATCGGCGCAACGGAAAATCGGTTTAGGTTGGTATAGTGTGTCTTACCTTGAAAACTCTTGTTTTCATTGTTTTTTATATTTGTCGTGTTTCCGTGCATTTTTACCTGGTTGAATGTCATCAATGTATTAATTTGGCATAAAAAGTTAAGATAGATTATTATAGCACAGGCAAAAATGAGGATAGAGTAGAAGTTATGCGGCAATACCACTCTCATTGTTCTTACAATGACAAAAAATTAATAGCTAAAGAACCAATTTTCGTGACAAGATAAAAGTATCTTATCACATTTTTCATAAAGTTAACGTATAAAACCCCAAAATAAAAATATGCCAGTAGCAAAATTTCTCACTAAAAACAGTTTCTTATTAAATATAGTCTTAATATTTCTATTTTTTACGCTTGTCCATTATGCTATGGGGTATCACTTTAAGCCTTTTTATGTACTGGCTATTACGGGATTCGCTATATTCTTAAATAAGTATAGAAAACTCTATTTGGCTACTATCTTATTTTACACTGTAGTTGCATCGTTTTATTTCCCTGTTGGCGTACTTTATGGTCCTCCTGACTATAATATTTTTTCATCCTTTTATTATACTAATACCGAAGAAGCTAAAGGGTTTATTAGCAATATAAACTTAAGGTACTATATCTGGTCTATCCTACTATTCTTTTTTGGAATTTTTATTTGCCGAATTAAATTCAATTTTAGTAAGAAAATAAGAATAGGTGGATTTTCATTTTTTATTATCGTGGTACTGATACAACCATTCAAAGCGGTTTATAGCAACAGCCCGAAACTGTTTTTAACATCTGGCCTTCCTGAAATTAGATTTTTTACTGAAAGTTTGTACTATTTAGACTACTTAGATAAAGAAAAAAAATCGATAGAAGGGGATAACACTTTCGGTTCTCTCACCACTGATAGTCCATATGACACTTATGTTGTCATCATAGGCGAAAGTGTGCGCCGTGATTTCATGAATAACTATGGGTTTCCTATCAATAACACACCTTTTATGAACAACGTTAATGGCGTTTTTTATAATAACTACATCGCAGCAGCAGGATCTACGAATTTATCATTATCAAGAAGCCTTTCTATGTACCCAACAATGCCTAACAACATCATTACATTGGCAAACAAAGCAGGCTTTAGTACGTTTTGGATATCACGACAAGGACAAAGTGGTAAACATGATGGCCCTGTCGCTTCTATTGCTAAAAAAGCGGGAAAAACGTACTTTGTTAGTGGTAAAGCAAAAATTTCTGATACGGTAATCTCGGATGATGGTCCAGTCTTACCTAAGTTTATTGAATCACTTAATAACCCTGCCCCTAAAAAATTAATTGTTATTCACTTAATTGGTAGCCACTCTCCATTTTGCACAAGAGTTTCTGAGCAGTACGATACATTTTATAAAAGCAAAGACTTATCTTGTTATATTCAGAGTATAAAAAATACCGATTTACTTCTTTCTCAAGTGTACGCTGAACTATCAAAAACCCAAAAAACTTGGTCTATGTTATATTTTTCAGACCATGGGCTCTCTTTTATCGACCAACAGCAAGACCTAATTCATGGCTATAGCCGCCATCAAAATTTTGATGTCCCACTTTTTATCACCTCATCTGATTCTGATAAGAAAGAAATAATACAAGCACGAAGAAGTGGGCTTTATTTATTTGATTTATTTTCAGAATGGCTAGGAATAAAACAAGATAATAGAAATACATCCTGTAAAATGTTATCGAATGACGACTGTAGTAACCAAAATACAGTTGTTAACTCCGACCAACAACACATCGATTATGACCGGCTATCAGATGATAGTATTAAATAAATACCCCCCGATATGCGCAAATACATATCGGGGGTTACTAAACCAATTATGTCATTTTAATACTCAGTCACACACTATTTTTTCGCAGAAAGCAGTGCATAGCTAGTCATTAAGTTACGGTAATCAGGGATATGGTTTGAAAACAACGTCCCTAACCCTTCCACATCATTACGCCAGTCACGGTGTAATTCACAAGCAGCACCAAACCAGCTCATTAGCTGAGCTCCTGCTTTTGACATTCTATCCCATGCGGCATCACGTGTTATTGGGTTAAATGTACCTGAGGCATCAGTAATAACAAAAACTTCATAGCCTTCTTCCAGTGCAGATAGTGCAGGAAAGGCCACACACACTTCTGTCACAACACCGGCAATAATTAGCTGCTTTTTACCCGTGGCTTTGACAGCTTTGACAAACTCTTCGTTATCCCACGCGTTGATTTGCCCTGGGCGGGCAATGAAAGGGGCATCCGGAAATGTTTCTTTTAATTCAGGAACTAATGGGCCATTAGGACCATCTTCAAAAGATGTCGTCAAAATAGTTGGTAAGTTAAAATACTTTGCCAGATCGGCTAGTGCTAACACGCTATTCTTGAATTTGTCTGGATCTTGGTCACGAACTAGCGATAACAAACCCGTTTGATGGTCGACAAGTAATACAGCTGCATTATCTTTATCTAGGCGGTTATATTTAAAGCTCATATCAGCGACTCCTCAATGATTAGAAAAGTACTCTATGTTGGTTTAGATAAAACAAAAGTGGCATTTAATCTACTTACTGCTCTAAAACACCACTTTTCATCAAAAATATTTCAATAAGATGAATTCACACAATTCGTTATTTAGTTTCTGCACTCATTGTGACAAAATTTCCCATACGAGCACTGGTGATTGTATAGCTATCCGCACCGGCTGCTTTCGCTTTAGCTGCAATTTTTGCTTCTGTTGAAGCCAGCGTATCACCTGTTGCAGTGATTGTTGCTGCTGATACACCAAATGCAACGAAAGATAATACAGAAGCTGTCATCAAAGTTTTTAACATGTTCATAGTCTAATTCCTTCACTTATTATTCAATGAGACAACCCTTGTTGTCTGCGATGAAGGTATCTTATCGATAATCACATTTAGGTTAAAGCTAATAATATCGCTCATCTTATTCAATTAAACTGAAAGAAATGAATGTAAGAGGAATAAGAAAGAGATTTATTGATGGCTAAGTGGCGGAATACATCGATCCAACCATCGATGATTAGTTAACTCTTTATTAATTCAATAAGTTACTCAGCCAATTCTGGAGTTACTGCTGATAGCAAGTTCCTCATTGAAAAAGTGAGTGTAACGAATAGGTTATGGAGTAAAGGAGTTAAAATGCCTTATCGACCAGAGATAAGGCACCAATACAACCTAAATTTGCTGAAGAGAAACCTCACCAAATGTCATAAAGATCAAAGTATGCCCCGCAATTCCACGGTATACCCCTTGTTGACTATTGAGTTCACAGGCTAATGCCGTTAATTGCCATGCGTCATATTCTTCGATTTGACTAATGCGAGCGGTTAATAATGCATTGTCTTTCCGCTCACCATAAGCTTTCACCGCGATTGCATCTTGTGTTAAAGCGCTGTCGATAGAACTGTTTGCCCAACTCCACATCCAACTACCTTGGCTTTGGTCATAAGTACCAACAATTTGCACCGGCGCTGTTGCCATAAGATTATCAGGTGCATGAAAAATAATGGTTCCTTCATCTTGGTTTACTGACCAATCTGCTTCATCTAATTTCCATGTATCACAATGAAATTGGTTTTTAGCCTGTAACGCGTTCATGCTACGTTCAATTAATGCCTCATAAGGCATTTGTTCTATTTCATTATCCATTGATTACCCAATATTTTTTAATGCATTGATAATTAACTGCCAAAATTTATGATGATCTAATTTAACAGCAACTTGAGTATGGCAATTTTCAGGCGCTGGATGGCGGAAATCAGCCACTGTCATGCCTAACGTGTGTGTCCCAGTAAGCTCAATATTTATAGGGACTTTTTGTGTGGTCATTACAGTCGGATCAATAACATAAGCAACCGCACAAGGGTCATGTACTGGCGGAGCATCGAAGCCTTGGGCTTGCTTGTACATTTTCCCAAAGAAATCCAGTAGTTCGACGACAAACTGTGAACAATCACTGCCAATCGCAGCAATTTTATTCACCACATCAGAAGTTGCCAGCGCTTGATGGGTAAGGTCTAAGCCCACCATGGTTAACGGCCATTTTTCATTGAAAACAATATGAGCCGCTTCTGGGTCTATTTTGATGTTAAATTCAGCTACCGCACTCCAATTCCCAACATGATAGCCTCCTCCCATCAGTACCACTTCTTTAACTCGCTCGACAATACGAGGCTCAAGGCGAGCAGCAAGCGCAATATTGGTTAATGCACCAGTAGGCACTAAAGTTACCGTTTTAGGGGGGTGAGACATAATAGTTTCGATAATCAGTGAAACAGCATGTCGTTCATCAAGCTGCAATGTTGGCGTCGGTAGTACAGGCCCATCAAGCCCTGAATCCCCATGAATGTCAGGCGCAACTTCAATTTCTCGAACTAAAGGACGTGCTGAACCTGCGGCAAAGGGAATACCCGTAATTTTCGCCATTTCAGCGATAGCCAGTGCATTATGAGTGACTTTTTCGAGGGTTTGATTGCCGGCAACGGTTGTTACCGCCAATAATTCAATGTCAGGGTTACCATAAGCCAGTAATAAAGCAATAGCGTCGTCATGGCCGGGATCACAATCGAGGATTATTTTTTTGCTCATACCTTACCTTATTAAAATTGGAGTCAGAAATGGCACTGACCCCAATTTAGCGAGCTAGTAAGGTAAAATCTATGCTTAATATCTGAATATTCAGAAATTTATTTTAAAACATGCGCATAAACACGTTTTTTCTCACCTTCATTTTTTGAAATATACACACCTTGTAATTCCGGCGCAAAGCCCGGTAATGCATTAATACCGGTTTCAAGTGCTTTGAAATAGCGCAGTGCTGGCCCTGACCATACTTCCCCAGGCACAACGCACAATACGCCCGGAGGGTACGGTAATGCCCCTTCAACAGCAATACGTCCTTCTAATTCATCCAATGGCAATAATTCACAGTTGCCTCGAATAAATTCTAAATGTGCTTGCTGAGGCGCCATTTTCACTTCAGGGAAATGCGCTTTACGGAACATCTCTTTTTGCAGCTGTTTAATATTGTCATTAACGCTGAGTTGGTGCATTTCTTGGCACAAACGACGCAAGGTATAGCCTTGATAGTGCTCTTGATAGCGTTGATAAACCGATGGCAAAACCTCTTCCAATAGTGCGTCTTCATCCAGTAATTGCTCAAAACGTACTAAATGAGAGACCAATAGCGCTAATTTTTCCTGTGTTTCTGCAGGGGTTAACAAAAATAAAATTGAGTTTAAGTCACATTTTTCAGGGATCACACCATGTTCACGTAAAAAATGCGCCAATATCGTCGCAGGTACGCCAAAAGCTTCATATTCTCCACTTTCAACATCAATACCCGGGGTCGTTAGCATCAGTTTGCAAGGGTCCACAAAGTACTGATCCTGCGCATACCCCTCAAATGCATGCCAACGCTCTTGCGGTATGAAGTTAAAGAAACGCTGCTCAGCGGCGATCTGCTCTGTAGGGTATTCTTGCCATAACTTGCCATCAACAATTTCAGGGACAAAAGGCTTAAAATAGCGGCAGTGCTGAAATATCGATTTTCTTACCTCAATTCCCACTTTCACACAGTCCATCCACATCATTTTACCTGCATCACCTTGGTGAATACGTGCATTGACATCTAAAGAAGCAAATAAAGGATAAAATGGGCTGGTAGAGGCGTGCATCATAAAAGCATTATTGAGTTTTTTGTGTGAAACAAAGCGCTCTTGCCCTTTGATATGATTATCTTTTTTATGGATTTGTGATGCTTGAGAAAAACCAGCCAGTTGTTTATGAACTGACTGAGTGACCATAATTCCGGGGTCGTTTTCATTTAATTCAAGTAGTAATGGCGAGCACTGGCGCATCATGGGAATAAATTGTTCGTAACCGACCCACGCAGAATCGAATAAAATGTAATCACATAAATGACCTATTTTATCAACGACTTGCCTTGCGTTATACACAGTGCCGTCATAAGTTCCAAGTTGGATCACCGCTAAGCGAAATGGTCGTTTGGCTTGCGCTTTTTCCGGCATCACTTCTTGGATAACTCCACGTAAATAACTTTCGCTAAAGCAGTGCGCATCAATACCACCAATAAAACCAAAAGGATTACGTGCCGTTTCAAGGTAGATAGGTGTTGCCCCTGCCTGTATCAGCGCCCCATGGTGGTTTGATTTATGATTATTACGATCGAACAAAACTAAATCACCCGGTGTTAATAGCGCGTTTAGCACCACTTTATTGGATGATGAAGTGCCATTTAATACAAAATAAGTTTTGTCCGCATTGAACACTTTTGCGGCGAATTTTTGCGCTTCTTTAGCTGCGCCTTCGTGGATCAATAAATCGCCCATTGCGACATCAGCATTACATAAATCGGTACGGAACAGGTTTTCACCATAAAATTGATAAAACTGCTCCCCTGTCGGGTGGCGACGGAAAAATTGGCCGCCTTGGTGCCCTGGGCAGGCAAAAGTCACATTATGACCCGCAGCATAATCCATCATTCGAGCAAAAAATGGCGGTAATAACTGCTCAAGATATTGATTCGCAGCATCAAGTAATTGACGACTATTTTCTTCACGAGCAGCGGGGGCGGGTGGTAATAGCGCCGTCAAATAAGGTGGTAAATTTTCATCGGTTGGCAGCTGTTTATCACTGATGATAAACAGCGGAATACTCAGCTGACTCTCAACGACTCTTTCCCACAACCCTTGGTTGGCATCTTGTTCAGATAGCACGACAGCGGCAATATTGTTTAACTGTGCATCGCGAATATCTACCCACTGAAATTGATTAGTGAAATAGATTGCGACCCCCTGGCTACATGCCACATTGATTTTGTTCATAGCAGTCTGGCTCTTAGTTAGCTGAGGAAAAGAGGCGGACAATATACTTGATAGATCAGGGAATTGAAATGATTAGCATGGTAAGAAAAGATAGCTAGATTTAGAAAGTCGAATATATTTTATAAGCCACTGGTTAATAGCATAAAAATTCTATCTCATCACAACCCACTCCCCCATACTTCAGGCCATCATAAAGATAATAAAAAGATAAATTAACCAATTAACCCGGTGATCACCACCAATTAATCGGTCAATTTATCCGTAATGGGACGTTAGTTGTTTTTTTCCACATACAAAGTCTGTGATGGGAATGCAAAGTCCGCATCGTGGCGTTTAACTATTTCAATGATCTTCAAATACACGGCTTGTTGCGCCGCTAACCATTCCGCCCAAACTGTTGTTTTGGTAAAGCAATACACCATAATATTTAACGAAGAGTCGGCAAAAGCATCGAAATAAACTAATAAGGTTTGGCTGGTATCGATATTCGCATCTTGTTGTAACATTGTGCGGATATCGTCGACAATCGCCCCAATTTTGTCTGAATCTTCGTAACGTAAGCCAATTTCAGTTTTGATGCGCCGGTTAGTCATGCGCCCTGGGTTTTCCACACTAATAGAAGAAAAAACCGAGTTGGGGATATATAGCGGGCGGTGGTCAAACGTAATAATTTTGGTGATCCGCCAACCGATTTCAACCACCGTTCCTTCGATATTTCGATCCGGTGAGCTGACCCAGTCACCAATGTTGAAGGGCCGATCAAAATAGAGCATTAACCCAGAGAAAAAGTTACTTAGGATATCTTTACCAGCCATACCGATAGCAATGCCGCCAATCCCGCCAAATGCCATCAAACCAGAAAGGCTCATTCCAAAATGCTCACCAAACAGTAGCACCATAATGACAAATATTGCGGTTTTAAATACGCGGGCGACAATACGTGCCGAAGTGGGGTCACTACCTTTTTTAATCTGCGTTTTTTCTAATCGGTTCGCTAACTGGAACAGCTTTCGCATTAAAATCAATGCAATCAATGAGATGGTTATAAAATTAACCAGAGAAGTTGAAATAAAGGTTAAATCAAAATCCGTTGCGGCCATGTCTACATATTGAGCAATAACAATCACCACGCCACACAGCACAAGAGTTTGAACCACATGGATCAAAATACTTTTGCGCTTATGTTTATGTTTACGTCGTTTATGTACAACCTCAAAAACTAAATAGACTGCGAGAAAAGCCGCAATTAAGGTCATGCCAATCGCATATTTTTCAAGTAATACTTCTATCATTTCTAACCGCCCTAAAATTTACCTGATAGATCTTATTTTTATTTGTTTTACTGTGTATTATTTCTCGTTATCTTGTTATTAAGATAACAATTATAAAGATAATTTTCCCAATAATTATCAGTTACTTTTTAGATTATCCAATAATGAATAACAACCTATTTTCCCCAAATGACAAAGAAATAGACAATGTCCATGCACTTAGGCCGTCCCAACAGTATAACTATTTCATTGGTAAAATAGCTGACTGGGAGCAGGTATGGAGCCTCGGTGATGGGGAAAACCTCGTTACCGCATGGAATGATGAAAAATGCCTCTTTCTGCCCCTCTGGCCTGCCAAAGCGTATGTTGAGTTGTGTTTAACGGGTGAGTGGGCGAATTTTACGCCAATGCTATTTACTCTTGAACACTTGATGACAGAAATTTTACCTGATATGCATGAAGCAAATATTAAGGTTGCGTTGATGATGCAACCTGATGGGAAAAAAACATTAGTTTATGATGCGGCGGCACTTCTCGCTGATTTAGAAGAAGAATATCAGCAATATGAGTAAAAGGCAGCAATTCACTGCCTTTTATTACGAGAACTACTTTTCAACACCGGTGGTCACGGTGAATTCACGGGTTTGCCCCGCTTCTAACCAAATCAGAGTTTGGCTATTTTTTGCGGCTAAAAAGCCTTCTGGACGACAAGTGGCAGGCAATACAAATGCGCCAACTTTTTGGTCACCATTGTACAAAATCCAACGAGTTGCATAATTTAGTTGGTTAGATTTAAAACGCGTAACAAACGTATCTCCTGCGGGTGAAATCATCCTAAACTCAGGCGTTGCGGTATATTGGCTGAGGTCATCCATAAAAAACACAATTTCAGGGTCACACATTTGTGGCTGATTAAGCTGATTTAATGAGACTTTGCCAGATTTCAATGCTTCATTAAATTCGAGCCATTTTTCAGTTGGCTGTACATGCCCCGGTATTGATTCACGCAATTTAATCGCATTTTCAGGAATATTTTGTGTTAGCGTTGCATTCTCCACGTAAGCATAATTCATATGGCACATATATTGGAGAGGCATAGGAACCGATGCTAAATTGGTGACTGACATATGAATATCAAATAATGCACTGCCCGCATTTAATTGCACTGACGGTGTCGCACGGTAATGGTGACCAAAACCCATCACATACTCATATTCGCCGACAACGTTCAAGCTTTCGTCTGTCAGTTCCAGCCAAGCGCTATCCATTGATGCACAGGGCATTTCTCCATGTAATGGATGTGAATCTTCTGGAGAAGGACAACCATTGCTGATTAAACCTGAATGGAATGCAAAGCAACCGTAGGTTTCAACTACTGTTGGAACACGTTTTGGCGCTGAAAACATATTTTCCATTTTCAGATTTTTGCCACAAAATTCCGCATCCCAAATCATTTGTCCTAAAAAAGGCAAAATAGTTAAATGCCCTTGTTGATTTTCAATTCGTAACCCTTCCACGCCAGTGTGATAACGAAATGCCGTGGCAGTAAATTGGTTATTTTTTAGAATAAGCGTCGGGTTTTCCGTAAATAAGCTTTTGTGAAGCGGTATCAATGTTTTCATTTTCATACTCACGGTTTAATAAAAGAAGTTGGGTAGCACACGCTACCCAGTTTGAAGACTATTTCGTGGCTTGTTTCGCTTTAAAACGGCGTTCACCAACAAAGTAAATACCGACATACACGAAACACAACATGGAAACGAGGAATGAAAGTTGTAATGAGTGCAGCATATCTGCGACATAGCCTTGAACAGCAGGGACAACCGCAGCACCGACAATCGCCATCACAATGACCGCCCCGGCCATTTCAGTATGCTCATTATCCACAGTATCCAAAGTGCCTGCATAAATGGTTGCCCAGCAAGGTCCAAACAGAATACTGACCATCACCGCTGCATAGACCGCTGTAAAACTCGGAATAAATGCAACATAAATTAGGAACAGCGCACCAATCACCGAGTAGATAATTAGGACTTTTTCTGCATTAAAGCGGGTCATTAAAATATTGGCAATAAACTTACCAATAAAGAAACAAGCGAAGCTATACACCATGAAATTCGAGGCATCACGTTCGTTAATATCCCCCATTTCTAATGCGAGACGAATGGTAAATGACCATACTGCCACTTGCATTCCGACATATAAGAATTGGGCAATAATTCCTTTTCTAAAGCGGCTATTTTTCGCTAAATATTTTAAGGTTTCTAATGCAGTAGGACGCTTATGATCTTGCGTTTCTGCCACTTTACATTTAGGAAACTTGGTAATAAGGAATAAAATCATTACCACAACCAATACCATAATCATGTAACGATAAGGTTCGAGGGTATTTTCCAGCATGGCTAAACGGAACTCATGGATTTGCTCCGCATTCATTCCCGCCATTTGGTTTTGTAAGCTATCCCCTTCGGAAAATACCAGATACTTGCCCAGTAAGATCCCGCCTGCGGCGCCAATTGGGTAGAAGGTTTGGCTAATATTTAAACGCAATGTGGCGTATTGTTTCGGACCTATCATTGAACTATAGGTATTCGCAGCGGTTTCGAGGAAGCTTAAACCGATCGCAATGGCGAAAATAGCCGCCAAGAACATGGTATAAGTCGCCATATGAGAAGCAGGGAAGAACATACTGCAACCTGCGATATACAGGATCAGTCCCACCATAATGGCATATTTATAGCTGGTTTTTTTGATCACTAACGACGCAGGAATAGCGATTAAGAAATAACCACCATAGAATGCGCTTTGTACTAAAGCCGAGGCGAAGTTGCTGAGTTCAAAAACACTTTTAAACTGTGTGATTAAAATATCATTTAATGCTGCTGCACATCCCCATAATGGGAACAGGCACGATAGTAGGATAAATTGGAATAGAGGCGTCTTACTCAGGTAGCCATCCGGTAACTGAGTGATGTTCTTAATGTTCATAGTAACCCTTATATTTTTATAATTTATACCCGATGAGTGGCTATGTGGCTCTGATGACCACTTAATTATTCAAAGGGTATATAGCTACGTTGGACTATTATTATTTAGCTATTCATTAGCTGTGTTGATTTGCACAAATTCATTAAATTGCTCAACACTTGGATAAGAAGATTGAGTTCCTTTCCCTGTCACACTAAAAGCCGAAAACATCACTGCTTTTTTCAGTGCTTCTTCAATATTCCCCGTATGGACATAGTAATGTGAGAAGCAGCCGATAAAGGCATCCCCTGCACCACTGGTGTCAATCGCATTTACTTTAATTGCGGGTATATGTAACTCGCTGTCGCGAGTCATCCATAACGCCCCTTTTTCCCCTAATGTTACGATGACGTTTTTTAACCCTTTATCCAATAAAGACTGCGCAGCACGACGAATGTTATCCATCGTGTCGACTGGCATATTGGTTAAAATTTCGAGTTCCGTTTCATTAGGGACAAAGAAATCACATCGGCAGGCAAAATCGAGATCGAGCGTACGTTGTGCAGGGGCTGGGTTCAGTAATACTGGGATCCCATGCTTATTGCCGAATGAAATCGCGTGATAAACCGTTTCAAGCTGGACCTCTAATTGCAGAACGATCAATTTACATTTCTTCAGATCTTCCGCTGCACGATCGATATCTTCAGGTGATAAAAATTTATTCGCCCCTTTGACGATCAAAATACTATTTGATGAATTTTGATTAACAAAAATAGGTGCGACGCCACTTGAGGTACAAGGTACTTTTTCCACATAACGGGTATTAATACCGTAAGACTCAAGATTACGGATCGTATTATCTGCAAAAATATCATCACCAACTTTGGTTAACATGATCACTTTTGAATTTAACTTAGCAGCAGCAACCGCTTGGTTCGCACCTTTACCACCGCAACCAATTTTGAAAGCTGGCGCTTCTAACGTTTCGCCTTCTTTTGGCATTTGATCGATGTAAGTGATCAAATCAACCATGTTTGAACCAATAACTGCTATATCCATAATGTCCCTCGTGTTAAATAAATCACATAATGATATGATAGTAACATTATCATGTTGCAAAAATATCATTTGTGATTAGGATCTCGAATAACGAATGATCAAGTGTTATATCTACCACATTTCCTCATTCTTTGTTGTCTATCCCACATTTATATAGGAAAGTTGAAAATGCAAGACTTAGCAAAATATATTGATCACACTTTACTTGCTGCGAATGCGACTGTCAGCGATATTACCAAACTGTGTACGGAAGCGGCAGAACACCATTTTGCATCGGTGTGCGTAAACACGGGTTATGTTCCTTTAGCCAGTGAACTTTTAAAAAACAGCGACGTTAAGGTTTGCTGTGTGGTAGGCTTCCCACTAGGTGCGGGCTTAACGGAAACCAAAGCATTTGAAGCTGCAGAAGCCGTACGCCGTGGTGCTGATGAAGTGGATATGGTTATCAACATTGGCATGCTCAAAAGTGGCGACTTAGACTTTGTTCGCAAAGACATTGAAGCGGTATTTGCTGCCTGTGGTAAAGCAACATTAAAAGTTATTTTAGAAAATTGCCTATTAACCGATGAAGAAATTACTCAAGTTTGTGAAATTTGCCGCACAATTAAAGTCGGTTTTGTGAAAACTTCAACAGGTTTCAGTACAATGGGCGCAACAGAACACCATGTCGCCCTGATGCGCAAAGTGGTTGGCGATGAAGTCGGTGTAAAAGCCTCTGGTGGTGTGCGTGACCGTGAAACCGCAATTAAAATGGTTAAAGCAGGCGCAAACCGTGTTGGTGCTAGTGCTAGCGTTGCCATTGTCACAGGCAATAACACCAAACCAAGTGACTATTAAGTGATGGGGCGCGGTCTAACCGCGCCAATTTTGTATATCATAAAAGGATCGTAGGGTGATAGAAACTAAACAAAAAGAACGCCTTCGTCGTTTAAGTGAATGTTTAAAACGCTCAGGCCGCATTCATTTAAAAGAAGCCGCTAGAATACTCGAAGTCTCAGAAATGACTATTCGACGAGATCTCAGCGCAGATACAGAAGGCCCCATCCCCATGTCACTGCTTGGTGGCTATATAGTTTCTGTTACCCAACCTGCTAATTTAGTCGCTAATGAACAACAAGCGGACGTGTTTACCCCAGATCAAACGGAAGAATTATATATCCCGAACCTTGCCGCTAGCATGGTGACAGAAGATGATGTGATCTTCTTTGATAATGGCATTGAAATGGCAACCCTGATCTCCCTCATTCCTGAAGAGATCAATTTTACGGGCATTTGTTATTCACATAACGTTTTTCTCGCTCTTAGCCAGAAAAAAAATGCCACTGCGCTATTATGTGGCGGGGAATATCGCCCTAAAAGTGATTCTTTTTACAACCCATCACTCCCTTCATTACTTGATTCAATCAACCCGAAAAAAGCCTTTATTTCAGCAGCTGGTGTGCATGGGAATTTTGGCGTAACTTGCTATAATCTCGATGATTTACCCATGAAGAAAAAAGCGATGGAAAAATCTATCCGTAAGATTTTACTCGCCCCTTATAACCTGTTTGATGAAGTCGCTACCGCCAATATGGGGGAATTATCACAATTTGATGTGATAGTCACAAACAGGCAACTTTCTGATGAATATGAGACATATTGTCGTAATGGCTTTGTGAAAGTAATTTATTAAAACCATCAATAGATTAAGCGGACAATATCTTGCCCGCTGACATTAGATCTTCACTGTCAAATAGTCTTCTGCGATTTCGCTCGCGGGGAACACAGCTTGGCATTCCGCAAGTAATTTTGGGATATCCTCACTCGTATAGCGACCACTCAAGTGAGTGGCAATAAACCGTTTAACGCCTGCCGCACGAGCTAGCTCAGCCGCTTGTACCGTAGTCGAGTGCCCTCGCTCATTAGCTTTTTCTGCAAACTCCGCTTCTAAGGTTGTTTCATGGATCATCACATCGGCATTTCTCGCGAGTTCCAACGCTTGCTCTGTCGGTTGCGTATCGCCAAAAATCGCAACGACTTTACCGGGAACGGGCTCACCGAGGTAATCAGCCCCATTGACTGTTCGGCCATCATCAAGAACTATCGTTTCCCCTGCCTTGAGTGCCTGCATCCAAGGGCCACGAGGAATATTATCATTGGCTAATTTCGCCGCGTCTAGTGCGCCACTTTTCGGATGTTCTTCAATACGATAGCCATAGCACTCCACACGGTGATCAAGGGCATAGGCCGTCACAATCAGCTCCCCATCGTCAAATAACAGGCCGGCTTCGATTTCCACTATCTCCAGTGGGTATGTCATATAAGACACACTCACGGTGAGTACCGTTTCAATATATTGTTTTAACCCTTTCGGCCCATAAACAATCAGTGGGTCTGTTGCTCCCCCCATAGAGCGGCTACATAACAAACCGGGTAAACCAAAAATATGGTCGCCATGTAAATGAGTAATAAAAATTTTCTCAATCTTGGGCGCTTTAAATGGGCTGTTTAAAATACGGTGCTGTGTCCCTTCACCACAATCAAATAACCAGTAGCTTTTACGGATGCCGACTAAATTTAATATCATACTGGTGACATTTCGCTCTTTTGTCGGCACACCAGCACTGGTTCCTAAAAATGTTAATTCCATAATGCCCTCATCTAATTTATTGTTTTTATTATGGTAAGATTTTTTCCAATAGAAAATTTATTTATTTTATTCATCTATTATTCAATATTTTCCAATTATAAATAAACGTCGGTTATTCCTGATTTTTTCCAATATACAAATCCCTTTTCTGTATTAATCCAATTAATTCCCAAGCGTTTTTTACGCCGCATATTCCACAATACTAAAAATGAATATCCAATCTAGGAATATATTTAATGCTTTGCTCTAAAAAGAAATTTCCTGCCCCTTTGGCCTTATTGGTGGCGACATGGTCATTAACTATTATGCCAACATTGTCCAGCGATGCAAAAATGCTAACACCGGATGAACTCCCTCTTTTAGGTAGTCCTATCCCAAAACTAGAAAGTAACGATGGCGAACGTAACTTAGCGCAATACAGTAAAACTGCCGCATCATGGCTTGCAGAACAAAAAAATAGCCATGAAATCTCACAAATGGCACAAAGTTATCTCAGTAATCAAGCGGCTAATGCAGCAATAGAGGAAATTACCCATTGGCTCTCAAAAGCGGGTAATGTGAAAGTCAGTCTGAATTTTGATAAGCAATTATCACTTAAAAATAGTCATTTTGATTGGCTGATCCCTTGGTATCAACAAACTAATATGCTGTTATTTACCCAACACAGTATTCACAACACGGATGGGCGACTACAAAGCAATAATGGGATTGGTTTGCGCCATTTCAATGAGCAGAGCACTGTGGGTGTCAATGCATTCTTTGATCATGATCTTTCACATTATCACTCCCGGTTAGGCGTTGGCGCTGAATACTGGCAAGATTACTTAAAACTCAGCGCTAATACCTATTTTCCCGTTTCGTCATGGCGTAGTTCATCTGAGCTAACTCGCGCTTATGATGCACGTCCTGCGCGTGGGTGGGATGTACAAGCTCAGGGATGGCTACCAGCTTACCCGCAACTGGGGGCTAATCTTAAGTTTGAACAATATGTCGGTCATAATGTTGCTCTAATGGGGAAAAATAAACTTCAAGAAGACCCAACCGCAGCCACTTTAGGTGTAAATTGGACCCCTTTCACTCTTATCACCTTGGGTGCAGAGCACAAAATAAGCAGTGGATTACAAGATACCAGTGCCAAAGTGCAATTTAACTGGGCATTTGATAAGACTTTTATTGAGCAAATTGACCCTGCTAAAGTCGGTGAATCACGACGTGTTTCGGGTAACCGCCTTGACTTCGTCAATCGCAATAACAATATTGTTCTTGATTATCAAAAGAAAATAGCAATTCAATTGAAGCTCGCGGCAAAAATTCAAGGTGAAGCCGGACAAGAGTTGCCATTGGTGCAATCAATAACAACGCAATATCCACTGAAAAAAATTGTCTGGAATGCACCTGAATTACTCGCTGCCGGTGGTGTTATTAGCTCATCGGGTCAAAATGCTACCGTAAAATTACCCACTTATAAAACGGCATCAACACCATCAGAACGGGAAAGATTGAATCGTTATCGCTTAAGCGGTATTGCTTATGATATTCATGGCAATGCATCATCGACCACCGATACCCTCATTGAAGTGACCAGCAAAAACACCGCAACAACTAGCCAACCAGTGATACAAAGTCTTAACATCGTTCAGACAGCAGCATTGGCTAATGGTAAAGCAGCCAATATGATTACTGCCTATATCACCGACGCTCTAGGTAATCCCATCGCAGGAGAAACCGTTAATTTTAGCGCGACTCGTGGTAAAATTGACGCTCAAGGGGTGACAAATCAAACAGGAGTTATTGAAATGCCACTCACTAGTGTACACAGCGGAATTAGTAGAGTGACCGCAACAATAAATGGCCAAAGTGAAACCGTTACTGTTTATTTTATCAGCGGAACATTGAAAAAAATTGAGATCCTGAATACGCAATCGCCCCATGCAGGAGAAGAAACTGTTATGGCTCTCAGGTTAACCGATGTGAATGGTAATCCCGTTTCTGGCGCAGATGGGATCATCATGGTCAATATTGGCAATAAACAAGTTCCTGTCGAGATTGAAGAAAGTTCGGTTAATTTAGGTGAGTATAGCGGGTTACTTGCAGGGCAAATGTCCGGAGATTACACCATTAGCGCTTCTTTACATGGAAAAACGTCACCTAAACATAGGCTAACGGTGAATCCACCACTCACTATCAATGCGAAAAATTCTGATGGCAGCGGCCCTCAAGGTCAGTTAGGTGTCGTCGAAAACATCGAAATATCTGCATCGTCCACGCATAATGTCACCGTTGGCAGTGATGTGCTCATTACGGTCACTCTTAGCGATGCCTTTGGCAACACACTTGAGGGTATAAACCCTAAAAATATCGACCTTGGTCGTTATAACACTAATATCCTTGGTTGGTATGAAGAGAGTGATGGGGATTATTCTACCTACTTAACATTATTAACACCGGGTGATATTGATATTATTGCTTCTATCAATGGGCATTCTAGCTCTAAATTTACGGTGCCTGTGACACCTTAATTCTCCTTAAACTTTTCCCCCTCGTCTTTAGAGGGGGAAATAAAAAACACCGATTAATCAATAGATAATAATAACCATTCCTAACAATTCCATAATGCATATTTCCTTTCCGTTTAAATCCAATCAATTCACAAGCACTGAGCACTTTCTACCCTGAAAATAGCAATGTTAATATTGATATCAGGAATATGTTCGATGAATCTCCCTTCGTCAAAATTGAAGCCAAAGCAACCAAACCGCTTAGTACTCTCTACGGCTATTTGGTCAGTTGCCATTGCGCAAATCATGCCGAGTTATGCCAAAATGCTCAGTACAGACGATTTACCAACACTCGGTAGCAGTGCCACTCAATTTGAAGGAACCCAACCTGAAGATAGCACCGAGCATTTTTTAGCGGAATATGGGCAAAATGCGGCAAATTTCGCATCAAAAGAAAACAAAACAAAAAACCTCACGGATATGGCGCAAGATTACGCTCGCCATAAAGCCGCAAATATTGCGACTGATGAAATAACGCATTGGTTATCCAAAGCAGGTAATGCCAGGCTGAACATTAACCTAGATAAAAAATTGTCAATTAAGACTTCTCAATTAGATTGGTTAGTACCTTGGTATGACCAACCCGATTTATTGCTATTTTCCCAACATAGTATTCATCGCACTGATGGTCGATTGCAGACTAATAACGGCCTTGGATTACGTCATTTCCAGCAAAATAGCATGGTCGGAGTAAATGCTTTTTTTGATCATGATTTATCCCATTACCATTCGCGCTTAGGGTTTGGTGTGGAGTATGCTCAAGATTATGTTCGAATGAGTGCGAATAGCTATTTGGGGTTATCGACTTGGCGTAGTGCGTCCGAGTTAGCCTATGAGTATAATGCGCGTCCTGCTAACGGCTGGGATATTCAATTTGAAGGCTGGTTACCCACGTATGCTAATTTAGGTGCGAATCTCAAGCTGGAGCAATATTACGGTGATGATGTGGCTTTATTTGGTCAAAATGAACGCCAGAAAAACCCAATGGCAACAACTTTCGGCGTCAATTGGTCTCCATTTCCCCTCCTCGCACTAAATGCAGAACATAAAATGGGCAGTAGCGGCGCAAATGAAACAAGTGCAAAAGTTGCGTTCAATTGGTTGTTAGGGAAAAGCTTAGCGCAACATCTTGATGCTTCAGCGGTAGAAGCCACTCGTCATATCGCCAGTAACCGCTATGATTTTGTTAACCGTAATAACAATATTGTATTGGAATACCAAAAGAAAACCTTAATTTCATTGTCATTACCGAAAGTTATTCAAGGCATAACAGGAGAAGAACTCTCGATTATCCGCAATTTATCCACTAAATACCCACTCGATAAAATAGTGATAGAAGCCCCTGAATTGATAGCGGCTGGGGGAGAAATTCACCTTAACGGTTTAGAGAGTTCAGTCAAACTACCGTCTTACAAAATTGCCAGCAACACAGTTAAAAACCCACAACTCAACCTTTATCGTTTAACAGTGACAGCTTATGACACCAATGGAAATGTTTCGCCACAAGCGGAAACGTTAATTGAGGTGACTAACACAGGCACTCTCACCATCAGCCATGCAAATACCGCCAAAAGAAACAATGCCGTTGCTGATGGTAAAGACACAAACACCTTTGCCGTCGTCATCAAAGATGCGCTTGGCCACCCAGTACCCAATGCGAAAGTCAACTTTACACTGCCTACAAGCCTTAAATCTAGCGATCAAAAAAACACAGGATACTATTCATTACTTAATCATTTTATGTGGAAGGCTCAGGCAGCAAAATCAGTTCCGGAACAATCCCATAGCATCATCGCTAACAGTAAAGGTGAAGCTTCCATTCAATTTACCAGTTTGGTATCAGGAAGTTATGCAATAAAAGCAAATATTGATCATGGTACAGAAATTAATGAAATGTATAACTTTAAATCCGATATTAGCCAGTCATTTATTGGTAGCATTGATATTATTCAAAATAATGCGGTGGCAGATGGGAGCAGTAAAAATACAATTAAATTACATATTGTGAATAATAACCGACAAAGCATCGCTGGTGCGCAGGTTCATTTTGCAGCCCTAAATGGCATTATCTCAACGGTTAACCTGACTGATGAATATGGATATACAGAATTAAAAGTCAGTAGTTTAGTTGAAGGTTCAATGGATGTCATTGCGACCCTAAATGGCGATAGTAGAACCATACAAGTCAACTTTCTAAGGAATGGATCTGCGATAAATATTCAGCCAAGCACAGGAACTCTTTTCAAATCTCCAATAAATGAGCAAAACAGACCTACACGCACACCGTTAAGTTTGCTAAGGCAGCTATTTCAAAAAATAGGATAATACTCTCTGTATAAAATAGGTTTACTTTAACTACTCTTCCAATGTCAAAAAATGCCCCTTAACAAGGGCATTGTTAATTTTACTAACTGAGTTTATGGCTTTATTGCATTACGACGAAATTTACTATCATACCCACCAAACAGCGTCTTTTATTCATACCTTTAAAAGCCATATTCCTGTGTGATTATCGCATTCATTTATAAGCTAATTAATTGTTTTTATTTAAGTAAGATTTATTCCCAATCGCTAAAAACTCTTTGATATCAGCGAGGAGATTATTTTTTAACGTTATCAATAAAAGCCACCTATTCCGCATTTTTCCACCTTGCAAATTTCGCTTCTGTTTAAGTCAAACTAATTCACAAGCTCTTACCACGATAAGCATTCAACAATAGCCAAGTTAATATTGAAACTAGGAATAAATTGAATGAACCCCGATACATCAACACCGAAGCTAACCTTGAGACACAAGCTCTCAAACGGCTTTGTGCTCTTTACTGCAATATGGTCTTCGGCCATCATGCCGGTTATGCCAAGCTATGCAAAAATGCTCACGCCTGATGATCTTCCTACTTTGGGGAGTGACTCTGTACTCAGCAATAGCAATAGCAATGATAAAACAGAGAAATTTATTGCGGAATATAGCCAAAGCGCTGCCCGTTTTATCTCTGATAAGAAAAAGGCGGCAGATCTTGCAGATATGGCACAAGACTTCGCTCGCAGTAAGGTCACAAACGCGGCAACTGATGAAATTAACAATTGGTTATCCAAAGCCGGTAATGCCAAATTCAGTGTTGATGTAGATAAAAAATTATCCATTAAAAATACCCAGCTAGATTGGTTAGTTCCTTGGCATGACAGTGCAGATTTATTGTTGTTTACCCAACATAATCTTCACCGTACTGATGGCCGCTTACAAGCTAATAATGGTATTGGGGTTCGTCACTTTACTCCTGAACGCATGATGGGGGTCAATGCCTTTTTCGATCATGACTTATCTCGCTACCACTCTCGCTTAGGTTTGGGCGCAGAATACGCACAAGACTTTTTAAAACTTAGCGCCAATACTTATATGCGCACGTCTTCATGGCGTAGCGCATCAGAATTAGATAACGATTACAATGCTCGCCCTGCCAACGGTTGGGATTTACAAGCGGAAGGCTGGTTGCCGTCTTACCCGAACATTGGCGGAAACCTTAAATTTGAACAGTATTTCGGCGATGATGTCGCCCTATTCGGCAAAGATAAACGCCAAAAAGACCCACTTGCCACCACGGTTGGGGTGAATTGGACTCCTTTCTCTCTGGTCACTTTAAGTGCAGAGCAAAAAATCAGTGGTGGATTGAGTGAAACCAATGCCAAAGTGCAATTCACTTGGGCACTAGGTAAGAGCCTCGCAGAGCAGCTTGACCCAAGCAAAGTGGGTGATGCTCGTCGCTTAATGGGCAGCCGCTATGATTTTGTGAATCGTAATAACAACATCGTACTGGAATACCAAAAGAAAACCCTGATAACCCTATCCTTACCCTCAATGATCCAAGGAAAAACAGGGGAATTATTACCTTTAATTAATACCCTCAATACCAAATATCCGTTAGATAAATTGACCGTACAAGCGCCTGAGTTTTTAACCGCTGGAGGTGAAATCATCCTCGACGGTGCGGCGACAAGAGTCAAATTGCCATCCTATCAAGTGGCAATGACTGAACAAGAAAGGAAGAAAATCAACCTTTACCGATTCACAATAACAGCCTCTGATAGCAAAGGAAATATTTCACCGCAAGCCACAACCTTGGTTGAAGTCACCAACTCTGGCGTATTATCAATTAAGCAGAGTGAGGTTATCAAGCAAGGAAATGCCGTTGCCAATGGCAAAGATATTAATACGCTAACAATTACGGCCAGAGATAGTTTAGGTCATGTTGCGCCAGACTCAATAGTGACCTTCACCCTGCCTCCTGAACTCAAATTAACCACTCAAAAAGCCACCTCTTCCAGTATGGCATTTAGCAACCTGTTTAAAAAAATGCAGGCGGCAAAGTCAACTACTCAACAAAAATATGACATCGTCACTAATATGAAAGGCGAGGCGTCAATTCAGTTCACCTCGCTAGTCACGGGCGAACATCACATTCAAGCCGTAGCAAATGGTGGCGTTCCCATCGAAACCGCTTTTTTCTTTATTGCCGATACCCATCAAGCACATATTAATCATTTCAATGTTCTAAGTGATAATGCCGTTGCCGATGGTAAATCTAAAAATAAAATTCAATTCCATATTACCGATAACAACGCTCACCCAATTCAAGGTGCCATGCTGCAATTGGATGCGAAAAATGCACACACCACACAGTTAGCGCCAACAGATGAACAGGGTAACACTGAAGTAGAAGTTGACAGTCACGCCGCAGGCCCCGTAGAAATCACTGCAACACTGAACGAACAAAGCGCTACAGTAAAAGTACATTTTATCTTTGGCAAATTAGCCCATGTCAGCATTTTAGAACTCACGAAAGCTGAGGCTGGCACAGACAGTAGCATCGCCATTTTATTAACTGATATGCACGGTAATACCGTATCTGGAGCTGATGGTACTATAACAGTCAATATCGATGGTAAACCTACGCCAATAACCATTAGTGAAACCTTTCCTGGTAGCGGAGTTTATACCGGAAAATTACCAGGGCAACACACTGGTACACCAAGTATCACCGTTACTGTTGATGGGCAAACTTCCTCCCCAGAGACGTTAATTGTTGAGCAGCCAAAACCGATTTCGCCGAACAACTCGAACGGTACAGGTCAAAAAGGAGAAAAAGGGGTTATTGATAATATCGTCATCACTCCAAGCAAAACCCAGAGTTTACAATCAGGGGATACCCTTAATGTGACAGTAACCATCACCGATACCTTTGGCAATGGGTTATCAAACTTGAATACCGATAATATCGATATCGGTAAACACAAAGGTGACACGCTGACGTGGACGGATAATGGTGATGGCTCTTACACTACCACCTTGCCATTAACCGAAGTCGGCAACAATGACCTAACTGCCTCCATCAATGGCAGTACTAGCCCGAAAACAGACATTCAAGTCAATCATGCCACCGGAACAACCCATGTTGATAAGGTAAAAATCACTAAAATAGAAAAGCCTGCCGCAGGTATGGATAGCACTGTAACTATCGAGTTAACTGATAAATATGGTAACTCGGTTGTCGGGGAAAAAGAAATCACCATCAATATTAATGGTCAGCCTCACACTTTACCTACAACCGAAACATCACCGGGCATTTACCAAGTGATTATTGATGGACAACTCGCGGGCAACCATGATCTTTCCGCTGTCGTTAACGGGAAAAAATCCCCCAAAGAGTTGCTGATTATTGATAAGCCACAGCCTGTTAAGCCTAAAAATCCAAATGGTACAGGACAAAAAGGTGGGCAAGGCGTTATTGATAAAATAGAAATTACGACAGGCAATACGAACAATCTGCAATCTGGCGATAATCTTGAAATCACTGTGACCATTACCGATGCCTTTAACAACGGCTTAGCTGGCTTGAACACCAATAATATCGATATTGGTAAACATAAAGGTGATACGTTGGTATGGGTTGACAACGGTGATGGCTCTTACACCACCACCTTGCCACTCACCGAAGCCGGCAATAATGACCTCACCGCTTCCATTAATGGCTCTGCGAGTTCACAGAAACAAATCCAAGTGAGCAATGCCACAGGGAAAGACAAGGTCAGCAAAGTTGAAATCATCAAAACAGAAAAACCTGCCGCAGGTTCAAGCAGCATACTGACCGTCGAGTTAACCGATAAAAACAGCAACCCAGTGGTCGGTGAACAGGAAATAATTGTTGAGATTGATGGCAAGCTACACACCTTGCCAGTAAAAGAAGGGAAACCGGGTATTTATGAAGTCACACTGCCAGCACTGCAAGCAGGCCAACATAATATCCATGCGAGTGTAAATAGTACTGTATCAATCAAAGAAAGCTTGCTAGTTGAACAACCAAAACCGATATCCCCTAATAACTCTAACGGAACGGGTCAACAGGGTGAGAAAGGCGTTGTTGATAAGGTGGCGATCACACTTGATCACTCTAACCGTTTTGAATCCGGCAATTCCCTTGATATCACTGTAACAGTGACGGATGCCTTTGGTAACGGCTTGGTGGATTTAAACAGGGATAATATCGATATCGGTAAACACAAAGGGAGTACCTTAAACTGGGTGGATAATGGCGATGGCTCTTACACCACCACCCTGATCTTAACCGACGTTGGTAGCAATGATTTAACTGTTTCTGTCAATGGCACCCACAGCCCTCTAACTGAGGTACAGGTTAATAACGCTGTAGGAACTGTTCACGTTGATAAAGTAAAAATCATCAAAACAGAAAAACCGTCAGCAGGCACAAATAGTACTGCCACTATCGAATTAACCGACAAACATGGCAATCCCGTTATCGGGGAAAAAGAAATTACCATCAATGTTGATGGACAAACCCATAAGCTTCCAGCAAAAGAAGGAAAACCGGGTATTTACGAGGCGACACTACCCGCACTACAAGCAGGAAATCACAACATTAGCGCGAGTGTGAATGGTAAGGGCTCAACTGATACAACTTTAGTGGTTACCCCACCAACGCCAATTAAACCCAATAACACAGGTAAGCCGGGAGAAAAAGGCGTGGTCAATAGTATTGTCATGACAACGGGCAATACCGACAACTTACAATCTGGCAGTCAACTTGAAATCAGTGTGGCCATCACCGATGCCTTTGGTAACGGTTTAACAGCACTCAACACCAATAATATCAAACTTGAAGGATATAACGGCAAGCCAGTATGGAAAGATAACCGCGATGGTTCTTACAGCGCGACCATCACGTTAACTGAAGTTGGCGCGAAAGGTTTAGTTGCGTCAATTGATGGCAATAAAACTCCCGTAAAACCGATTCAAATCAATCTTGCCAAAGGAACAGACAAGGTCAGCAAAGTTGCAATTATCAAGACTGAGCAACCTGCCGCAGGTTCAAGCAGCATACTGGCAGTTCAATTAACCGATACACATGGCAACCCGGTAGTCGGTGAAACTGAAATTATCGTTAATATTGATAACAAACCCCACACTTTGCCAGCAAAAGAAGGGAAATCAGGTATTTATGAAGTCACACTGCCAGCTCTGCAAACCGGTAAATACGACATTCATGCAAGTGTGAATGGCCAAGGCTCCGTTAAAAATACTTTAGAAGTGAAAAAACCGGTCCCAGTTAGCTCGAATAATACAAGCGGAACAGGTAATAGTGGCGAACGAGGCGTTATCAATAACATTACCATGACAACAGGTGATATCACACATCTGCAATCAGGTGACAGTCTGAATATCACAGTGACCATAGTTGATGCATTTAATAATCCCTTAACCACTATCGATACCAGTAATATGATTCTGGATGGATATAAAGCGAGCTCGTTAAAATGGTTAGATAAAGGTAACGGCACTTACACGACTCCGTTACTGCTAACGCAAACAGGCTCTACTGATTTAACGGCTTCGATTAACGGCCATAAATCACAATTAATTTCCATTACCGTAAGTAATGCGATGGATATCAATAAAGTGGCTAATGTCGAACTGGAACCAATCACGCCGAGTGAAGCAGGTGAAAACCAAACTATCACAGTGAAAGTTACCGACAAGTATCAGCACCCCGTAACCACAATTGCTAACAACATTACCGTTAAGATTAATCAACAAGCTCAAATACTACAGTTTACAGAATCAGCATCCAACAAAGGGAGCTACACTGCCACATTACCTGTTGAAAAAATGGGAGATTATAATGTTGAAGTTAGTGCTAACAGCCAAAATACATCAAAAATTTGGCAAGTGAAAAAACCAGCAATTATTACTGTTAAAAATAACAATGGCAGTGGTACAGAAAATCAACGTGGCGTGGTAAAAACGGTTGAATTAACCTCATCACCAACCAAAGATTTAAAGTCTGGCGATTCATTACAACTAACCGTGACACTAAAAGATAACTTTGGTAATTACCTTGACGGTGTTGATGGTTCACATATCCAATTACAAAATCAGCAAGCTAAAACAATCAGTTGGTCAGACAACCGGAATGGAAATTATACCGCCATTTTACCACTAACTAACATTGGAGAAGATGACTTAGTCGCTACTGTTAATAGCCATGCCAGCCCACTAATTAGCATTAAAGTCGGCAATGCCACTGGTACGACTCAAATCAAACAGGTTGAAATCAAAAGCCTGACTAAACCAGCTGCCGGTGAAACAAGCTCCATCACGTTGGCACTCACTGATGCCAATAATCAATCCATTACAGGGATAGATAGTAACGCAGTTGTGTCTATCGATGGCGCTGAAGAGTTGCTGAAGATAGCAGAAACCAGCAGCAAAGGAACTTATACTGGCACACTTTCTGGCCAAAAAGCAGGCGTTCATAAAGTCATTGTCACTGTTGGTGGCGTTAAATCTGCTGAGTCAACCTTAACAGTCACCTCCCCGACAGCGATAGCCAACAATAACAGTGGTAAAAAAGGTTCTCGCGGTATGGTCAACACTGCGACACTCACGGTTTCACCTAGCAAAGATTTAAAGTCTGGCGATACGTTAAAGCTAACTGTTACGTTAAAAGATGCCTTTGATAACTCGCTAACTGGCGTCGATTTAGGTCAATCACTCACCCATCACCAAAAAGGTAAAGTGACTTGGGTAGCACAAAAAGATGGAACCTATACGGCTAGCTTAGTCTTAACGCAATTGGGGCAAGATCACTTATTTATCACAGCAAATAAAATACAAAGCTCCACTGTTGTTATTGATGTCAAATCACAGTTAGGCAGTAATGCTATCCATAAAGTCGATATCATCGATGTCACACCAGCCGCCGCCGGTACAGGCAGCGAATTTACTGTGGCCTTAACGGATAAAAATGGCCACCCAGTTACTGGCATCAAAAGTGTCGATGTTAAAATAGGTCAACAACAGCTATCAAACGTTGCCGTTACCCAACAAGCAGATGGCCGCTATACCGGAAAATTACCGGGCCAACTGAGTGGTTCACACCCAGTGATTGTCACGGCCAATAGCCAAGCATCAACGCCAAGACCACTACAAGTTGCAAAACCAGATACCGCCTTGGCAGCACCAAATGGTGGGGGAACAGCAGGAGCACGTGGTGTCGTCAATGAGGTCACACTGGCTGTAACACCAAATACTAACGTTAAATTAGGCGATAACTTACAACTGACCGTGACCTTAAAGGATAAGTTTGATAACCCACTTAAAGGCGTTACCAGTATCACTCTGCAACAAAATCAAGGCAGTACAGTGACATGGAGTGATAACAATAACGGCAGTTATACCACAACATTACCAGTAAAAATGTTGGGAAGTGGTACGCTAAAAGCCATCGTTAACCAGAAAGAGAGTTCAACCGTAAACATTACGGTGGAAAACACCAACCAAGTCAATCAAGTAGATAAGGTTATCATTGACCCTATCGCCCAGTCAGAAGCCGGGAAAGCGGGCAATCTTACCGTAAAAATTCAAGATACCCATCAACAAGGTGTGACTCAGATAGCTAATGACATAAAAGTCACTATTAACGACAAATTAGCAGACCTCAAGTTCACTGAAATTAGCACCAAAGGCACTTACAGCGCGACGCTACCGGCAAGTAAAGCAGGCAGTTACACCGTTAAAGTCACGGCTAATAAAAAGGAAAACCAACAAAGTTGGGTCGTTAAGGCCGCCTCAATCATTAAGGCAACTCAAACTGATGGTTCAGGTAAAGCTGAAACGCAAGGCGTGGTTAAAACCGTTGAACTCAAGGCTTCAACAGTACAAAACCTCAAATCTGGCGATAAGCTCACCCTGACATTGACGCTGAAAGATGCGTTCAACAATACACTGACGGGTATTGCACTCGATAAAATCACCCTAACCCATAACCAAACAGGTAAGGTGACTTGGACTGAACAAAATAATGGGACTTATACCGCGAGTTTACTGTTAGACACGCTTGGGACAGATACACTAATTTCCACAGCGAATAGCGTGAATAGCCGGCCAATTAGCATCATTGTTAAAAAAGCAGAAGGTAGTAACAGCGTTAAACAAGTCGAAATCATCAATATCACACCAGCCGCCGCCGGTACAGGCAGCGAATTTACTGTGGCCTTAACGGATAAAAATGGCCACCCAGTTACTGGCATCAAAAGTGTCGATATTAAAATGGATCAGCAACAGCTATCAAACGTTGCCGTTACCCAACAAGCAGATGGTCGCTATATCGGAACATTACCGGGGCAATTGAGTGGTTCTCATCCCGTCATTATCACGGCCAATGGCTTGTCATCAACAGAAAAACCGTTCAATGTTGCAACTCCAGATACCGTCTTAGCAACTCAAAATGGCGGAGGAGCTAAAGGCACTCGTGGCGTGGTTAATGAGGTCACACTGGCTGTAACACCAAATACTAACGTCAAATCAGGCGATAACTTACAACTGACCATGACCTTAAAGGATAAGTTTAGTAACCCACTTAAAGGCGTTACCAGTATCACTCTGCAACAAAATCAAGGCAGTACAGTGACATGGAGTGATAACAATAACGGCAGCTACACGGCACTATTACCGTTAAAAGTGCTGGGTAAAGACCCATTAAAAGCAATTGTTAACAGTGTGAATAGCACATCAGTGAATATTACTGTCACAAATGCGGATCAGGTTACGCAGGTAAAAACGATCAATCTGGACTCGATCGACGCTTCCGCAGCAGGTCAAGCGAAAATCATCACAGTGAAAGCTAAAGATAGTCATGGCAATGGCGTTACTCAGATAGCTAATGACATTAAAGTCACTATCAACGACAAATTAGCAGACATCAAGTTCACTGAAACTAGCACCAAAGGCACTTACAGCGCGACGCTACCGGCAAGTAAAGCAGGCAGTTACACCGTTAAAGTCACGGCTAATAAATATACAGAGCAACAATCGTGGGCAGTAAGTCCAGCCACAACCATTAAAGCGAATAAAGCCGACGGCTCTGGCACAAAAGAGACCCTCGGAGTGGTTAAAACCGTTGAGCTCAAGGCTTCAACAGTACAAAACCTCAGATCTGGCGATAAGCTCACCCTGACATTGACGCTGAAAGATGCGGTCGACAATACACTGACGGGTATTGCACTCGATAAAATCACCCTAACCCATAACCAAACAGGTAAGGTGACTTGGATTGATAACAAAGATGGGACTTATACCGCGAGTTTACTGTTAAACATGCTTGGTAACGATGAGCTAATAGCTACTGTCAATAATATCAATAGCCAAGCTCTTCCTATCCGAGTTGAAAAGGCCGTAGGCGGTAGCCATGTTGATAAAATTACAATCCTCGCGATACTTCCAACTATGGCAGGTGCAGAAAGCACATTGGCGGTCTCACTGACAGATGCAAATGGTCACTCTATTGACGGCATCAAAGAGGTAACGGCTAAAATCGGCAATAAAAACCCATCAGTAGTTCTCGTTTCTCAACAGCCGAATGGTAACTATGTTGGCACACTACCAGGTCAACAACAGGGTAAATACAGCCTTGTTGTCTCCGTCAATAATCACGATTCTGCCGCTAAAACATTGACTGTTGCAAAACCCACCACCCTTGTTGTCATCAATGGTAACGGTAGCGGTGCTAAGAACCAGCGTGGCGTAGTGGATGACCTGTTATTCACGACTGCCCCAACGGATAATCTTAAAACCAGTGATAAATTAAAGCTTACCGTGACCTTAAAAGACTATTTTGACAATCCGTTAAGGGGAATTGAGAGCAAAAGTATTGTCATCAATCATAAACAAACCAGTTCCGTCGTATGGAAAGACAATGCAGATGGCACTTATACCGCCGAGTTATTATTGAAAAAACAGGGTAAAGATACTCTAAAAGTAACAGTTAATAATAACAGTAAAGAAGTAAACATTAATGTTGGCTCACCAGAAGGTAAATCTGCCGTTCAAAACGTAAAATTAGACATTATTAACAGTAAGTTATCTGTGAATAATTCAGTTGAATTGAAATTAACACTAACTGATAGCCATGGTAATGGTGTTGAAAAGGTACAAACTAACGACATTCAAGTAGAACATAACAATGCTCTTGTCACTGCTCTGGTTTGGCAAGAAAAAAGTGCAGGTGTTTACATAGCCAGCCTCCCATTGCATAAACAAGGGAGAAACACCTTTGTCAGTCGAGTTAATAACCAAACAAATACACCAGTAACTATTGATGTCAGTGCGCTAGCGGGGCCAAAACACGTCAGCAAAGCTGAACTCAAAGCCAGCACCAATCAACTGACCGTTGGTAGTACAACCGAGCTGACACTCAAATTAACCGACCAATGGGATAATGGCATTGAAGGAATTAAAAATACCGATATCGTAATCCGTGATGCTCATACTCAAAAAGACCTTACGGGTTTAATCTGGACATCAAAAGGAAACGGTATTTATACCACACCAGCCGTCATCTCAATTGCAGGTATTCACTCGCTGAGAGCTACTGTTAATAAAATACCAAGCACAAATGTCTTGATTGAAGTGAAGCCTTCAACAGACTCAAAACGAGTTCACAAAGTAACGCTAACGGCAACACCAAACGTGATCACCGCGGGTGATAACCTAACGTTGTCCTTAAAAGTGACTGATGCCGATAACAACCCAGTTATCAACCTCAACAATAGCGACATTGGTTATACAGGCATTTCTAGCAAAGGACCAATAATTTGGAAAGAAGATAGCCATGGCTTAGGTATCTATACCACCACCACCATGCTCAGTGAAGTCAAAACACATACTCTGAGTGCAGGTATTGGTAAATTTACGGATACAACCAATGTCGCGGTCAATTCGCCAATGGGTAAAGATGTAGTAAAAACAATCACTATCTCACCGATAGCCGACAGTGACGCAGGACAACCATCATCATTATCTATTAGTTTAACTGACCAATATGGCAACACCGTTAAGAATGTCAGCAGCAGTGATATCAAATTGAAAATTAACGATAAAGAGCAAAGTATTGTCTTTATGGAAAAGAATGTGATGAATAAATATATCGCTCAACTTCCTGCATCCAAAGCGAGCCGTTATAAAATAACAGTGGAAGTCAATGGCCAATCAGAAAGCACTAATTGGAACGTCAAAGTACCAAAAGAAATTTTGATTAGCTCTTATAATAAAGATGGTCTGCGTGGCTCATTAGACACCCTGTCTATCACCCATAGTGCAACAAAAAACACGGTCAATTCAGCGGAGAAAGTCACCCTAACAGTGGGGCTAAAAGATAAGTTTGGTAACAAGCTGACTGGGGCATCATCAAACTTGACGTTATTGACGGGCTTGCAATCGACCTCTATATGGAAAGAGCTTAAAGATGGTTTTTACTCTCAAGAACTCACGATGAACAAGTTACACAAGCAGCCTATTCAAGTTGCCGCAGATAACATACTCAGCGATAAGATTGAGTTAACCGTAGCCCCTGCTAAAGGCACAAACAATGTGCATAAAACCACGCTGTCAACTGACGAAGGCACCATTGAAGCAGGTAAAGAAGTCACGTTAACATTAGCCTTAACGGATAGCGTTGATAACGGTGTTATTGATATCAATACTAAAGACATTCAGCTCACCAATAATGGAAAACCTACAAATGTTAAATGGACTAACCCACAAGATGGCGTATACACCACTAAACAACGGTTGGAAACTGTCGGTAATTACCAGTTTAAAGCCACGGTAAATAAAAAACCAAGCCGTATACAAACCGTAGAAGCAACCTATCCAAGCGGAAAAGATGTGGTAAACAGCGCAACACTTTCCACTAAGACAGCGGGGCTTAATGCCGGTGAAAAAACTGAATTAACCTTAACTTTGAATGACCAATATGGCAACTTGGTGACTGGCGTCAATGGGGCAGATATTGAGTTAACTGATAACCATAGCGCAGAAATTATCAATAGCAGTAGTATCGCTTGGAAAATGGAATCGGTAGGCGTGTATAAAGCCACCTTACCATTAACCAAAGTGGGTAAACATACCTTAACCGCGGTGGTGAATAAGCAGAATGCCAATACCAAGGAAATCACGGTGAAAGCATTGAAAGGGACTAGCAACGTTAAAGACATTAAATTAACCACTGTTGCAACTTCAATGAGTGCAGGTGAGAGCACCACATTAACCCTCACCATGTTTGATAACTACGGCAATGAAGTGGCAGATGTCACGTCGAAAGACATTAAGTTTAAAAATACCGATAGCACCATTACCACAAAAGCATCGTGGGTGAAAACACCATTACACGATAGTGTCTATACCGCTCAGATAACCTTAGAGAAAGTTAAAGCACACACTTTATCGGTTGAGGTAAATGGTCAGGTAAAAAATATCGAAATTGAAGTGAAACCACTAGAAGGCGACAAAAATGTTGCGAAAGTTAATTTATCTGCGTCAGCAACGGCCAAATTAGGTGTGGATACTCTACTGACATTACAACTCAAAGATCAGTTCGGTAATGGTGTTATTAATGTTACCAATCGAAACATTCAATTAACTAATGGTGGCCAAGCAGAAAATATTACTTGGGTTGAAGGATCTCAAGGTCAATACACCACTAATTGGCAATCGACGAAAGTCGGTACCCATCAATTAGATGTGACCGTAAATAGTAACAGTTTGGCAAAACCAACCGAAATCATATTTACCGCCCCTCAGGGTGCAGAAAGTGTTGCAACCATTAAGATAGATACCCTAGATACCGCGGAAACTGGGGTTACGGTTACATTAACTCTCAAGCTACAAGATAAGTATGGTAACGGTGTTATTGATATCAGTTCAAGTGACATTACTTTATCGAGTAATAAGCAGGCTTTTTCTTCATTAGCATGGCGCGATGATAAGCGTGGAAACTATTCAACCAGTGTTAAATTTGTCGCGGCAGGAATGCACACATTAACTGTTGATATAAGTAATTCAGCCAAAACAACGGAGAAAAAAGCGATCAATATCAAAACTCTTCCTCCAGTTTTCGACAAAGGGAAAAGTGAGTTATCCGTTGATACCGATTCAGTTGAAGGTAATGGCAAAGACAAGGCGATAATAACCTTAAAGCTTATCAATAAAAATGGAGTACTTATCTCAGGTAAAAAACCAAAGATCACTTCAAGTAGTGGAGTCCTAAGTAACGCTGTTATGAAAGAAATAGCAGCATCAGGTGTGTATACTGCATCTATCTCGAACTTAAAAGCAGAGAAAGTAATGGTAACCCTTGACTCTAATTCAATTGGTCATGTGGGCGCCGAACAGAAAACTGATATCTATTTCTATTCTTTCCAAGATATTAATTACCCCACAGCAGTACTTGACCAACAGTATTTTCATTTCTATTCAATAACAAAGGATTATACTGATTATACATGGGAGAATAGCCATCCAGATGTGATAGGCTTTGGTACCAAGTTGGTCCCTTATATAAAAAATAAACCAAATCGTCAAAAAAATGTCATCAAATTAACCGCTAGGCCGAATAAAAACAGCCATAAACTTGAGGCTATACGCGCAACGATAACAATAAATACATATTTCTACGCCACGAAGAAGAAAGAACTTAATATGGATGATTCTGGGTGCAGCATTGAAGGAGGCCGTCCTGCCTATGACTCAGAAATAGCAATGTTATTTCAGAACCCTCAGAAAAAAATAGATACTTATCATAATGTTCTAGGATGGTACTGGACAGGAAATGATGCTGTAACTCTTGGTACCGACAAAGTTATTTCCATTCCGGCCTCAATGTATAGCAATAGTCTAAAAACACTTTGTATTGCCGAATATTAACCCCCACATCCCCGCTTCGGCGGGGATTTTTCTTTTACGACTTAGCAATATAAAGCCTTTCAATACCCCGCTTTCACCCCTTCCCAATCCAACTTAAACTTAGCTAAATATTTTCTCAACCTGTCCGCATCATTGGGCTGTTTTTTATGTTGCCGTGATACCGCAAACAGCTCACGCCCCGCTTCGGAAAGGGTAGATGAACGGCGGCAAACTTCAAGCACCATTGCCAACTGTGGTTGGTCGAATAAATCAATTTCACCAATTTGCTTTGGTAATGTATTGGTTGATTTTGGCTGCCATTGAGACTGCAAACGGCCAATTTCCTCCTCGGCGACCACTTTGGTGATGCGCCCGCGTTCGGCAAAAGTGGCCATTCGGCTAATGGAGGCACCCAATTCCCGGAAATTGCCGCGCCACTGGGCTTGCGGGGAACAAGCAAACCTCACATACACATTGCGCGCTTCGCTATCAAAACGGATTTGGCTTTGCTGAACTTGGCAAAATTTGGCTAATTCATAATCGATATTGGGTTCAATATCTTCACGACGTTCTTTTAACCCCGGTAAGGCAAAGGTCCACATATTGATACGAGCGTATAAATCTTCCCGAAACTTACCGGATTCCACTTGCTCTGCAAGGTTGCGGTGGGTGCCCGCAATCAGTTGGAAATCACTCTGGGTTTCATTGTCGGAGCCAAAAGGAAAAAAACGTTTTTCTTCAATGGCTTTGAGTAACATAGCTTGTTCATCAAGGCCAAGTTCTGCAATTTCATCTAAAAATAAAATGCCGCCATCGGCTTCTTTTAACAAACCGCCTCGTGCATTTAGTGCCCCAGTAAACGCCCCTTTTACATGGCCAAATAGCGTCGACATGGCATTATCACCGCGCAAAGTGGCACAGTTCACCTCAATAAAACGCCCTTTGACTTGGTGGCGGCTTTCGCGTAATTGATAAATGCGGCGCGCTAAGAAAGATTTTCCTGCCCCTGTTGGGCCATTGAGTAAAATCGGCGCTTTCGAGCGCAGTGCTACCCGCTCGATTTGTTCAATCATGGTGTTAAATGCGGCATTACGCGTGGCAATCCCAGATTTTAAAAACGAAACCTGTTGCTGCTGCTCTTTTTGGAAGCGGCTAGTAATGTGTGCATAACGGCTTAAATCTAAGTCAATAACCGCATGAATACCAACAGGGTCTTTTTCTCGCCCTTTTTGGCTGGGAGACGTTTGGATTAATTTAGCGGGTAAATAATGGGCTTCAGTTAATAAAAACCAGCAAATTTGTACCACATGGGTGCCGGTAGTGATATGCACCAAATACTCTTCGTTGTCAGTATCAAAAGGATAACTTGAAGAAAAATCCAATAACGAGGTGTATACCTCTTCGAAATCCCACGGGTCGGCAATATCCACCTCATGCAGTACCACTTCGGTACTGGGAGAGGCTTGCTCAATATCCTCTTTCACCCGATTCGCCATACCATAATCATTCACTTGATGTAGCAGTTCAAAACGGCCGATATCCAAATCAGGTTGTTGGCACAAGCCTACCGTTGGGCGCCATTTTGTCCAGCGATTGGCTTTTTTGCCTCGTCTATCAAGTACCGTACCCAGTACCCCAATAACCACTTTGCGTTTTTTATTCATAATGAATTTATATAAATTTATAAATAACGATATAAAAAGATAATAATTAGCATAATCCATCTACCAAGCCAATGTTTACTACTTTTATCTTAAAATTATTTTTCATTTATATTTCAATCAAATAAAAATATTTATCCCGTTTTTAAAAAAGTTGGCACGCTTCTGGCAATTAGACATTCATCTACTGCCGGAAATTGTCTGAACTTCGCGTTCAACCGGTGCAGACATGGTGGCGTTAGTCACTACATGATCTGTATTCCGTCCGCTGGGAGATACCTTATGGTAATAGCACAGCTATCAGGTTCGACTCCTGAAACTAACGTCTCCAAAACGTATAACAACGAGCTGAAGTTAAGCTTAACGCCGCCACTCGAGAGCCACGCCGAGTGATGAGCAGAAATTTAGACAGCCCAGTTAGGCACTCTACTTTTCCCCTCACCACTTCGCTTTTTTCTTCAGTGGCGGATAAATATTAAAAAAGGAAAAATAATGAAAAAAATAAAAGTTGCTCAAGGACTTATCGCATTGACCGCTAAAAATGGCGATTTTCAGCACCTATTATTGGCTGGTGAGCACAAAGTGAATGATTGGTTTAACAAATTAACCGTGACCATGTATCCATTAAATGAAGAGCCAATTGAAAATAAGCTGGCAGAACATTTGCGCCAATTTCACTCAGACTGGGTTGATGAGCACTGCCTTGATGTAGCGTTATCTGATGATGAAATTGGATTTATTTATTTACACAATAGCTTGAGCGAAATCTTGCCACCAGCAACTCGTCGGTTGTATTGGAAAAATGGTAATAGCTTAAAAGTGGAACTGCTATCGCTAGAAGATAGTGTCATCGACTCCACCTTAGTTGCACGCTTAATGGGTAAAAAACGCCTTAAAGGCAATGAGTTGGCATTGATTAGTCAAGTGCCTGCATGGCATGTGGGTATGTTAAAAATTGATGGTGAGATACAAAATTTATTACAACCGGGAACTTACGGTTATTGGAAAATCAACCACAAACCGGAAGTTGAAATAATAGACACTCGTTTGCAATCCCTTGAAGTGAGTGGACAAGAGATTTTAACCAAGGACAAAGTGACGCTGCGCATCAATCTTTCAGCTAACTGGCGCTATCACGATATTTTGTTGGCGTTCTCAAAATTGAGTCAGCCTGTAGAGCATTTATACCGTGAGTTACAGTTTTCATTAAGGGAAATCGTCGGTACCCGAACTTTAGACGAACTTTTAGAAAATAAGCAGTTAATTGATGAGTTGATGCTAACTCAAATAGCACAATGCGTAACGGAGTTTGGTTTAGAAGTCGACAGTATTGGTATAAAAGACATTATTTTACCGGGAGATATGCGTACGATTTTATCCCAAGTGGTAGAAGCCGAGAAATCGGCACAGGCTAACGTGATCCGCCGCCGCGAAGAAACCGCCGCGACTCGCTCACTGCTAAATACCGCTAAAGTAATGGAAAACAACCCAGTTGCACTGCGTTTAAAAGAACTTGAAACCCTAGAAAACATTGCGCATCGCATCGACCAAATTTCAGTTTACGGCGGTTTAGACCAAGTATTAAACGGATTAGTAAAAATTAAGGAATAAATAATGATAAATAATAAATTCAATGAATTAACTCAAGAAAATAGCGCACCCGTAAAAATGTGGACCAATGGGGTGCCTGTTGACCCAAAAGCGGTAACCCAGCTGCAAAACACTGCAAAAATGCCGTTTATTTTCAAGCACCTTGCTGTGATGCCAGATGTGCACGTGGGAAAAGGATCGACAATTGGGAGCGTGATCCCGACCAAAGGGGCCATTATCCCTGCAGCGGTTGGAGTGGATATTGGTTGTGGAATGATTGCCGTAAAAACGTCCTTAACGGCATCAGATTTGCCGGATAGCTTGCAAAACATCCGTTTTGCCATTGAAGCGGCAGTGCCGCACGGTCGAACCACCCATCGACATGGGCGTGATAAAGGGGCTTGGCATCGTACACCGGATATTGTCGATACCCACTGGGCGCACTTGGATGAAGAGTTCAAACGTATCTGTGATAAGTACCCAAAACTGCGCCAAACCAACCATTATAACCATTTAGGGACGTTGGGAACGGGAAACCACTTTATTGAGCTGTGTTTAGACGAACAAAACCGTGTATGGGTAATGCTACATAGCGGATCACGCGGAGTGGGAAATGCGATTGGTAACTTGTTTATCACATTGGCACAAAAAGATATGCAACAGCATATTGCTAATTTGCCCGATAGAGATTTGGCTTATTTCGAAGAAGGAAGTGTGCATTTTAATGACTATATGGAAGCGGTGGGTTGGGCGCAAGACTTTGCCCGCCATAACCGTGAAGTGATGATGCACCGCGTATTGGAAGCACTATCGCGTGAAATTCCAAAACCGTTTATCACAGAGCAAGAAGCCGTAAATTGTCATCATAACTATGTGCAAAAAGAGCAGCACTTTGGTGAAGAAGTACTGGTAACCCGCAAAGGCGCAGTATCCGCTCGAAAAGGCCAAATGGGGATCATTCCAGGGTCTATGGGGGCAAAAAGTTTTATCGTGCGCGGGTTGGGTGATGAAGAAAGTTTTTGTTCCTGTAGCCACGGTGCAGGCCGTGTAATGAGCCGAACTGAAGCCAAAAAACGTTTCTCAGTCAGCGACCAAAAAATGGCTACCGCCCATGTTGAATGCCGAAAAGACAGTGATGTGATTGACGAAATACCGATGGCCTACAAAGACATCGACGCGGTAATGGCAGCACAATCATCACTGGTAGAAATTGTTCATACCCTACGTCAAGTGGTGTGCGTTAAGGGTTAAATATAAAAAGTAACAGGAGAAAGCATGGAAACTGACCATGAAAGTGTATCCGTGCTAATGAGAGAACGGATAGGAAAAACACTCAAAGAAATAGAAGAAACTCATCACGTTAAAATACTGTTTGCGTGTGAATCCGGCAGTCGCGGTTGGGGTTTTGCCTCCCGCGATAGCGACTATGATGTTCGATTTATCTATGTTCACAAACTCGATTGGTACCTAACATTAGATAAAAAGCGCGATGTGATAGAAAAGCCAATTGATGATGAGTTAGATGTGTCAGGTTGGGAGCTATCTAAAGCATTGAAATTAATGCGCAACTCAAACCCAGCATTAATAGAATGGTTACATTCACCAATTGTTTATTTTAAAGATGAGGCATTTTTTGCTCAACTGGGGGAATTGGCGGCACAATTTTATTCACCGTTAAAGTCACGTTATCATTACTTATCAATCAGTAAGCGTAATTTACATACTGACTTTAAAGGCGAGCGTATTAAATTAAAAAAATATTTTTATTTACTACGTGCAGTATTAGCTTTGCGTTGGATAGAAACAAGCAAGAGCATGCCACCAATGGCATTTTCAGAGCTAGTTAATGCAACTGTTAAAGATAAATTAGTACGGTTAGAAATTGATGAATTGTTGGTAATAAAAGGCCAAGCAGACGAAAGTCATTATGGTGCAAGACGCCCAGCTATTGATAAGCTCGTTTTGGAAGTTATAGCCAATGCAGAACACATGCAATTCCCTGAGCCCGCTTGCCGTGACAGCCGTTTATTAGATGAATTTTTTCGTAAAGCCGTGTTAGAAAATCATTAACGAGTATTTTTCAAAAAAATAGACCATCAGAAAATTTTTGATGGTCTTTTTTCAAAGGCAATGTCAAACACAAAAGAAAAACAGGTTTATCGCCAGTTCGGGTTTTTAATAATGGAATATTTACCCGCGCCTAAAAATGCCAATGCAATACCACTCAAGAAGAAATACACCAAACTTTCAATCGCCCATGCGCCTGTTTTATCAAGTAAAAACGTTTTATCTAGCCCAATCATCAGCCATGCAACGACCATAGTGAAAGCCACTAATAATGCCGATGGACGAGTTAAAATCCCTAAAATAATGAAAATAGGCGCAACCACTTCACCTAGAATTGTTCCATAAGCAATAAATTCAGGTAAACCATAAGAAGCCAGCAGCGCTTTAATACCACTCGCACCAGTCATTAATTTGCTCATACCATGAAATAACATGAGCCCACCAACAGAAAGACGCAATAACAACCTGCCAGCATCTTCATGGGACAACAAACGATTTAATAAATTGACCACTTTATACCCCCTATGGATATCCAAAACATCATTAAGTAGTATGGCTTAAAAATGCATTATGGCTTAGAAAGATAAAGTAAGAATCATTTTAATTTGCATTTCTTATAACTAAATCAATTTTCATTTAATTAAAATTTGTTAACTTTTCATCCATTCAAATATTACGTTTAATTAACCATTTAATAATCAAAAATATTGAACAATATTACAAACACGACCTGACAGTCACCAAAGCTAATTCGGTTAATGCATTATAGAAAGGGCTATGTATTGTTCGATTTAATTGCTGAGAAAATTGCGGTAACCAACTCCCCAAATGGTCATTCAACAATTCCTTTAATGCGGCCTCCCTAACCTGTGAAGCCAAAACTGCCGCTTGAAATAACATTAACCCAACATGGTCTGAGGGCTCTGGATAACGTGTCTGAATTTTTAAACGCTCTCGCTGTAAAAAATCACTCAGTGCCAGTGTTGAAGAGCCTTGTAATACTCCCTCTGGGTCAAGATATACCGAGCCCCATGGCGGGGCGGGTAATGCTTCTGGCCCAATAAACAAATCTGTCCACTGAGTATGCAGTGTCGCAATCTCAATATTTAGCGATGCCGATAGCCGTTCGCTAAGTGAGGTACTGACCTTACAAGGCCACTGAGATGCGAAGTCATTTAACTTGAAAAAGCTTATTGCATAATGACTTGCATCATCATTCGGTGAAAATAAATAGCATGTGCCTAAAATATTAAACGCCGCTGCATAGTGTGAAAAATGGATCATAAAAAAGATAATTTCCTAAGCAATACGCTGTTATCTATATGTGGATCGTGTAAAAACAGTAGCGCAGCATAAACTCAGCAACCATCGCCGCTGTACAACCAACCACTAAATACCTTTTACTATTTGAGGTAATGACCCCATTCGCCGTTTGTCGTATATGACGAAACAACCCATATCCCAATACCATCACCGCCAATATGCCAACTACCCAACTCGTGATACGCAGTGACCAAATCCCTTGGTATGCATAGATAGAGTCGATAGGAAATGTAATGGATTCATTATTATAGCTAGTGTGAACCAAGTAACTTTCATAGGCAGGCTGATAAGCTAAACGAACCAGTAAGCTAACCCCAATCACCGCCCATAATATCCATAGCCCACGAGTTGATATCTGAGCCTCTACGGCTCCGACGTTAAAACGCAATAACAAATTGATTAATAAGTAATACCCAGCAGCACCTGCTGTAAACATGGTGCCGTAGAACATCAAATAAGTATTATCATTCATCCACGTTAACATTGATGTATAACGATAAATTGAAGCCATGGCATACACATCACATAGCCCTGCAATAATCGCTAAACCAAGTAACAGATATGACAATTCCTTTTTGAACCATAACCATAGGAAAGTGAGCCCAAGAAAAGAAAAATAGGTGGCAGTGAATACCACTTCACGGCTTAACCACGATGAAAAAATATTCAATAGGGAATTAGGCGCATTCAAAGGAACCCCTAAGTGGGTAATTGAAGACAATAAACCGATCCCCGCAAATACGCAGGCGACAAACACATACCACAGCAAAAACTGTGTGTGCGTTTTACCCGTTAAATTCGCCGATAATTTGTTTGCAAAAAGCGCTAACATCACACTCAACCCAATGGATGTTTGCATTAAAAATGTGAATAATAACAGTGGCCATTCATTCATTTGGCTTCTCCTTGTGAGTCTTGTGTACGACCCGCCCCAAGATGTGGATGGATCACTAAATTTGGGTGGGTAATCGATGAGTCTGGTAATCCTCGGACATCCGCTAGCTCCCCATAACGTTGTCGTAATTCATCAATTGGGCCAAATTGAATGGCTCCTAGTGGGCAAGTGGCGACGCAGACGGGCTGCTCCCCTTTTAGTTGTAAATCAATACAAAAATCACATTTCGACATTTGCTTGGTTTCAGGGTTCATTTGCGGTGCACCATACGGGCAAGACCACGCACAGGTTCCACAGCCCACACACTTATCTGTATTGACCATCACAATGCCATCCCCTTCACGCTTGTGCATGGCTGTCGTCGGGCAATTTTTCACGCACATTGGGTCGGCACAGTGGTTGCATGAAATGGACAACGTATAGGCAAAGACGTTATTCATCAGCCCCCCTGTGCCATTTTCAATAAACTCACCACCAGCGACTTCGTATACACGACGATATTTGCGACCCACGTCGAGGTTATTTTTATCTTTGCACGCCACTTGGCAGGCTTTACAACCGGAACAACGGGCAGAGTCAATATAAAAGCCAAGCTGTTTGTCACTAATCGCGGGATAAACCTGAAATTTACTCATGCTTTGCTTACCTCCACCAATAAGGTTTGATGGGCATTTCCATGTGCCATCGCTGTACTGCGGGAAGATGTTAAAACGTTCGCACAACCGCCTTGGTCAATGCCATTTTCATCAGGTTGCCACCATGCTCCGGCTTGTAAAGCGACAACGCCAGGCATAATGCGCTGGGTAATTTTGACTGGCACCATGGTGATACCGCGGTCATTATTCACTTTGACCCGCTCCCCATCCGCGATATTTCGTCTTTTTGCATCGATGGGATTGATCCACAGCTCTTGGCGTTGTACTTCTTGTAACCACGGGTTAGCAAATTGCGTTGAATTAGCGCGATTACGGCCTTTCCAAGTGATTAATTGCAATGGATAACGGGAAGCCAGTTCATCTTCCGGCCCCTCAATGGCGGGCACATAATGAGATAACGCAGGGATATCCACATCATTTCGCTGATAAAGGCGCTGAGAGAAAATTTCGATTTTTCCGGATGGTGTTTCAAACGGGTTATTCTCGATATCGTTAATATTTTTTTCGAAGGCGACATGACCCACATGCGGTTTGTGTTTTAACAAATGGCGGCGCTTAACCAGCAACTCATCAAAGGTTGGAATGCCATCTTCTGGGCGTTTTTGATGAGCGTCATTGACTAAATGCTCAATCCACTGTTTTTCTGTGCGCCCTTCACTGAATTTTTCACCAACACCGAGTTTTTCAGCCACGTCGCGCAACCATTCATAGTCACTACGGCGCTCAAATTCAGGCTCGACGACTTTTTCAGATAAAATAATATAGTTACCGGTTCCCCAAGTGCCGCCCACATTCCAGCGCTCTAAGAAACTGGTTTCAGGCAATAAAATATCGGCATACTTGGCGCTAGGAGTCATGTATAAGTCGCTGTAAACAATAAACTCAACTTTACTTTCATCTTCCAGAACTTTAGCGGCATGCAAAATATCGGGGTTCTGGTTAGTCATATAGTTACCCGCTAACGAAAAAATCATTTTGATTTCCGTATCGAGTTTTTCCGCATTTTTTAAACCATTATTTGGCGTTACCAAATCTTTATTTTCACAGGCTTGTACCCAATTGGTGATGTTGATTTTCGCTTTAACTGGGTTGTCAAATAAGCTAGGGCCCGCTAACGTTTTACGGAGATCCGGCGTGACTGCCATGCCATAACCTGCTGCCCCCCCCCCTTTTACGCCCACATTACCCGTGATTGTTGCCAACAAGGTCGCGCCTCGGGCGGAACGTTCACCACAGATATGACGCTGGGGCCCCCAGCCTTGCATTAATGCCGCAGGTTTGGTGTTGGCATATTCACGCGCCAGTTGGCGTATGGTGTCGGCGGGTACTTTGGTAATGGGTTCCGCCCATTCTGGGGTTTTCACTATTCCATCTTTTTTTCCCATTAAATAAGCCATTAATGACTCATTTTCGGGTATGCCTTCGGGCATCTGGTGCTCATCAAAACCAACAGTGAATTTATCAATAAAGGCTTGATCATGCAGCCCCTCACTGATGATCACATACATCATGGCATCCATCATCGCATTGTCTGTGGTCGGCAAAATAGGGATCCACTGGTCAGCTAATGACGATGCGGTATCCGAATAACGCGGATCGACAACAATGAATTTGGTGCCATTTTTCTTCATTTTTTGAAAATAATGGTTCGTATGGCCAAAAATGGTTTCGTTGGGATTATGCCCCCACAGGATCACCAATGGCGTATCTTCGAGTGTGTCTAGCGTGCTACCGCTTGCTGATGTGCCATAGGTATAAGGTGTGACCGCCATGGTATTGCCGTTACTTACTGAATGGTAATTTTCTAGAAAACCACCCGTGATATTAAATAGGCGGCGTAGCATATTCGCACCAGAGAAAATCCCACCAGTTACCCCTGTGCTGAGACTAACAAAGCGCGAGGCAGGGCCATATTGCTCATTGATACGCTGCATGTTGTCAGCAATCAATGTCGTTGCTTCTTCCCAGCTAATACGCTCAAATCGCCCTTCACCACGTTTGCCCACTCTTTTCATTGGGTATTTCAAGCGATTTGGGTGATAAACAAATTTCCGATAGCTGCGGCCGCGCACGCAAGCACGCATGATGGGCATCTCTTCATCTAAATCGGCATCTGGGCGGGTACTAATTCGGGTTACTACCCCTTCTTTAACGTGTGCTCGAATATCACATTTACCACCACAGTCAAAACTGCTACAGGTGGAGACCACTCTCTCACCTTCATTTTGCAGCGTTGTCGTTGGGATGATATTCGGGTTTTCTGGTGTCGATGCGACCGTGTTTGTGGCAATAAAGGGGACAGCCATGAGCGCAGAGCTGCCTTGAATAAACCGACGACGGGTTAAGGGTTCAATCAGACTCTTGCTATCCGCCCGATCGTGATAATTTTCCATGATAACTCTACCTCTGGCATACATTAGGTTGCCGCGCTAGAGTAATCATTTCCCGGTTTGCCAACTTTCGAAAAACCGCCAAACACATTGGAATTTCAGCCAACCATATAAAACATGTGGTTATGTCAATAAAAACTGCCTATATTCAGAAAATAGATAATAATTTTTGAATCTCAGCCAAGATAAATTCCTATGCGAAATATTCCTCTAAAAACTGTCGATGCCACTCCACGTGATGTGTTAGCTATCGGCACTGATTACCTACCAAACGTGTTACTCGATTCTCACGTCCATCGACGCGCCCAGTTTTTATATGGTGCGACAGGCTTGATTGAAGTCAGTACTGCAGATGGGGAGTGGGTCATCCCCCCTGATAGCGGGGTTTGGATCCCCTGTAATACCCCCCATGAAACCCGGATGTTGAATGTCAGTACACGTAGTTTATACATAGAACCCAAAGCGGCTCCACGTAGAGGAAATAAGTGCGAAGTACTCAGGGTTTCTCCCCTACTTCGTCAGTTATTGCTCGAAGCCGTTGATACCCCAATTGAATATGATTTAAATGGTCGTGATGGAGTCATGTACCAATTGATTTTGCATGAAATTGCACAAGCAGAGCCCTTGCCTTTCTACGCACCCATCCCACGGGATGAACATTTAGCTCAGTTGTGCAGGGAATTCCTAAAAGCCCCACAAATCACCTCATTACCACAGGAATGGGCAGCAAAATTACATAAAAGTGAGCGTTCATTTAGCCGTTTTTTTGGTGCTCAAACGGGGCTCTCTTTCTCTGACTGGCGGCAGCAAGCTTGCTTATTAAGTGCGATTACCCACATTTCTGCGGGTAAATCCATTACCGAGGTCGCATTCGATTTAGGCTACAGCAGTGTCGGGTCTTTTTCGACCATGTTTAAAAAATGGTTAGGGCAAAGCCCATCCAGTTTTATTCAGAGAATTGGTGGATAATATCTAACCATTCAAAAGCTCAATTTAATCAAATGTGGCGATTAACCATGCAGACCCTTGATAGCTTCCTGCGTCTGCATTAGCTCCTTGAATACGACTACGTATCTGAATCGTACGATCTGACTGAATTCCCACACGAATGTCTGTGCCTGTCGCCCCGGTTTGCTCATCCACAATTTCTAACTGACTGTAAATCGTTCTATTTGCAGCATCTTTCATCGGCAATCGCTTTTGCGGGTCGCTATCGGTCGCATAGTCTAACCGCAGCCTGACCTTTGTTAAGGCTGCAAATTTGCAGGTGTATCTGATGCTTTCACTCACCAAGCTATCATAATAAACGCTACTTAATTGGCCATGTCGCAAATTGACTGTACTAGCCTGCCCAGAGCTCGTTTGCGTGGAACACATTGCTTTTACATTTAGCTGAGAAGCCGCAAGACGCATTGGCACTGTTGAGTCAGATAGTGGCCAGCTATCAAAAGGCGGTACAGATTTAGGTTCAGTAAAAGCGCGAACATAACCGGCTAAATCCATTGCGGGAATAACTAATTTTCCATCAATAATTTGCTCATTAATATAAAATGTGATGGTAATCGGAAATTGACTCGTAAACTCATGGGCGGAGCGAACGAGCCCCACATAAGCATATGAGCACATTCCGGCATCAATATTCTTCCAATCCATAATAGGGGCTTCTACTGTCATCACAAGGTTATTATTAATTCGGTAGGCGGTTTTTCCATCAATCGTCACTCCCGCAGAAGCCACATACATAAACAAACGATGAAATGCCTGTGATGAATGAATTCTGGTATTACTGCTCCCCCACCGTCTTCCAACACAATCAACCAAGCCAGATACGCTCACTTGGGCGCTATTGCCATCAATAACGATAGGGTTTCCCACGCGATGATAATTTTTACCATCAGAGCCCACTCGTGAGACGGGGTCAATAACACTATTGCTGTCGAGGCGAATTAAATAACCTGCATTCGAATTTTGTATTCGAGGAGCATAGTCCGCATAGGCTTTCATTCCATACAAACCGAGAATAGCTACCAGAGAATACATTGAGAGATTAAATAATTGCTTAAAGAATCCTTTCCCCAAAAATAGGGAAGATTGCCTTTTCACTATTGAGCTAAAAAACACCTGAAACAGGATTTGAAAATTAGACATAACCGATATTACCGCCTTAATAGTAAGTGACCGAAATCATGGCAATAGCACTAAATTTTCCAGCACTGAGCTGATTCGCTGGCAGGGTATTGACGAGCTCAGCTTGTAAAATAATTCGCTGCAACGTGGCATCTATTTGTTCAGGAAATATTTGCTGAATTTGATTAACTTCAAGTGGATGAGCCACACCGCCAGTTAGGTTATTGATATTAATGCCAAGGCCATCGGTACTGGTTGATAAAATAGTTTTTCCTTGATAAACCATAGTGTTACTATTTTTGGGGTTAATCATGATACCAAGAGCTTTATTCCAATTGCAGCCTGTTAAATACAACGGAAATGTATGGGATTGAGAAACATCATCTGAATTAATTGGTATATTAATCACCCCAAAATTAATTTTTAATGGTGTGCTGTTATCTTCGCTACGAAGCTGGCAGGCTGGGTCGACTAATGTCGCACTCACATCGATTAAAACATCTGACTTAGACATAAACGAGATGAATAAAACACACAAAATTAATTTAGATGACCAATTGGTTGTATTCATCATTCGTACTCCAATGTAAAAGTCGCTGAGCTTGAGAAAAAACCTTTTTTTGCCTCATTCAACGGGTTTTTACGGACAAATACGCCAAATTCCAATTGCTGGCTTCCACCAGCCATAGTAACCGGTTCTACCTCAATCGATTTTTCCCAAACAACAAGAGCCCTTTGCTTATCAACCACCCCAAGCAATACCCCACTATTACCATCAGTTCCTAGGTAACTTTGCCCCTCTACATTGACGCGTTTAGGGCTTTTCCAAGTAATTTTAATCATCTTATTGAGGTCAGCTTGGCTGCATTTTTCAATCGTGATAAAAAACGGAGTAATATCACTGGTAATGTTGTCATTAATCGACTTCAAACGTATATTTTCAATTTTCACCTGCTTAGTAATAGAATCAGCCGCTAACTGACAGGTTTTGTTGACTAAAATGCCACTAAATTCCACATCAAGGCTATCCATACCCCAACCCAATATAGGAATTCCAAGACTTAAAAGTAAAATGACCTTACTCATAAACCACCTCCAGCCGTAACACTTTCGATTTGTGTATAGCAACAGGCGGGTGAATCAAATTATTACCGTTGAGTAAACTCATTTTCTCCATGGCCGTAACATTCCCATTTTGCACATCATAAAAGCGTATTCGTGCAGGCGTTGTTTGTGTTTTGTTAGCAGAAAAGGCGTCGCCTGCGCCACATTGCGTCAACATCACCGTTGAGGTTGATATTTTTAAATGACAAGGTGAATTGAATAATTCAGCGCTGACTTCTAACCATCCACTATTTAAATCTTCATAATGCGATTCATTCACCGCAATATGATTTAAAAATCCGCTCGCTGAAGCCATTCCCTCCATCATGCCACTAATGAAAAATAGACCGATAAGCATATGTTTTATCAATGCATTACTCCTTCTATTATTAATGCTAGCCATATATTCCTACCTAACTAGCGTTCATCGACCACAGTGCAAATGTCTTGCTGGCAACGAAAAGCCAAAGTCGGTTTTCCGCCATAGTCGTTGATATAGGTTAAATGAGGTTTTGTCAGAGGCTGGGAAACAAGCTCTTGGGTAGATTTAGGCGGTACCATCACTACCTCAAATTGACTTTGCTCAGATTGTTTTTGGTTATTACCCAACCCAATAACAGTCAAATTAAAAGGCGTTGAATTATTGAGTTGATACCCTTTATGCGTTTTCATTAATGTGACTTTATGAGCCCAATTTGTCTCAGACTCAGCTAGAATGGATGCGGGTCGATAAAAAAGCTTCACCCGTGATTGCAAAGCAATTTGTAAGGTATTCGCATCATGAGATTTAGGCGGGACTTCCCGTAAATTAAAATAAAATACGGATTCCCTATCTTGCGGTAACTGGCTAAATAACGGTGTAAGGCTCAAGCGAACTAAACTTTGGCTATTCGGCTCGACACGTTGTAGAGGTGGCGTGGCTAATAATGCACCCTTTATTAACTTCTGACCTTGCTGGTCTTCAATCCAACTCTGCGCTAGGTAAGCTTCTTCTGGGTTATCATTAGTTATTTTGATATTGATCGATTTTGCATTCCCGGGGAAAATGATCCGAGTTCGATCCAAGGTTACTGCGGCATCGGTATTAAAGGTCAATATTGGTGTGACAAACAGTACTCTCATAATCCATTGATGATAGATATCTAACTTCCACATAATTAGCCTCACAATCATTTACTTGATGACGAAGAAATTGAACCAAGAGCTTTGACCGAAGAACACGGCAGTAATAATAGATCCGTAAGCTCATCTAATTTTTCAGGTAGAGATAACTCGCACTGTGGCTGGTTATTCCAATACAACGACAGTTTTTCTTGAGGTGAAACCCCCACTAGCCATGTCACTCCACCTTCACCAATAAGTCCCAATTCTTGGTTATTTTTATTGCGAACGCTCGCGCCAAAAGGTGGGTGCCTTCCATCAGACAGAACAAAAACAGCGAATAACTTATGGCCTTTCATCACTGATAAGCTGCGATAACCAATGGCGCCTTTGGTTAAGGTAATATCTGTTGAGGGATCAAGGCTTTCTATATCATCAGGAAGCTGACTCGTATTAATTGAGGCAGTTGATTTCCGGTAACTATTCATATTAGGAATAACAGCTAATCCAAATGCATTGGTTTTAATCACGCCATTATCGAGAGGAACGCCGCTCACATCCGGTGTTTCAATCATAAGCCGTGTATCGCCGTGCGCTGAGCGGTGTAATGCCGCCCCTTTAGAGGTTAATGTGACCCCACCATTTATTGACCCACCAATGCTGTGGTATTGATCTGGTACATAGCTCGCATTTATCGATGTACTTGCTTGGGACAGGTCTCGTGAGTAGAAGCCACTCAAACTGGCTTGGTTATCAATATGTTGGCCATGGCTATAACCCACATTGATATTGTAATTGTCTTGCTCCCCATAACCGCTATAACCAACCTGATGATTAAATTGGTTATTTCCTGCTGAGCGTGAGTAGAGCTCAGAAAATGTGACACTATGCCCACGGAATAATGGCAAGGTGAGATACAGATTAATAGCATCATCTTCATTACCATTGTCTCGTTCAGTACGAGTCGCTGATAATGATAAATTTGCCGCATTTCGGGACAGAAGTGGAAAATTTAAAGGCGCATTAATGTATAAGCCATATTGCGTTTGTGAATCATGCTGCCAATAAGTACTGTATTGATAATTAATAGAAATATTAAAATCATCAAAATATTTATTTAAATATAATTGATAATTTTCTTTTGCTGCCTGAACACCATTGCCTATTCTATCTTCATCCATAAATTGCGTCAGTGTTCGGTATTCTTTGTCAGCAAAGCGGTAACCCGCAAAGGTAATATCGGTACGTAAATCATCGAAAGATTTTGCGTAATTAACACGATAAGAGCGCCCTTGGCGTCTTTTATCTGAAAAATCGGCAAAGGATTGAGTGATATCAAAAGAAACCGCGCCTATTGAAAAAAGATCTCGTCCTATCCCTAGCGCTGCACTTTGGTAATAACCATTAAGCTGAGTTCCGCCATATAATGACCATGCATTTGAAACACCATATGATAATTCACCACTTACAACAGGCTCCCCCGTCAAATGCCGATTGTCATAACGCGTCTTTCCCATCGCAACCTTATAGATAGCCCGTCCAGGACGTGTTAAATAAGGTAACGAGGCGGTACTAATACTAAATTTACTCTCTTCGCCATTTTCTTCACGTACCGTCACATCCAATACGCCACGAATACCACTATCGAGTGTTTGAATTCGAAATGGCCCTGGAGGAACGGCTGTTTCAGAAATAATACGTTCTTGACTGCGAACAGTCACAATTGCATTAGTGTTTGCCACACCAATAATTTCAGGTGCATACCCCACTAATTTAGGCGGTAGCATGCGGTCATCACTTTCTAAAGAAAAACCAGTATATTGCCAAGACTCAAAAATATCCGAATAAAAATAATTTTCTCCCACGGTAAAAATTGAAGCGCTATCTTTCAATGAAGTAAATGCATAAAGACGAGTAAAATCAAAGTTGTGTTTCTCTTGAGGGTAATCCCCCCGTTGCTTCTGATAAGATGTACTGTAATCCCCACGTAAGCGCCAAGCCCCCCAATTTACCCCTGTAATCCCATTGCTTGATAAATAGATTTGCCGATTACTATCCGTTTCTTTAGTTGCAGAAATATTCGCATTGTAATCAATAAATGCGCCATCTATTCCCTCTTCCCATAAATTAGCAGGTACCCAATATGGGTCGCGATATTCCATCCATATTTGTGGAATAATCATTTTCAGCGACAGCGTACTGAGCTCAATGATAGTTTGAATCCCATCTAGCGCAGAAAAATCGAGACATTTCCCATTATGGGAAAGTGTCACCTTTTTCATTGCAGAACGCTTTAAACCAATTAACTCAAGGACATCAGGAGGAATACAGATAGTTTGTGCCACTTGAGTTGATTCACCTGCGATTGATTTGTTTTCATAAACAGAGATATCGCGGGGTGCCCCTAAACGTTGCCCATTAACAAAGAGAGTAAAAACATAATTCCCCGGTAGCGTATACCCGGCAACCGAAAACTGGCTCATATCAATATTTTGAATATCATCTGCATCTAACACATCTGTATTAAATTCAGTTGCAAATGCTTTCCATCCCATAAGACTCGGTAACAGAAAAGCAATGTGCCAAGCTAGTTTCAATTTTTCGTTAATTTTGAACACCATGCTCTATACCATCCTAGCTATACCAGATTAAATGCAATAAGAATGCATCTTCAAAATGAAGTTTATAAAAGCGTATTACTCGTGTGTGTTATTGGTAATCGATGAAGAAACGGACCAGTCCGTAATAACGACCTGCTTGGATCGGCTGTCCGGTTAATTCCAAACGTAGGAAATAGCGTAGGAAAAGGCTGTACCCTGATTTATCTTGATACAACACATTGTTAGATAATGAATAATCCTTATTAGGTTGTAATCGTATTTTTGCATTATCTAATACCGATATACCTAATCCTTTCGAGGCACCTTGTAGTGTAAAAGCATCAATATATGGTGCATTTTGGCCAACAAAGCGTATCTTCCATGTTTTTAGATCAATGCTTGAATAGGCACTACCGCAATCTTGTAGCTCGATAATAAAAGGCTGGTCATGCATTTCTCGTTGCAAGTTATTAGATAAAAAAGAAAGAGCCAAAGAAGAAAAATCAATAGTTTGATAGCGGTTTTGTAACGAAATTGAACACGGTGCATCAATGACGCTTCCTTTAAGTAACGTTATTGCATTGACGTTGTAGGGTTTACCATTTTTGGTGTCTGCATGTGAATGAATACTAAAAATAAGCATTACCAACAGTACCGTTATATTCATAATCCTTTGATAACTATCCACAACCCCTCCTATAGCGGCTCACTATTTAACCACCAGTTAATTCTGGCGGTTAAACAATTTAGTTATTGATAGGTAATACGAAAGTTTGTGACTGCACTGAACTTACCTTCCGATACACTTTTCGTTGTATCAACAGCTTTCGCTAATGCTTTGAAAGATAAAACATTATCACCTTTTTTATTGATGATCCGTGAGAGTACATCTTTCGCTTTTCCAAATTCAAATCCATCAATGCCAATTCCCACATTGTTGGTATTACCTGCAGAAGTAGAAAGTAAAGTATTTGTTGCATCCGCATAGCTTTGGCCTGTAAACACTAATTCCATTGATTTAACAGCAATAGGTTTTCCGGTTACATCAGTATCGAAATCAGTGAAATCACACCCAGTAAATTCAATATTAAATTTCACTTCAGCCACACGACCATTTTCCAGTGCTCTACGAGATAACTGTCCAAAATCAATAACTTGCTTTAGTGAAGATTGGGCTATATTACAAGGCGTGCTAACAACGACACCCTCAAAATCAACCGTGCCTGTATTGTCTGCAGCAGAATTTGCTGATAATAAACCCGCTATCAATGCAGTAAAAATAAATAACTGAGTTGATTTTGATAATTGAGGTGCAATATTTAATTTGGTTAATCGCATAGATTTTTCCTTTCAATTAAAAAATAAAACTACAACAAATACACTATTAGAAATTTAATAGCGTAAATCTGATTCCCATATTTAATTCAATGAAAGAGGATACAAAAACCAAGTATCACACTATGAGCGCATAATTAAATTAACGATATATTTGATTGAAAATCATCTTTTTTTTGGTTTTCCATAATAATAGAAAAATGATCTTTCGATGAGATAAAAAAGCTCATCCTGTGTTCTTATATCTGCAATTTCACTCGAGTAATTAACTAAAACTTTGAAGAAAAATTCTAGCCAGTTTTTTTCTAATACGATCAGAAGGGTATTCAATACTTCAACATTAATACCAGTTTCCCCTCTTTCATAACGAGAAACCTGCTGTTGACTTATTTTTAATATTTCCGCTAATTGGTATCCTGTTAATGATTTATCAATTCTAGCTTGTCTTAAAAACAACCCAATATCTCGACGTAATAATATATTTGTTTTTGTCATATTATTTCCAATGAGTAGTACTCTTATATGAAATTTTAAATTACTCATTGCTAATTTAAAAATCGATTTATTTTTATATAAAGTAAAATTTAGACACATCAAAAAATAGATAGAAATAACTTAATTTAAATATAGGTTTATTAATTAATTCTGTAAATACGTTTGTATCGATCGAATTTATATAATTTGATAGTCATTTCCTATTAAATTATATAGATTGTGTTTCATGATTAATAAAATTAAAAAATAAACAATTAAAATCAAAGTGTTAAAATAAATTTCAATTAAGATAATAGAAAAGTAAATTAATTACATTAAAATATTAACATACCGGGAAAAATAAAATTAAAAGAACACATTAAAGCTTTCAATTAAGACAGATAAATATATCAAATTTACACAAAAATAGAGTTAAATAATAAAATCAATAAATAAAAAAATGACAAATATAACGCATTAATAATTATTTAAATAATTACTATCAGCTTACGTTATATTCCCCAGAATTAACATAATTAAGATTTAAAATAAAATATCCATTTACTGCATTTTTTATGCATTTATAGCATTTTTTATTTAAACACCTAACAACTTATTCAAATATCCGTTAGAGTAAAACTAAAAAGGAATTCACAATGACAGCAAAATTTTATAGTTACCAACCACAGCAAGGTCACAAGCTACCCCACGACCCTATTCCATCACTTATTGGCCCTAGGCCGATTGGTTGGATATCAACCCGTGATAGCAAAGGTAGAACCAACCTAGCTCCCTATAGTTTTTTCAATATTTTCAATTATTCACCACCTATATTGGCCTTTTCGAGCGTTGGGAAAAAAGATTCAGTCACCAATGCCATTGAAACAGGGGAATTCGTTTATAACCTCGCAACATTGTCACTAGGTGAGCATGTAAATATGAGTAGCGCCACACTCGCACGTGGCGAAAGCGAGTTCACACTAACGGGGCTATCAACTCTCCCCTCGACATTAGTTTCGCCGCCTCGTGTTGCTCAAACACCCGTTTCAATGGAATGTGTTGTCACACAATACCAACAACTTAAACGTGCTGATGGCCAGTTATTGGATACTTGGATGGTGATGGGTGAAGTCGTCATGGTGCATATTGATGAGTCAGCATTGAATGATGGCTTATATGATTGTGCTGGCCAGAAACCACTATTACGAGCAGGAGGACCTGCTGATTATTATTGGATTGAACAACAGCAAAACCTCAAAATGTATCGCCCTAAGTAACCAGAAATCGGAGTAATAAGTATCTTTCTGAGGTTTATTACTCCGATATGTTACTCTTATGGATAGAATTGACAGTTTAGCTGCTCACTGCTTTCTGGATAGGAAAAATGCTCAGTAATTAAATCAAATTGCATTTCAGATGTTTGAAATGGGTTTTCCCCTGCTAAATTGCGGGCCACAAGCCTTGCTTTACACTCATCATTACTGACCTGCAATACATGAAATATATAATGAGCATTAGATGTCTGCGCCAATGATCTTAACCATTGCCTTTGCAAGGGTGTATTAGCAGGAAAATCCATCACAATATTATTTCCAGCCTGTATCAATTGCTTGATATGACCTTCTAATACTTGCTTCACTAAAGCACTTTTCTCAATATAGTGAACTAATTCAGTAATTTCATTAGGGTAAAGTGCAGCAAGCCACTCATCTTCACAAAGCAAAATAGTACAAGGCGAGTTAGCCAATTGTTTTGCTAATGTGGATTTCCCTGAAGCGATTTTGCCACAAAGAAAATGCAAACGAGGTTGATTTTTTAGTAATGATGATGCTTCTGCTAAATTCATAAATCGTTCCTTACTGAAGTATTAACCAGATAAGAACAAAAAACCCGCCTTATCTGGCGGGTTTAGGATGTCGCTTATCCCCACCACTAAGTGATGGTAATAATAATGTTTAAGCTAACGACACCCTGCGACATATAAATTTCCCAAATGGAATTATAATCAACTTATCAGTGGTCAATACAAACTGTCAAACTTAGTTGAATTATGAGCATAAATAAAAGAGGTTTTGAAAATAAATTTGGAAAATCAATTTTTTGATTTTCGGCTGATAACACAAAGCGGGAAAAACCACGCTTTTATCCCGCTTTGTCAACAACCTTAGACCTGAATAAATTCAGGTCTTTTATTTCACTAACTAATGTTTACCATTTTTATGGTGATTAAGTGTTTCTTCTTTTAAATCAAGTTCATCACGTAAACGATGGTACACCCTTTCATTGATATTTTTGCTTTTACGCATTTGATATAACGCGTCCCGTTTTGCTTTTAATGCTGACTTGGACATCTCACGTTCCATATCAATCATCTTATGTAAGTCATACACATCTGACTCAGTTTCATCTGAGTTATCGAGTCGTCTGCCATAAATTTCTAACAGTTGCGCCCCAACCTCAGTACGCATCGCAATTTCATCCATATCATCCGATGGGTGGTTCATCAATTCACGTAAATGCGCCATTGCTGCCTCATTTAAGGCTAAACGCGCTCGAATTTCGTCATTATCATAAGGTAAATCTTGTACCAGCCCCTTGGTTAAAATTGGCAGCGCAATACTGGCAATCAGCAATGAACATAAAATCACTCCCATTGCTAAGAAAATAGCCACATCACGATTCGGAAATAATGAACCATCTGGCATCAGTAATGGTAATGTCAAAATACCCGCTAACGTAATCGCTCCACGCACACCTGCTGTCGCCATAACCGCCATCATACGAATATGCATGACATCAGCTTCTTTACCGCGACGGCGTTTATGGAAGACCGTTAGAGTCATCGAGATCCACACCCAGCTAAACCGTAAAACCGCCAAGGCCACAGTAATGATTGCCACATACACAAATAACATCCAAGGGTGACTCGCCCCAGCCGCTTCTGCGACAGCAGGCATGTTTGTCCACATACCGGGTAACTGCTCACCTAACAAAATGAAAATCATTCCGTTCAACGCGGTTTGTACCGTGTCCCATACCGCTTTACTTTGCATCCGTGTAGCGGCTTGCATACGCCCTGCAATTTTTTCATAGTGCATGGCAATACCAGCAACCACTGCGGCTAAAATACCGGAAACATGTAGATGTTCAGCTAATAAGTAAGCCGTAAATGGCATCAATAGGCTGATCATAATTTGAATAGCAGGCTCTTCACCAGTACGCTTAACTAACAATTGATTTAACCAACCAATTGCCCAAGCCACCAGCAAACCAATTAAAATTCCCCCGAATGCAACGAGCACAAACTGCCCCGCCGCTGAAGCAAGAGAAAATGTACCTGTTAACGCAGCGACCACCGCAAAACTGAAACACACTAGGCCCGTTGCATCATTCAGCAATGACTCCCCTTCTAGAATATGTGCCATTCGCGATGGCAATGGGGAATTGACAGTCATTGCAGACACTGAAACAGGGTCTGTTGGCGACAAAATAGCAGCCAAGGCAAAGGCAACAGCTAAAGAAATAGCCGGAATTAACCAATGTATAAAAAAGCCCATACCAATAACCGTGACAACCACTAGGCCGATGGCTAACGACATGATCGGTTTAATTTCTTGGAATAAGGCTTCTTTAGGAATACGCCAACCGTCCAGAAACAGCAAAGGAGGGATAAATAAAAATAGAAATAGATGAGGTTCAAATTCAACTGTAAAACCGTATAAAGACAAGCCAGCCCCTAATGCTATCTGAATCAGAGGTAATGGAATAATATCTTTGAGCAATCGTGAAACAAAAACGCTCACAACAACGGCTAATAAAAAAACGAGTACAAGTGTCACTACTGACATTGATTGCTCCATGTTTAGCTAATCATTAATTATCAGTTATGCAGTAAATAGATAAATTGAATCAATGTAAAGTAGCAATTAATCATCTGATATAAAAATAATAAATTTAAGAAATAGCCTATCTATCATTAAGTTATAAAATTACCGTCAACTTGAGCCGTCCATAAAAAACTTATTTATCTATTTGATATAGAACAATTAAATTCTTATTTAAACAATAAGTTATGCCTTACTATTAAAAACCAAACTAAAGCACCATTAACTGACTATTCTTTTGTTTCACTAAATCCATTTCCGCTACCCAGCTTTTTCTTTTTATGATTATTATCAGAAGTACTTTTATAGGTAGTATTGGCATTTTCTAGGCTATACCGCTCAATTAATTCTTGTAGTACTTGCTTAATAACCTTACTTTTACGTAACCCCAAGGGCGCTAAAACAGCCTCTTCGTGTTGCTGTGCAGCAATAAGTAAACCATCAACCAATGACATTCCACTTGATGTCACACTAACAAGTGTTATGCGCTTATCACTGCCATTATAGTTACTGTGGCGAACCACGTGCCCCTGCTGCTCTAATCGTTGTAGTACACGAGTAATTGTAGGTTGTTTACTCACCGTTTTTTGTGCAAGTTCGGTGATCCCCATCGAGCCATTTCCTGCCAGTGTGGATAACACTCTCCACTCTAATACTGACAAACCTTTTTCTTCAACAATGGCATGAAACTCGGATGAAACCAACATCCAAGCCTGCCCCAACAGGGCAGGCAAATAGTTATCAACAAAAATCTTTGAGTTTGCCATTCGCTCCCCTTGATAAATTCTTGAATTATTGCGTTTGGTTACAACTCCTCAAGAGTAACAGAAGCCGGCTATAATTCAGCTAAAACTTTCCACTTAACAATGAACCAAACCCATCAACGCGCGTTTCTAAACCCAGCTTTTTTAACATCATATAGGTAGTCGCCACTGAAGAAGACAATACGGGTAAACCAACTCTGTCTTCAATTAGCTGTATCGAAGGTAGTGAAGGCATTTGCACACAGGCAGACGCCACAATTGCATCTACTTGAGTATTGAGTTTTTTAGTAATTTCCACTGGTGCTAATGGATTTTGCCGCCCTACGTCTAAATTATCGGGGATTTCCAGTGAAATACTGTCTACCACCTCAATGCCTTCACTTTCAATATAATCAATCACAAGCTGTGTCAGCGGTTTCATATATGGCGTCAGGATCGACACCCGTTTGGCGCCTATTGCATGTAATCCATCCACTAACGCCCCTGCACTCGTCACCACTGGCGCTGGATGGCCGTTATCTACCGTGCGTTGGAATAAGCGTTTTTCGGACACTCGATGATAACCCTTACCCATGCTCATAATGGCTACTAAGCAAGCATACCCCAGCACATCAACCGCGGCATCTGATAATTCAATAGCGCAGCGGTCACTATCAGAGTCCATTTTTGCCAACTCCTCTTTGGTCACTTTTTGCATACGCATACGGCTTGAATGGAAAGTGAAGCGTTCCGCAAACAGGGCTTCTCTTACCCGTAATATGGACGGAATTTCGGTTTCCATCGTCGTATTTGACGATGGGACAATCTGCCCGATACGATATGTACGTGCTAAACTCATGACTCGTTCTCCCCAAATGACTCAGCTGATTCTGGAAATACGTTTAACGCCTCAGTATCTTGCCCATCACCGTGAAAATGTGCGGCGGTTAATGGCCGACGGTTTACCTGTAAATCAAAGATATCAAAACGATTATAATTCCCTGTAATATCATGCATTTGCCGTGGTTGAATGCAGCGATTTAAATTAATTTCACCGTAAACGATACCTTCTTCGTCAATCAATGGTTCGCCGACAACACGCCCATCAGGCCCGATAATTCCAGAAAAAGCACTATTTGGCCGAGCCAGTAGCTCCCGTGCTTCTGGGTGAGTTTCAGACATTGCATCAATAATCTCTTCTGACACCGTCGAACAGGAAACTATCGTGAAAACTTTGCCTTCGAAACAGTGGGCTGAAGCGCGCAGACGGATCGCCTCTGCCATGTCATAGTCTTTCGGCGCAACGGGTAAGGCGATATAACTCGCAATATGGACTAACTCACCCTGTGCCAATAAAGCAAAACGAGCCAGTGTATTGGTGTTTTCCCCACAAGCTAAGGCGCCGAGAGGCCCAATACTGGTTTGGTGCACTTTTAATGAGGACGCATCTCCATTTGCCCACGTCAGTTTTTCCGCCCATGTTGGAACTAATTTGCGATGGCGCCCTAAAATTTTTCCTTCATCTGAAATAGTCACTAACGTGTTATATAACGTAGCAATTCCATTCGGATTGCGTTCATTCACCCCTATCACAACATTGATGTGATGACGTGCCGCCGCTTGAGCGATTTTTTGGATTTCAGGCCCTGGGACTTCAATGGCAGATTTGCACAGTTTTTCAAACCATGGGCTGCCGTCTATCGGGTTCATCACCCAGCTCCAATAGGGATAACCAGAAACAAACACCTCTGGAAACGCGACCAATTTCGCCCCGTTGTCTGCCGCTTCTTCAATTAAACGACAAACTTTATCTACCGTAGCATGGGTATCGAGAAACACGGGAGCAGCCTGTACTGCAGCCGCTTTAAATGTCTGCAAATTCAGCATATTTCCCCCTTAAACGGCAACAACTGGATGACGCAATTCACCAATGCTCTCGACATATGCCTCAATGACATCTCCCGGCCAGACCCATTCTTGTGGCGTTCTACCTGCCCCCACACCCTCTGGAGTACCTGTCGCAATGATGTCACCTGGTTCTAATGTGATCCCTTGGCTAATATCTTCAATCAATGCATTTATATTAAATAGCATATGACGTGTATTTGAGGATTGTTTGGTTACCCCATTCACTTTTAAGCTTAAATCTAGGGAATGAGGGTCCGGTATTTCATCAGCAGTGACAATGCAAGGCCCAAATGGCGCATAAGTATCTTGCCCTTTAGAGTAAATCCACTGCCCCGCACGACGGCAATCACGTGCGCTCATATCAATCATCAAGCTGTAGCCAAACACATAATTAAGCGCATCTTTTGCCGTAACACTTTTCGCACGCGTGCCGATAATCACTGCCAATTCAACTTCCCAGTCTAATTGTTGGGTAATTTTGGCGTTATGTTCAATAGCATCCCCCGGTCCAATCACTGTAGTTGGTGGCTTAGAAAAAATAACCGGTTGCTTTGGAAGATCTTTTGAAGTGTCTAATGTACGGCTGGATTCCGCCACGTGCTCAACATAATTCAAACCAATACCAAAAATATTTTTACGTGGACGAGGGATTGGAGCCAAAATTTTCACGTTTTGCACCGGCCAAGCAGTTCCAGCAGGAAATTGCCCCTGATAAGAATTTAAGAGTTCAGTTCCAACACGTACGCCTTGTGAGCCTAAATCGATAAAATCCAACATATTGTCAGGCAAGTATAGCCCTTGCTCTTGGGCAAGAAGAGCTAAATCCACTACTTGATGGTTAACAATTGCTCCTAAACGAGCTGCTGCGGTTACATCAGAACGATAAGTTATTAAGCGCATTTTCTTTCTCCTTGAATGAGGTGTCTCACTCACTTCTTCACGTAAATTGGAATAATAAAATGTTTAAATTAATTAATAATAAATATGGTATTCACCTAGCTAATGACTTTTTGGTTCCCATCATTTTCAACTAGAGCTTCTTCATAATAGAGCCCCAAAGATTGCATTACGGGTAAGTCATTAAAGCAAAACAGACATGCATCATCGGTTTGTGAGGTATTCACATGTTCATGGAACATCCATGATGGCACACAGAAAATATCCCGCTCTTGCCAATCAAAACGCTGGCCGTTAATCACCGAATACCCTTGCCCTTTGGCTACTTGATAAATAAAGCTACCCGTATGACGATGAGCTTTACCCACAAAGCCCGGACGTAGTAATTGCATACTTGCCCCAATAGTTGGCATCACCGGCCCACCAGTGAGAGGGTTGGTATAGCGCATTAAAACGTCATCAAATACTGAGCCATCCGCAGCCTTGGCTGCACGGCATAGAGCCTCGTAAGTTGGCCCCCATTGGTATTTAAATAATGGCGAATAAGGTTTATCCCAACCGATATCATGAGGGCGTAATGCCGTTCCCCCCCACATGCCAACTGGGTAGTCGATAGGGCGTGTTTGTACTTGGTGCAAATCAGGATGCACTTTGTAAAAACCAGCTTCCATGGCATTGACTAACGGGATATCAAGTCCATCTTGCCAGATACAAGGTAAGCCATCTTCCGCAACACCGTGCTCATGCCATGTTCCATTTGGCGTCAGTACAAAGTCGTTGGCTTCTAGCATCATTTTCTGCCCTTCGACAATGGTGTATGCCCCACGCCCTTCCATAATAAAACGCAATGCTGAAGACGAATGAGCATGTGCCGAAGCAGCTTCTCCTGGGTGCATTACTTGCAAACCTGAGTACAGCCAACCGACTGCAGCAGCCACATCTTGGCGGCCGGGGTTATTTAAATAAATTACGCGGCGTCCCGCTTTTTCTGGTGTCACCAATTCGACTGAACGTAACACATGCTCACGTAGGTCACGGTAGCGCCACAACACCGGAACTGAACTTGATTTGGGCTGCCACGGTTCAATCTTGTTTGCTACCGTCCATAGTGCGCCTGTCTTCAACGCATCCAATTCTTGGTAATACGCCACTAGTTCAGGGGTATCTGCCACATCGGCACGACCTGCCACATTTTCTCGATATTGGTCATGGGAGCGTGTATTCATGCTGTTTTCCTCTTGGTTTACCAAAGCCTTTAACGCGACTTCAAGGATTGAACGAGTTGCTGGCGCCCATACTCATACGGTGCCGGCCAACAAGTTTCCCACCCATAACGCGCACATTCATGTAAGACCCATGCAGAGTCAGAAAGTAATGGTCGAGATAAAGCGCACAAATCTGCCCGTCCAGCGGCAATAATGCTGTTCACTTGGTCTGCGTCAGTAATCGCACCGACGGCAATAACGGGTATTCCAGCCTCATTACGAATACGGTCTGCCATTGGTGTTTGATACATCCGACCATAGATTGGTTGCTGTTGTGGTGATACCTCACCTGAAGAGCAATCAATCATATCCACTCCCACTTGCTTCATTGCACGGCCAATTTCCACTGCATCATCGACCGTCGTTCCACCGTCCACCCAGTCCGTCGTTGAAATACGCACACACAACGGCTTTGACCACACTTGGCGTACAGCATGAATGACAGCTAATGGGAAACGTAAGCGGTTTTCTAATGTTCCACCGTAGTTATCTGTACGCTGATTGGTTAATGGAGAAATAAAGCTCGACAGTAAATAACCCTGTCCTGCTTGCAGTTCAAGCCAGTCAAAACCGGCCTCTTCGGCACGTTTTGCTGCGGCAACAAATTGGCTTACCACCACTGTCATTTGCGCCTCGGATAATTCCACCGGAGTTTGTGAAATATTCGCTAAATAAGGCAACGCTGAAGCAGAAACTAACGGCCAGTTATCCGCATCCAGTGGGTGATTTTCTTTTTCCCACCCTCGCTGAGTTGAACCACGGCGTCCTGCATGACCTAATTGAATCCCAATTTTGGCTTCCGTTTTTTGATGAACAAAATCAGTCACCCGCTGCCATGCGGCGACTTGCTCGTCACTCCAAATACCAACACAGCCTTTTGTCACTCGAGCTTCGGGGGTAATAGCTGTCATTTCAGTCATGACTAATCCCACTCCGCCTAATGCACGACTCCCCAAATGTACCAAGTGAAAATCATCGGGTACGCCCTGATTAGCGCAATACAATAGTGTCGGTGATGCAACCACTCGGTTATTAAGCGTGACACCCCGCACGTGATAAGGCGTCAGCATAGGCGGTACTTTTGCCTTTGAAGTCACACCCGTTTGTGCTGCAAACCACTGCTCGTAATTTTCCAACCATGCAGCATCCCGCACTCGCAAGTTTTCATGGGATATACGCTGTGAACGCGTTAAGAGGGAATAAGCAAATTGCTCTGGTGCTAAGTTTTCATAGCGACAGACATTTTCGAACCACTCTGTCGAATTACGTGCTGCATTCTGAATTTTCAGCACTTCGACACTACGCACCGTCTGGTAATGCGCCAGCCCTTTACGTAAATCACCTTCTGCGGTTTTCAAGCTTTCACACAGCTCAATAGCATCTTCTAATGCTAACTTGGTTCCCGAGCCTATCGAAAAATGGGCCGTATGAGCTGCATCGCCCATCAAGACTACTGGAACATCTTTCCCCTGTGTTGGCTGTGTCCAATGCACCCAATTTTCACAGATGACGCGAGGGAAACGGATCCAAATTGCGGCACCACGTAAATGAGCAGCATTAGCAATCAGTTTTTCACCATCAAGCCACGGTGCAAATAGCTTTTCACAATAAGCGATGCCATCCTCTTGAGACATTTGGTCAATACCCGCTTTAAGCCAAGTTTCTTCCGTCGTTTCAACAATAAAAGTCGATAACCCCTCTTGAAATTGGTAGGCATGCACTTGGAACCAACCGTGCTCATTTTCGGCAAATAAGAAGGTAAAAGCGTCAAAAATTTTCTTTGTGCCCAACCAAACAAAACGGCAACGACGTGGGTCAATATCAGGTTTAAACACGTTTTCGTAACGCGTACGTACCGCACTATTAATACCGTCAGATGCAATGAGCAAATCGGCTTGGTATTCACGAGCAATCGCTTGATCATCTGTGACTTGGGTTTCAAACACCAACTCCACACCCAGTTCCAAGCAACGGTCTTGTAAAATATTGAGTAACTTTTTGCGCCCAATACCAATAAAACCATGGCCACCACTGCGATTACATACACCTTTAAAATGCACATCGATATCATCCCAGTGACTAAATTCTGCAGAAATAGTTTCTGCAGAAACAGGGTCAGCTTGGCGTAAATTAGTGAGTGTGGCATCAGAAAATACCACTCCCCAGCCAAAAGTGTCATAGGGACGATTACGCTCCACCACCACAACACGGTTTTGCGGGTTCTGCAGTTTCATCAGCAACCCGAAATAAAGCCCTGCGGGACCACCGCCAATACACACGATATTCATGGAATTTCTCCTTTACTTACACAGGTTGCTGAGCGGTTAATGCCTGATACAGGGCATCGGGAATGGGGATTGCTTGATGCGTTTCTAATGATGTTGTGACATAGGTTTGCGTCACTTGCATACGCAATACGTTATCAATACCAACACAGCGTTGATGTAACGTCAGAGACTTGCGGCCAATACGTTGGACATGCAGTTCTAGCATCACGTTATCCCCCATTTTACTAATGGCTTTGAACTCTGCTTCTAGGTGTACCGTCGGCAATCCAAAGCGTTGCTCCATGATGTAACCAGCAAAACCTTGAGGAACTAATTCATCAACCCAACGTTCAAGTAAATTATTAAACATCACGAAATACTGGGGATAGAACACGATTCCAGCGGGGTCACACTCCGAAAAGTGGATTTTGTGTGGCTTAGTAAATGTCAGTAAACTCATGATGTTGTCCTTAATTCATTGCTAAACGTTGACGGCATTTTTCTAACTCTTTACCGTGTTCATCAGCTAACGCAGCCTCGCGTAACTCCCGTAAATTAATGGGTGTTAATTTGCTTCCTTGCTGCACAACGATATCCATTAATATTTGGAAATTACGCAATCCTCTTGCATGAGTGTCGCTATAGCCCTTAACAACCCGTTGGCACTGAGTAATTTCTGTTGCTAGAGCAGGGTTAGCTTTCGCTGCTTCAATCACAGTGGCGAGCCATTTTTCAATACGTTGCGTTTCTAGTTGATAGCGTAATGTCGAACGCCGGCCTTTTCGCCATGCCGCTAATACATACAACTGTAAAAAACCAAATAAAGAACTGGTAGTGATAGTGCGCCCTTTTTCGGTCATTTTGCGAAGCGCTTTGTGTAACCAATGTGGGCGCATTAACCAGCGCCCCAAATTTTTGGGAAGCGTTTCGCAAATCTCTTCAATTCTTGGATGCATAAATTCATTGATATCCAATAATTGGCTATCTTTTGCCTGTACTTCATTACGAACGCGAGCAAAGCGGCTATCACGAATTTTAAGGTCAGCAACTCGAATGGTGTCTTCATAGGACATCCACAGTGCTAAGTGGCGTGCAAGTGCTCGTTGCAAACGTTCATCTTGTCCACCCTCTTGCGCAAAGAGGTTATTGAGGCGTTCTAAATACAAAGAGGCATATGCAGGATCTTGGTAATCAATAAGTCGGCGAACCCCTTCAGTGACGAGATACTGCGCATGAGGAGAAAATTCGTGTTGGATACGCGCTAATAGCTGCGATACTTGTTTATTTTTTGGTGAATATACGATGCTTTTTGTTGATTCAGATTGGTACGCATCTTCAGGTTTCGCGGCTTTTTCGGCTCCTAATGTAAAAGCTCGCAAACTTGGCTTTACACCAACACCACCGCGGACAATCGTTTCTTCGAATTGTGCACGGCTAAATGGCAAAACACCGGAGCCAAACAATGCACCAAATAAAACAGCGCTAATCACACTGCCACTTTCTTGTGCCGCTTGCGCCATATCAAAATGAATAAACTGGCGTGCGGATGCCGCAGCATGACGAACCAGTGCTTGGCTATCGACTCGCCCATCACCCATGGCTGATTTTTCAGCAATGGAGTAAACCCGATGTGTCGAGCTAATTAATGTTGTCCGCTCTGGGGTAACAAAACCACGCTGTACCGCTCTGCCCGCTTCCATTAACTCAGAAGCCAATACAACATCTACATCACCAGGCATGGGCATCAGAGCTAACACAGGTGAAGGTGTTTGAGGGTTGTCAGCCCCAGGGAAGAGTTCTACATAATAAATTGTTGCCCCTGTGCGCTGTGCCACACCAGGAACTGAAGTTGTTTGGGCAAAATAGCCGTTTTCTTCACCTAGGTTAACAACCCAGTCAGCAAGCACCCCACCACCTTCACCACCCATGGCTAGAATGGCAATTTTAATCGGCTGTAATGCAACTTTTGTCGATGGTAATGCAGTTGATAACGAATTCATGCATCCCCCTTAAAAACTAAATTGTTCACGTCGACGTGCATCACGACGCTGTAAATAACCAATAAACCAACTACGAACACGGTGACGTAATTTGTCCCAACTATTCGGGTTAGTAATAATTTGAGCCTTAAAGAAAGAAGGGCACAAAACAGCAGCGTGAGAGACTTCGCCACATAACCCACAGCCGACACAGCTATCCATCACTGTTGCAACTGGGTCTGTTCTTAGTGGGTCTTGACTTGGTTTAATGGATAAAGACGGACAACCAGACAAACGAATACAAGAGTGGTCTCCCGTGCAGGTGTCAGGATCGACCCCGAAACGCTCACGTACCACCCGTTTACCGGCAGCAACATCACTGCGTACTTTTTTCTTTTCGCGGCGTTGTTTGTTTAACATGCATTCGCTTTGTGCAATCAGAACTTTTGGACCTTGCTCATCGGTTGTTAGGGCTTCACGTAGCGTATTGGTCATGGCTTTTAAGTCATAGGTGTGTTTAATGGTTTTCACCCAATTGACCCCAACCCCTTTTACTGCTTTTTCAATTTCATGGCCGGTGCTGCGAGTTGGGTTCAGCGCTGTCGACGAGAGAATATCTTGCCCTCCCGTTGCAGACGTATAGTTGTTATCAATAACAATTGTTAAATTATCACTACGATTAAAAACACTGTTGGCAATACCACTGGTTAAACCGTTATGCCAAAAGCCGCCATCACCCATCACTGAAATTGCACGCTTCCCTGCTTTTGCATTCAAGGCCGCAGCACCTGCGCCACCTAACCCATATCCCATGGTGGTGTTACCTAAATTAAATGGCGGTAAGATAGAAAATAGATGACAGCCGATATCGGCACTGACATGGTGTTCGCCTAATTCACGCTCCACTAATTTCATCGCAGTGAAAATAGGTCTTTCAGGGCAACCTGTGCAAAACCCTGGTGGGCGAGCATGGACAGATTCTTCTAATGTCGGCTCTGCCGCATTGACGTACTCAGGTAAGGATTCATCAGGCTGTTGAGTGGCAATATTAATCGTTGGGATACGAATTTGTTTTGCAGCCGCTTTAACTTGTGGCGCTATCTTTCCATAACATTCAAAGAATGAGCGTAAGCCCGCAAGTACTGTCGCAGTATTATATTCTCCCGCCATTGGCAACATATCCTTACCATGGAGAGCAATATCAATCTTGCGTTGACGTAAAATATTCGCCACATTTTGCTCGACAAAATTTGGCTGCCCCTCTTCCAAGATTAAAATCGCTTTTTTATGGCGACAAAAACGTTCAAATTCATCATCAATCAATGGATAAGCTACATTCATCACATATAAGGGAATTTGGCTATTACCAAATACATCGGCTAATCCAAGCTGATTTAATGCGCGGATCAATGTGTTGTAACAACCGCCTTGTAGTGCAATTCCAACATCATCCGAGTCCTCGGAAAAAAACTCATTTAACTCATGTTGTTGAATAAATTTAACTGCTGCGGGCCAGCGAGCTTCTATTTTTTCTTTTTCATGTAAGAAACTAGCGGGAGGTAATACAATGCGACTGACATCTCGGGTTGGGTTCTCGAGTGCATCCTTGACGGTAAATTTTGGATGTTGGTTATCCGCACAAACAAATTGCCCATGAACATGACAAGAACGAATACGCATTTGTAACATAACAGGTGTATTACTGGCTTCAGAGAGCTCAAAGCCATCTTTCACTGCTTGAACGATGGACGGCAAGTTGGGACGAGGGTCAAGCAGCCACATCTGCGATTTCATCGCAAAAGCATGGCTACGCTCTTGCATAATAGAAGAACCTTCACCATAGTCTTCACCAACAATAATTAAAGCCCCCCCTAACACCCCACCAGACGCTAAGTTAGCTAAGGCATCAGACGCGACATTGGTTCCTACAGTGGCTTTAAACGTCACGGCGCCACGCAGTGGATAATTTACAGAGGCTGCCAAAGTTGCCGCTGCAGTTGCTTCGCTTGCGCTATTTTCAAAACGAATACCATATTCGGATAAAATATCTTGCGCATCAGCAAGCACATCCATCAAATGGGAGATGGGAGCACCTTGGTATCCAGCAACATAAGATACGCCTGACTCTAATAACGCTTTTGTGACAGCAAGGATCCCTTCTCCGCTAAAGGTTTCACCTTGCCCCTGCCGTAATTTTTGAACTTCTTGTACAAACGATCGCTCAGCCATTTTAACCTCACCAATCAACATCAGAACGTTTTTATCTTTTTTGTGTTTCTTATTTGTATATCTTTTGTTAATTAAAGGTCAATCCATGATTAATCATGTAAATTAGATTTATGCAGAGAGTGGATAAGGCTTGCAGACAGGGGACAAATAGTGAATTAAAACAACCAGAAAATTCGTTTTCTTTCTAAATAACTTAACAAAAATAACCCAATAAAAATAAATAAAAAATACTGAAAAGTATGAATCAAAAGGAAATAGATCTCACAAAAACAAATGAATCAGGAAAATAAATCACCATAAATAAATTACTTAGAATATTAATCTAATCAAATAAGAAGTAGATGGGTAAATATAGAATACAACATGAAAAATCATGTATATTTTGCTATTGAAAAATAAAAATAACTTTATTTTTTATATTGTTATCGATATCACAATAATCACATAGTTTCTATTTTCTTGCAGTTTTCGGATAGTTTCTGCATGTTTTTATCTAGGTAAGAAAATATGTTTATGTTATGTTCAACTCACAGTTAGTTACGAAATAATTAATAAAATGTTAACAAAAGTAGAGGGAATCCATTTGACTTAAATAGAAGTCATTCCTTCCTCAGGTAATAAGCCATCAAAAATATAATAATTAATTGAATTCATTGAGAAAAACATATAATAAGCAATATTAGTCAGACCCACTTTTGGTTATTCTATAAAGTAGGGTTGGCAAATCATTTTGGAGGTACCTCCGATGTTGAGCAACTCATGGTCCCATTCATCTGCACCTCAGATTGAAAACCAACTCTGTTCTTCAGAGCGTTTATTATTTACCTCAGCAGATCCTGAAGAGATTAAATCGATGGTTGGCCGAGTCATGAAGCCACATCAATTTAACTTACTTAATCCGCATCAACGTCTTGACGCTCGTATGCACTACATCCCAATGGGGGACATTTCTCTTAGTCGCTTGCGCTATGGTGCAGACGTTTCTATTGCACCGGGGCAATTACAAGATTTTTTTCTAGTGCAAATGCCTCTATCAGGTACAGCAATCATCGAAAGTGGCGGAAAATGTATTGAATCAACACCGCAAATGGCGTCACTCCTCAGCCCCGAAGAATCAACAACAATGCGTTGGAATAGCGATAACGATCAATTCATGTTACGTATTTCACGGTCTTTACTTGAAAGATCGCTAGTGGGTCAGCTGGGACATATTCTCGATAAGCCCCTAGTCTTTGAATTAGGATTTGCTTGGCAGTCCTGCATTGCGTGGCGTACTTTAATGAATTACCTCATTGAATGTGCAACCCGTACACCCGATCTTTTGCAACATAAACTGATCACAACACAGGTCGAACAATTAGTTTCTGTCACACTTCTTTCAACCCAAGGCCATAATTATACCGAAGATTCAGGCATGCGAAGAGCAACAATCCGCCCCCGGCACGTACGTCGAGTACAAGAATATTTAGAAGCGCATGCCCATGAGCCAATCACCGTTGAGCAGCTTGCACACATCGCAGGGGTCAGCTTACGTAGCTTATATGCTGGTTTTAAAGAGTTTTTAGATATCAGCCCCATGCAATATTTGCGCGATTTAAGAATGGAACGTGTTCGAGCAGAACTCCTTTCAGGAGAAGCCACAAGCGTCACAGGGGTCGCTTTACGTTGGGGTTTTGCTCATATGGGGCGTTTCAGCGCGGAATATAAACAACGTTATGGTGAGACCCCAAGCCAAAGCATGAAAAAAGCCTAAATTCTCAACAATATCTTTCTTACAAATAGCCCCATATTGTTATGTAAAGGCAATATGGGGTTTTTAATATGCAAATATGTTTTAAAAAGGTATCGATGCTTTCAAATAAATTTGGGAGCCTTCCGGTCGGTTTCTGACTTCAAAATCCTTTTCCCATTTAGCAGTAAATAACCATCCTTGCGGGTTTGCATAGCGAATTGAAGGGCCAATGGAATAAGCTCGAGCTTTCCCTTGTGCTGAATTTGGCCCACTGTCATCTGTCGTTTGCCAAAATGCATAGCCCCCAATTCCTGCCACCCAACCATTACCAAACCCCCAACCTAGGGCGTAATCCGCATGAAAAGCTTGGCCTGAGCGTGTTTTAGTCTCGTTATTACGAAAGTTAAAGTCATACATCATTTTCAAGTCAGCATTAACACCAACTGGGGGAATATAGCTAATTGCCCATACTGGCTGCAGTGCCCAGTAATTCTTACCTAAGCTTGAGGGATCCGTTTTGCTGTATTTACCCGTAGGCGCATATGCATCTAACCCAAACACATAGTGTAAATCGGCTGAAGGGTGAAACCCTAATGCAGGACCAAATGTAATATCACCAAGGCCGCGACTGGTATCTTTCTTACCAGCGGCTTTCGCAGTGACATCTAATAATGGCACTATCGTATGAAAAGCGAGGTCACCACCAAAGACTTTTTGGTCTGTCACCCAAATCAGTCGAGGCGCTAATACGTTCACATTAACGCTAAACCCCGGAACTGGGATTTTATCCCCTTTATTATCGCGAATACTGTCGTAATGCGCATTTCCACCATACATCAGTACATGAACCCCTTGCGGCGGCAATGCACCTGACATAAAGTTTTCTAGCCCATCAGGGTATACCCCTAAACCGCCGCCTTCGGTGGCAATCGTACCAAACGATAGTACGCAGAGACAAGAACCTGCTACAAGCTTACCGATTATTGTTTTTTTCATCATGTTTCCTGCCATAGTGGATTGTTTTACTGTGTGTGCTTTGCCTGTTATGTCGCAAATCCCTTGCGGATTTATTATGTCCTGCGTTTGACTGCCAATTTTTGGGCAACAAGGTAACCTGAGCCACCACCAAGACCGGGACCAGGATGTGTTGAAGCACCGATATGAAAAAGATTTTTGACTGCGGTTTGATGTGTCTTTGTTTGGCCCGTCGCAGAAAAAGGTCGCAACCAGAAGAATTGATCGGGAGAACATGTCCCTGAATAAGGATCTCCGCCGACAAGGTTACAGTTATAGTTTTCCAAATCTGCCGGAGAAATGGCTTTGCGGCCAACAATAAGCGAAGAAAAGCCGGGCATAACAAGTTCCAAACGTTGCTGAATTCGGTCAGCAACAGCTTCTCGCACTTGCTCATTCCAACACCCATCATCTGGTATTGAAATTTCACCAGCAGAATCCCCTTTTAAAACTCGGGGAAGCTCCTGCATTTGGATCCATAAGATCCACCCTCCGTCAGGAGCTCGACTGGGATCAAGCGTGGTGGGCTGGCCAATACCAAATGTCGGTTTATCCGGTAAGTAGCCATTGTTTGCCTGCGTTACCGACAAACACACTTGTTCCATGCTTTCGGTGAAATGGACCAGTGGTACATTTAGCAATTCAGGGTTACACCACGGAGGAGGTGCGCTTAAAGCAAAATGAATTTGCATCCCCGCCCGTCCATAGCGGTAGCCTCTAGCTTTTTGTCTTACTTGAGAGGAAACGTTATCGAGCAATGAGCCATATAACTGCGTTGGGGTGACGTTACAAACCACACTTTCAGACGCAGTGACGATTTGCCCATTCACTTTCACTCCTGTAGCTCGTTGGTTTTTTCCCTCGCCGACAGTGATAATTTTTTCAACATGCATACCCGTTTTTAGTTGACCACCGTGTGCTTCAATAACCTGCGCAAAAGACTCCACAATGCGAGCACTACCGCCTTTCACTACAGGCATTCCCCCTGCGACCACAGCTGCAAAGGTTAATTTTCCAATTAATGCAGAGCTGGCTTCGTCTGGCCCCAGTCCAGTATGCAATACCCACGGTGCCATCAAAGCTCGACTAAAATCATGTTGTAATTCACGTTCTGACCAACGGCGAAAGCTTTCTATTCCCGCTTTTGCAAAATCAAGCAAGCCATCAACCCCACGTTTTCGCCATTCTGAAAATAATAATTTCAACATGTTAGCACTGTAGGGATTTTGCCCTAATAGGCCAAACGTCAGTGCTGCGTCTTGCGTAAACAGTTGTTCAGCCATATTACGAAATGCTAAGCCGTCCCCGGGAGCCAATTGGTCAAGTTGTTTCGCCGCTTGGCCGATATCCCGCTTCAGTGCTATCGACTGGCCATCCGGTTGCACTAAACCCGTTGAATAATCACACTGAGCAAACTCTAATCCATACTGTTTTAAATAGGGTTCTAATTCTTGGTATCCTGGGCTGCCAACAAATAAGGAGTACCAGCAAGAAAGTAGGTCGTGGGTATAGCCCTCAAATAAATTTTCAGTGCGGATACAGCCCCCTAAGCGGTCATTTCGCTCAAGAACCAAGACGGACTTTCCACGTACCGCCAACAAGGCGGCACACATCAATGAGTTCAGTCCACTGCCCACGATAATCACTTGAGGGGTCGAATTTGTCGTCATACCTCACCCCACAAGTGCGAGTACACGTAGCGGGCTACCTGAACCCCCTTCAATTTTAAGTGGCGCAGCAACTATCACGATGCCTGTTGCAGGCAGTTTGTCGAGATTCGTCAAGCATTGCAGACCATATTTATTATTGCCATGCATTAAAGTGTGACAGGGATAAGGTACTGGCCAACTGTATGATTGACCCGCATCTGTATTAATGGTTTCAACACCAAACCCTTTGACATCACGCTGATGAATTAACCACTCTACCGCTTCTTGAGATGGCCCTGGAGTGTGTGCACCATCTTCTCGCATACTTACATAAGCAGCTGGGTCATTCGCCTTTTTCGACCAATCCGTTCTAAAAAGCACCCAAGCCCCTTTAGGTATTTTGCCATGTGTTTCTTCCCACTTTTGTAAAAACTCCACAGTTAACACCCAATCTGAGTTTTGAGCGACTTCTTTACTGGCATCCACCACGACCGCTGGTGCTACAAAATTTTCCACAGGAATAGTATCAACGGTGTTATTGACTTGGTCTTTACCACTAATCCAATGAATTGGCGCATCAAAATGCGTGCCAGTATGTTCTCCACAGCTAAAATTATTCCAATACCATGCTGGGCCGTTATCATCGTAGCGAGAAATTTGTTCCATGCTAAATGACCATACTTGTCCAAATTGTTCTGGCAGTTGCAGTGCAGGAAATGATGGAGACAAGGTTTGTGTCAGGTCAATAACTTGAATATTTCCTTGCTGCAATTGTGTAGCAAATGCCATTAATGTTTGCTGGTTCATAGTCTCTCCCGCGCTCAAGGCGCTTCATGTAGGGCAGTAAAGCTACCGCCATGGAACACTAACGGCTTACCCGTTTGACTACCGATACGGCGAACATGCCCCACCATCAATAAATGGTCACCAATCGTGTCTTGCTTATGGTTTTCGCACACCAATGTGGCAATAGCGCCATGCAAGGCAGGAACACCTTCTGGTGTCAGGTGAATCGACACATCTGCAAATTTGTTTTCAATGCGCGGGTTCGCAAAACGCATCGCAAGCTCTTGGTGACCATGCCCTAAAATATTGATAGTAAAGTGAGAACAATCACGAAAGACCGCTAAATTGGGTGAGTGATTTACTAAGCTCCATAGCACTAAAGGTGGATCAAGTGATAACGAAGCAAATGAGTTGATAGTCAACCCAACATCACGCCCATCTGCAGTTCGAGTGGTCACAATCGCCACGCCTGTTGGGTAGCATCCCAGCAGGTTGCGCAATATTTTTGATTCAAACTCAGTTTGGCCCCATTCGCTATCACACATGGCTATATCCTCTGCAACCATAGACATATTGATATCTCCCCCATTAAGCTCTGGCTTCTTCAATCATTTGTGATTGAATATAAGCCTCACAGGCAGCTCCATCTTTCCACCAAGGGAATAATATTGGTGGATAATTAAAGGCATTCGCGATGGTGTGTGCGAGGGATGGCAGCTGCTGGGCTGCACCCAATAGATGTAAAATATGCGGCTCAGGTGGAGCGAGTAAAGAATTGGTCCATTCCACAACATGGCGACCATATTTCCAGAACTGCTCAAATGTGTCATTCATCCACTCGGCAGTGTAGGGCTTGTCACCACGGGCTAAGATTGCGTCATAGTAAACTTTGCAGGCTTTGGTCGCGTTATTTGATCCTTGGCCAGTCAGTGGATCATTGGTGACTAGTGCATCTCCTAAACCAAACACAATGTTACCTGATGGCAAAGTTAACACCGGTTTTCGCACTGTTGGTGCAAATCTTCCTGCTAAGATGCCATTATCATCTGTTAGTTCAACGTTGTGACAACGTTCAGCTTCCCAAGGTAAATAGGTATTGAGAATTTTTTTACTGTAAGCCAAATGTTCCTGTGGAGTACGCGCTTCATTCCATTGATCCATCGGCCCACCGGGGATCCCCTCAAACACCATAATGTGGCAATCACCGCTATTCGTCAGTGATGGGAAGACGAAATACTCCCCTACACCAGGGATCAAATTGAAAGACACTTGTGAAAATTCTGGGGTTGGTAACATGCCATGCACGTAAGTCAGTGCTAAGGCACGTTGTGGCTTGTCATAAGGTGAGCGGGTCGTATCGCGCTCAAGCAATTTCACAATTTCCCCTTTCCCGCCAGCCAACACGACTAAGTCGTGCGTTTGCGCTAAGCGTTCCAGTTCTGCGATACCAACATCTTCAATGCGTAAATTCCCCCCACGAGCAGCGAATAATTCCATCCAGTAAGGCATTTTGATACGTTGGTCGACAGCTTGGGCGTAATTATCGAGACGCGAGCGCCAAGAAATCACTTTTTCCCCTGCTTTTTCGGGATGAGGAACAGTAAAACCAATGCCTTCAACTGGCGGACACTTTTCTTCCCAAAAATTGATCCCTAAATCACGCTCAAATTGCAGTGAAATATCGAACATGCACTGACTCGACATCACGCGGCCATTTTTAACATCATCTGGTGTGCGGTTGGTGGCAACCGTGACTTCATAGCCTTTATCAAGTAGACCTAAAGCCAATGGCATACCCGCTTGACCACCACCTACAATAGCGATACGGCGCATAGTATTTTCCTTTGAAAAATAGTGAGAATGGTGTCTTACTGTGCAAGACGAGGGATTGCGGGCTTAGCTTGTTCAGGCCCCATAGCGGAGTAACCGCCATCAACAGCATAATCAGCACCAGTAACAAAACTGGCCAAGTCAGAAAGTAGGAACGCGACAACCTGAGCGACTTCTTCTGGGTCACCAACGCGTTTTAATAAATGGTAGTCAGCAGCGACACGGTCAGTTTTTTGGCGGTCACCTCCAGTGATTTCATCCATTACTCGAGACCAAGTCCAGCCAGGAGATACCGAATTGACACGAATACCCTCACCCGCATAATCCATTGCTTGGCTGCGAGTTACCTCCAACATGGTGGCTTTAGATGCGGGGTAGAGCCAGCGGCCTGTTTGCGCGACAGAAGAGGAAATACTGGTGAAATTGACGATGGCACCTTTGCCCGATTTTACAAAGTGTACTTTTGCAAACTGTGCGGCCATCACCGCACTTACCACATTTATGTTCAATGCAGTGAGCCAATCCTGCCTTGAGGATAACTGGCCTTCATCGAGATAAGTGGCAGCCAGATTAACTAAAAAATCGAGTTGCCCATATTTTTGTGCAACACGGTCAATGCCTTGTTTAAGCTGTTGATCGTCAGTGATATCGACAGAGAGAAAATCAATATTGGGCTCACTTTGAGCCACCTTTTCACCATTCACAGAATCAATATCAAAAATCGTGACTTTTACACCGTAATCACTCAATACTTTCGCGACGGTTGCACCAATTTTGGTCGCCCCACCGGTAACAATGGCAATTTTATTATTCAAACCTTTCATCTTAGGCACCCTCTTTCTCTCCCCATTCAATTACAATGAGTTTACAAAAAATTAACATGACGAATAGTTACGCAAATATGCTGAAAAGCGGTAGCCGAAGGGCGCAAAAAATATCCATTCTGTGCGGTAATTTAAATAGTAAGGTAATGATATAACTAGGTAAATAGCCACTTTTGGCAGTGGCTATCCAAATAATGAAAAGTATGGCTAATCGCAGAAATTAATGAAACTGCTTATGGACGTTCTAAAATACGGGCGCCGGGGCCTTTCCGGCCAAGCACATCATCAGGGTTACGCAATGGACAATCACTTAATGATAAGCAACCGCAACCAATACAGTTATCCAATTCATTACGTAAACGCGTCAATTGCCGAATACGCTTATCTAAAGATTTACGCCATTGTGTCGACATCTCCTGCCATTGTTCTGAAGTCAGCGCACTATTTGCAGGAAAACGCCCTAGTGCATCTTGAATTTCATGTAATGGGATCCCTGTACTTTGCGCGACTTTAATAATGGCAATATAACGCAGTACAACAGAGTGAAATCGTCGCTGATTCCCTTGAGTTCGAGTACTTTGAATGAGTCCCTTTGATTCATAAAAATGGACTGTAGAAACAGGTACTCCTGAGCGTTTTGCCACTTCGCCCACCGTTAGTGCCCGCGTAAAATCAATTTTTTTCCCCTCGCTTTTCTGAGGTTTTATCGTTTTTGTGTCTTTGTCCGCCATTTTATCTCACCTTTGCTTGACCTCAACTTAACTTAAGGTTTTATAGTGCCACCCTGCTAGTTTGTCAATTGAGGTTACTTTTTAAAAGGGGATAGGTTTATGCCATCGGTGATTACCAAAATGTTAGAAAGCAATAGCTTATGGATTATTGCTCGCTTACTCATCTTGGTTTTATTTATTTCATCTGGTTTAGCCAAAGTTTTTGATTATGAAAATAGTCTGGCCGAAATGCGCGCCGCAGGTCTGCACCCAGATTGGTTTTTCAACATTGCTTCTGCCGCTGTCATGTTAGTTGGCTCTGCTCTTGTGCTATTTAATCGTCTTTTATGGCTTGGAACTGGGGCGCTAGCCGTGTTTTTGTTCCTCACAATTGTGGTTGTCCACACCTTTTGGAGCTACACGGGAGAACAGGCTCAAATCGCGATGTTTTGGGCAATTGAACATATCGCTGTTATTGGGGGCTTAATTGCTATCGCCATTGCAGGGCATTTTCGAGGTCTTTATTTCGCGTTAAAAGCGCAGAAATAGAAGGAAAATTTAATGAATAAAAAAACAATAATGACACTTTGTTCCGTTTTAATCGCTGTTGGGGCGGGTAGCGCGATTTATTCGACCTATGCCCAAAATGAGGAAGACGAACAAGCAGCTTACCAATATCCACCCGTAAAAGTGGCATTGGCTCCTGTTAGCTTAGATACCGCGCCTCGCACCTTTTACGGCGTGGGTGAGTTAGAAGCTGGCAGCCAAGTGTTAGTCGCGGCAGAAACCAATGGCCGTATTACGAAAATTGCATTTGAATCTGGCCAACAAGTCAAAAAAGGCCAATTATTAGTGCAGCTCAATGATGCCGTTGAACAAGCGGATTTATCACGTTACCAAGCACAGTTGCGAAATGCGGCTCGCTTATACGAAAGAACCCGTTCATTATCTGCGCAACATTTAGTGGCAGAGGCTCAAGTGGATAGCACACGTGCTGAACGTGATATTGCCCAAGGCCTAATCCGTCAAACCCAAGCATTAATTGCACAAAAAACGATCCGAGCGCCATTCGACGGAACGATAGGTATTCGCCAAGTCCATGAAGGTCAATATTTAAACCCCGGCGAAGCTATTGCCAGCTTGGTGGATACCCAAACCTTAAAGCTCAATTTCTCTTTAGATGAACAGGCCTCACCGGAACTGCATCAAGGGCAAATTGTTGATATTACGGTTGATGCTTATCCCAATAAAACATTTCCAGCTCGTATTACTGCCATTGATCCACTCATTGGTAAATCACGCACTATCGCCCTGCAAGCCACACTGGAAAATAGTGATGGCACCTTAAAAGCAGGGATGTACGCCAACGTGAATGTGGTACGCCAAGCCAGTAATGAGGTCATTACGATCCCAGAAACCGCAGTCACTTATACCGCCTATGGCGATACTGTGTTTATTACGCAAGGTGAAGGGGATGCGATGACTGTTAAGCGAGTGTCCGTAAAAACGGGGCAACGTTGGGATGGCAAAATTGAAATAGAGCACGGCTTAAGTGCTAACGATAAAGTCGTCACTTCTGGGCAATTACGCTTAAACGACGGCTCCGCTATCACTCCAGTTGCCCAAGATACATTGTCTGAATCTGTCGCTAACACAGCTCAAGGTTCATAAGGAAGGCGCAATGAAATTTACTGATATTTTTGTTCGCCGACCGGTTCTGGCTCTCGTGGTCAGTGCGTTGATTGTATTAATTGGTTTATTTGCACTGAGTAAGTTGCCTATCCGCCAATATCCACAGCTTGAAAGCTCGACGATCACCATTACTACGCAATACCCTGGTGCATCGGCTAAATTGATGCAAGGCTTTGTGACGCAACCCATTGCCCAAGCCGTTTCCTCTGTAGAAGGCGTCGACTATTTGTCTTCTTCTTCTGTGCAAGGAAGCAGCCTTGTCACCGTACGAATGGAACTTAACCGAGACTCCACTCAAGCCCTTGCGCAAGTAATGGCGAAGGTGAACCAAGTTCGTTATAAATTACCTAAAGAAGCTTATGACCCTGTGATTGAGCTTTCCTCTGGGGAATCCACTGCGGTTGCTTATATCGGTTTTTCCAGTACCAATCTATCCATTCCAGCCCTAACAGATTACATTTCTCGCGTCATTGAGCCAATGTATTCCTCAATTGACGGTGTCGCCAAAGTTCAAGTCTTTGGAGGGCAACAGTTGGCGATGCGTTTATGGCTTGATGCCGATAAATTAGCAGGTCGAGGCCTAACCGCGGCCGATGTTGCGCAAGCGGTTCGCCAAAACAACTACCAAGCGGCTCCCGGCAAAGTCAAAGGTGAGTTCGTAATTTCCAATGTTTATGTTAATACCGACCTCACGAATGTCGATGAGTTTCGTGATTTAGTGATCCGCAACGACGGTAATGGATTAGTACGTTTAAAAGATGTGGGAACCATCGAATTAGGCGCTGCTTCCACAGAAACCAGTGGTTTAATGAATGGTGAGCCTGCGATTTATCTTGGGTTGTTTGCCACCCCAACGGGTAACCCACTGGTAATCGTTGATGGCATGAATCAATTAATGACAGACATCACCAAAACATTGCCACCCGGTGTCAAAGTGGAAATGGCATTTGAAACTTCGCGCTTTATTAAAGCGTCTATTGACCAAGTTATTAGCACATTAATTGAAGCTCTCTTGATTGTTATTGTTGTTATTTACCTCTGTTTAGGGTCAATTCGCAGCGTAATCATCCCAATCTTAGCTATTCCACTATCAATGTTAGGTGCAGCCGCACTAATGATGGCATTTGGCTTTAGTATTAACTTACTAACGTTACTGGCCATGGTATTAGCGATTGGTCTGGTTGTCGATGACGCTATCGTGGTCGTCGAAAACGTCCATCGCCATATTGAAGAAGGGAAATCACCGGTTTTAGCGGCTTTAATTGGAGCTCGTGAAGTAGCAGGGCCAGTTATCGCAATGACAATCACCTTGGCAGCAGTTTATGCACCAATCGGGCTCATGTCGGGTTTAACAGGGGCTTTATTTAAAGAATTCGCACTCACCTTGGCCGGTGCAGTAATTGTTTCCGGTATTGTGGCGTTAACCCTTTCCCCTGTGATGAGCTCTTTTATGTTGAACTCAAAACAGAATGAAGGGCGTATGGCGCGTATGGCAGAAACCTTCTTTTCTACCTTAGCCCATTACTATACCATTGTATTGAATTTCTCTTTGAAAAACCGTTGGTTAACAGGTGTTATTGCCATTAGTGTCTTCATTAGCTTACCACTGCTTTATCAATCTGCCCCTCGTGAATTGGCCCCTGTGGAAGACCAATCCAGCGTATTAACGGCAATCAAATCTCCTCAACACGCTAACCTCGAGTATGTAGAACGCTTTTCGCGTAAGTTACATGATGTTTTCATGGAATTACCGGAAACAGAAAGTACTTGGATTATTAACGGGACCGATGGCCCTTCCGCCAGCTTTGGGGGAACTAACTTAACGTCATGGGAACAGCGTGATCGCGCTGCATCTGAGATCCAAGGGGACTTACAAGGGCGTGTCGGTGATGTTGAGGGGAACAGTATTTTCGTTTTCCAATTACCCGCTTTACCGGGTTCAACGGGGGGCTTACCAATCCAAATGGTTCTCAGAAGCCCGCAGGATTATTCCGTACTCTATAAAACCATGGAAGAGATCAAGCAGCAAGCACGTGAAAGCGGCCTATTTATGGTGGTAGATAGTGACCTTGACTATAACAATCCTGTAGTAGAAGTCCGTATTAACCGTTCAAAAGCAAATAGCTTAGGCATTCGCATGCAAGATATCGGCGAATCACTGACCTTATTAGTGGGAGAAAACTATATTAACCGCTTTGGGATGGATGGCCGCTCCTATGATGTGATCCCTCAAAGTATTCGTAGCCAACGCTTAACACCGGAAGCCCTTTCACGCCATTATGTGAAATCGGAAGCGGGGACGATGATCCCACTGTCAACGGTGGTCGATATCAATACCCAAGTTGAACCGAATAAACTCACGCAATTTAATCAGCAGAATGCAGCAATTTTCCAAGCAATACCCGCCCCTGGGGTCACATTAGGCCAAGCTGTTGCCTACTTAGATAATATTGCCAATGAGCTACCTGCCGGTTTTAGCCATGACTGGCAATCCGATTCGCGCCAATATAAACAAGAAGGAAACACCCTCGCCTTTGCCTTTATGGCGGCGCTCATCATTATTTACTTAGTCTTAGCGGCACAATATGAAAGTTTAGTCGACCCATTGATTATCTTGATTACTGTTCCACTTTCAATTTGTGGTGCGTTAATTCCATTAGCACTTGGCTATGCGACATTGAATATTTACACCCAAATCGGCTTAGTCACATTGATTGGTTTAATCAGTAAACACGGAATATTGATGGTTGAGTTTGCCAATGAATTACAAGCCAATGAAGGGCTAGATAGACGGCATGCCATTCTCAAAGCAGCACAGATTCGTTTACGCCCAATATTAATGACAACTGCGGCAATGGTGATTGGTTTAGTTCCGCTGCTATTCGCCACTGGAGCCGGCGCCAATAGCCGCTTTGGTTTAGGTTTAGTGATCGTCACCGGTATGTTAGTTGGTACATTATTTACCCTGTTTGTTTTACCAACCATGTATACCTTATTAGCCCGTAATCACAGTGCAACCGCACTTACACCAAGGCGCTATGAGCTTGCCGAAGCGAATCGCCTAATCAAAGAAACTGAGGAGACGTCCCAATGAGAAATACGTTAGCTAGCCGTCATCAACGTAACAACCGTACAGTCAACGAAGTGGAAGTGAATGCGATGAGCAATAGCATGGCAATGCTATTAATTTATCATGGTCTCCCTGCTGGCCTGGAAAAATCCCATTCCACCTCGCCCCCGAATATCTTAGGTAAGCCTACCCGCTAATGTAAATAGCCGCCAAATTATTTAGGTTTGGCGGCTATTATCAAACAACATGACAAAGAACTCTATTGGCCTTCGTAAAAAGCTAAAACAAGATTACCTTCCCGAATAATAATTGGGTTGCCGGGTAATGCATCCAACAATTCACGCTGAGAGCTTTCTACGACCACCGCCACATCTTTATAATGGTAGTTTTTCAATAAGTCAGGTAGCTGTTTTAAGCTGTAAAACCGATTAGCGGCATCTGGGTATTTGAGCCCGTAGCCCAATTCCCCAGTTTGGTGAAGCATTGTAATATCACTACGTTTAAGTACCCATGCCAATGCGGTACCGAGCCCTACATTATTGGTTAACAATACAGATTTATCAGCTAATTGGTGATGATATTTCGCAATCACCTCTTGCGGGGTATTATTACTGGCAATACGAGATGGGATCACATGCCCTACCGTTAAGCTAATTGCCACCGTACACACCGCGGCTAAATACCAAAACCGTTGTTTGAAAGAGACCAAAGCAACCAATAACCAAAAAATAAAGGCACCCGCAGCTAACCATAATTTTCCACTTTCATCGGCCTGATACACATTCAGTTTAGGGTAATAAGCAGAAACAATAATTCCCCCAGCAATAGCGCCACCAATTAATGTGTTAATCAATGCATTCAAACGAATAGGCAGTGTTTTTTTCTCAGTGAGAATTTTTTCAATGTAGGCCGCCATAAGAACAGCAATAGGTGCAATACAAGGCAAAATATAGGTCAGTAATTTTCCTTTAGTGATACTGAAAAATACAAATGGCGCAATAAACCACATTAGAAAATAAATATGTACCCCTTTTTGCTGCCATGCATGGCGTAGTGCGCCAAAAAGGTACCCCAGCCAAGGCAATACCGCGGCAAGTAAAATAGGGATATAAAACCAGAATGGGGATTTATTTTGCGCATTATTCGCCATAAAACGTTGAATATGCTCAACCCAGAAGAAATAGTTCCAGAAATCAGGCTCACGACTAGCAATGACAAAAGCCCAAGGTAAGCACACGACAAAGGCAGTAAATAGCGAAACAAAAGAGAAAACAAACACTTCTTTGAATTGCTTAAAGTAGATGGCAGTTACTGAACACACCAGCAAAGGTAACACTAAAACAAGAAAACCTTTTGTTAATACGCCTAACCCACAGGCTACTCCCATCATCATGAAGGCGAATAGTTTATGAGAGAAGTATTTTGTCGTTAACCCCCATTGGAAAAAGAAAATCACCATAGTGATAAATGCTGTCACGATGGGGTCAAGAATATTGTAGGTGCCGATGGTAAAGACCATCAACATTGAAAGATAAATAAACACCGCGTTGAAAGCGAGACGTGAGTTTTTCCAAGCCATTTTGGCACTGAGATACACAAATAGCCCACTGACTAATGTACTAAATACTACGCCAAGGCGAACAGAAATGTTATTTTCACCAAATAACATTTGGAAAATAGCCCCTACCCAATAACCAAAAATAGGCTTCTCAAAATAACGAATATCTAAAAGTTCAGGAACGCTCCAGTTATAACTAATAATCAATTCCCGACTAATTTCCGCATACCGCAGTTCATCCGGTTGCCACAATAACCTACCGTTTAATGGTAAAAAATAGGTTACTAGGACAAAACCAAATAACAGGCACCATTTAAGGTAGGCAACTTTATTGTTTGCCATAATCATCTCATCTCAACCATTCTTGTTATTGATATTTAATAATTTTATTTAGTTCATTTGAAAAGCACTTTCATTTTATTTAGCTATTATCGTTATGACAATTAAACCCCATTTAAACAAGTCAAAAGTTAATTGGTATGAATACCGCTATATATAAACAATTAATAAATGGAAACTACATTTTGTCGATAAAAGAGATAAGAATCGCAGATTAAGACTGAATACTTAAAGAATAGTTCAGTATTTAAAAATAAGATAAAAATTAACTTACTCTTAATGTTAGTCATTAATACAAAAAAACATACAGTAACTTATAAACAAAAACCGGTCAGAGCATTCGCCATAACCGGTTATTATTCATGCCAAGTAAAGCTATTTGGCTGCAACTAACGCTTGTTCAAGGTCGGCTAAAATATCATCGATATGTTCTATACCAATTGATAAACGAATCATATCTCGGGAAACCCCAGCTTGTGCTAATTCTGCGTCATTGAGCTGGCGATGCGTCGTTGATGCAGGGTGGCAAGCTAGTGATTTAGCATCACCAATATTCACCAACCGCACAATCAGTTTCAAGGCATCAATAAAGCGAGCTCCTGCTTCTTGCCCACCTTTAATACCAAACGACATAATACTGGCAGGCTTGCCGTTCATATATTTCTGCGCTAAATCATGTTCAGGGTTGCTAGGTAGTCCTGCATATTTCACCCATTCCACTTGAGGATGATTTTCGAGGTAATTCGCAACTTTTAGTGCATTTTCAGTATGTCTATCCATTCTTAACGCGAGAGTTTCTAACCCTTGTAGAATTAAAAACGCATTAAATGGTGACAATGCGGCACCCGTTCCGCGCAGTGGGGCAACACGGCAACGCGCAATAAAGGCAGCGGCGCCAAAATGTTCAGTATAGCTTACGCCATGATAAGCCACGTCAGGCTCTATCAATAATGAAAAACGGTCTGGGTACTCTGCCCATGGGAATTTACCTGAATCAATAACCATTCCACCCAGTGATGTACCATGGCCGCCAATATACTTAGTCAATGAATGAACCACGATATCTGCCCCATGTTCAAATGGGCGGCATAAATATGGGGTCGCTACGGTATTATCGACAATCAAAGGCACACCATAGCGATGTGCAACTTCAGCGAGTGCAGCAATATCTACAATAAAACCCGCTGGATTTGAAATTGACTCACAGAATACGGCTCGAGTCTTGTTATCAATAAGCGCTTCAAGTGCTGCTAAGTCATCGTGCTCTGCAAAACGGGTTTCAATTCCTAAGCGTGGCAAAGCGTGGGCAAGTAAATTGTATGTTCCGCCATATAATTTTGCCACGGAAACAATGTTGTCACCTGCTTGTGCGACTGTTTGGATCGCATAAGTAATTGCCGCCATTCCAGAAGCAACAGCCAACCCTGCTACCCCCCCCTCAAGGGCAGCAACACGTTGCTCTAGAACATCATTCGTTGGGTTCATAATTCGCGTGTAAATATTACCCGCGACTTTTAAATCGAAGAGATCAGCGCCGTGCTGAGTGTCATCAAAAGCATAAGAAGTCGTTTGGTAAATCGGTACGGCAACAGACTTGGTAGTAGGATCAGGGGAGTAGCCCGCGTGAATCGATAATGTTTCTAATTTCATTCGTTATCCTTGTTACGACACACTGGAAAATGCAATTGCCAGAGGAGGTTCATAATTATGTTGTTATGATGCTGTGATAACTCTAGATATTACCTAAGACACCATAGCGAGCAACTAATTGAACTTGAAATTATTTCACATTGATAGATGCAGCAATGGTGATTATCACACCCTTCAGCTTAAAAATCAGTTATATCAGTGTCTATCCTTATAACCTATTTCGTATTGATATAAAAAAAGCCACAACCCCTACAGGTCGTGGCTTTACGTCTTATATAACTTTATTTATAACTATAAGAAAGCGCCATAAATAACCGAAGTAATAGATGCTAACCCACAAATAAAGGTGAAAATTTGTGCCAGTTTTGACGTGCTAAATTTCTTCATTGCTGGAACAATATTCATCGACACAACAGGCAGAATAAACAGAATAGCGGCAATCATTGGCGCCCCCATCGTTTCAATCATGCCTAAAATACTTGGGTTACGAATAGTCACAATCCACGTTGTAATCACAATAAATAACATGGATGCCATTTCAATTTTCTTTACAGAGAAAGAAGAACGAGACTTGATTAATCCAACTAAACCTTCATGAGCCCCTAAGAAGTGACCAAAGTAACTCGATACAATCGCAGCAAAAGCAACAATCGGCCCTAAGTAGGACAAGATTGGCGATGGATTGATATTCGCGATATGTGATAACACACTGATATTTTGTTCTTTCGCAACAGCAAGTTCAGCAGGGCTTAATGATAACACCACAGAGAAAACGAAAAACATCACAAAGCCAGTCAGCATTAATGCAGCACCGCCAGTGATCATATCTGTTTTCACAATAGCATTATTGCCGAATTGTTGGCGCTGGTCTTTCGTGAATTGGCTGATGATTGGGCTATGGTTAAATGAAAATACGATAAGGGGGATCGCCATCCAAACAACCACTGGCATTGAACTCCAGTCTGGTGCCACCTCTAGCATTGACATATTCCATTCAGGAATTAAATACAATGACAAAGCTAATAAAATAAAGACCAAAGGATAAACCATTAGAGACGTGAGCTTTAACATAAGGTCACGACCAAATACCACCCCAGCTGTCATTGCAGCAATCAGCACGCCAGACAGCAACCATCGTGGTAGTGGATCTATACCTAATTGATTGACTAGGAATGAATCAACCGTATTCGTGATACCCACACCGTAAATCAATACGATAGGGTAAATAGCAAAAAAGTAGGCAAAGGTAATAATATTTGCGCCTATTTTACCAAAATGCTCTTCGACCGTATCGGTAATATCCGCATTGGGATTTTTTGAAGATAAAACAAAGCGGGCTAACCCTTTATGGGCCAGCCAAATCATTGGAGTGGCAATTATTGCCAATACAACTAATGGCCAAAACCCCCCTGCACCAGCTTTAATTGGCAGGAATAGAACACCTGCGCCAACAGCGGTTCCAAATAAAGAAAGTACCCAAGTAAAATCCTTATAGGTCCACTTACTGGCAGGTTTATCGACTGCGACTACTGCTTTTTCAATTGTGCTCATCTTGTGTTCTTCATCATTAACGTTATTAAAATAAGATGTGCAGATTTTGCATTAAATGAGCAACAGTACCTAATTTAATTACGCTATTTTTTTCAACTTTTTGGTGTAGATCTCGTTAATAACGTAAAAAAAACAAATACCACATAATTATTCTGTAAATAAATAATTTCGCAATTAATTAAAAGAGTAAATTTTAGATATAAAGTATTTAATTTTTAATTCGAGAAAGGGCTGAATGATTCGTTCAGCCCTTTTTTTTATCTGAAAAACTGAAGTTTTACAGATAGACAGGCACTAATATTTCTGTCGCAATCACGACCACAACCAATCCAACTAATACTGGGATTGACGTTCTTTTCACCACTTCGAACGGAGAGATTTTTGCCATACCAGACACAGCCACGACAACCCCTGATACAGGCGATAATGTCCGCCCTAAGTTAGAGGCTTGCAGCATTGGGATCACTAAATAAGCTGGATTGACCCCCATTTGTTTTGCTAAGTGAGGAATTAACTCAACAAATGCATAGAATGGGGCATTACCCGAACCCGTTGTCATCGCGGCTAACATCGTGATCACCACCAGTGCGATCATCATCACTATAGCGCCTGAACCGAATGATTGAGCAAGGTCAATTAGCCCTTTAATAAAGCCAATCGTGCTTAAACCTTGTGCAAATACCCCTGCTGCCACTAATAACATCACGACCGTTGCAAATGCTTCTGCCATGCCTTTGTAACAAACTTCTAAGCCACTATAGACATGTTTAGCGCTGAAACTACGAATAAATTCAATGACTGCTGCCAAAATAATACAGCCAACAATAATAGTAACAATATGCAATTCAGGCGCCCATTTGCCATCAAACACTAAAACACCAATAATCGGTGTGAAAGGTAAAATAGCGTAGAAAGCAGGTGCATGGGTTTTAATTTCATTAACATCTAACATTTCAGTTGTGACATTTTCTTTTCTGTCGAGATAACGCTGCCAGAAAAAGTGGGCGATTGACATTGCCACAATTGCCGCGATAGAAATCGGTAAGGTCGTTTTAAATGCAAAGTCGATTAATGGCATTTCGGCTGCTTTTGCCGCTAAGATAACATCACCAGACGTTGGCGCTAAAATAATTGCCGCTGGCGATGCACAGATTGCCGCTGCTGCACCACGACTGATCCCGACATTCACCATGACAGGGAATAGCGTCGCCATCAGTAATACCCCGAGGCCAGTTGCAGAGGAAACGGCTAGTGACATCAAACATGCCACAATATAAGCAGCAACCATCAACAAATAAGGTGAGTTGATCATTTTTAATGGCTTAGATGCGATTTTCACCACGACATCATTCGCCCCGATATGAGTCATATAAGATGCAAACCCACATAGCACCATGATCATCATACCAAGGTCGCCACCTCGGCTCATTAATAGGAATTTTATGTATTCCAAGATATCTGTTACACGCCACCCCGTCGTCGGAACAGAACCTGGTAAAATACTTTTTCCCATAATAGCGGTAATGATCAGAAGTAAAATACCCCCGGTCATTAACACTCCCGTTGCGGAATATCCTTTTATGATATAACGCCCAACTCCAATGGCGACAATTACGCCGATTAAGAGCTCAATCATTTATTTCTCCTGCCTGTCTTATTTTGTAATTATAAAAAAAATTACTCTGCCTAATTATTAAGCAAAATTCACTGACAATGATCATGTCAGCAGATGATTTTTAATATAGAAATGCGTTAAAACACAAGAGAAATAAATAAAAAATCTATTTTGGGCGCCCATTTACAGCCGATAGCCCCAAATATTAATAAAGAATAGGAAAATCAGCTTTGTTTAGCGATGTAATGTTTTTCACATTAAAGAGGAAAATTGATTAACTAAATAACTCATAAATCATATCACCAAAAAAGCCGCGATATTGCAGATAACGAATTTGCTTGCTCTTTTCTTTAAAATCTTTAGGAATGCTATCCCCAAACTTCTTATTGCGCACCCATGCGGCCTTTTCAAACCAGTCTACATCTAAAGTGGCAAAATGCTTTTCCACAATTGTTTCAGGAAAACCTTTCTGCCGCATTTCTTGTTTTATCCGCAATGGGCCGTATCCCTTGCGCAGAAAACCTTGCATTAATAACCCTGCGACACGGTCATCATCAAGAAAATGTTGCTCACTTAACCGCTCAAGCACCAATTCAATTAAAGGCTCGTCAATAATGCCTTCATTTTTTTCATACATACGCCGTTTCATACGGGCAAATAGCTCAGCTTTACCGTAATCACGGCGGGAAAGCATAAATAAGGCATATTGGTAAAGCTCGGATTCATTCATGGCGTTAAACTTTCATCATTAAATTGGGCGCATTGCGCGCCCAGTCTAACATAAACCTTTGTACTCTACGTTACATGTAGGCGACAAACGAAGACAGACCGATGAGCATACATAAGTATGTGATTCGGCTGGCTAAGTGTAGTCAACACCCATGCAGCTTGAAGTATGACAAATATATACTCTAAATAATTCAAGTTGCATGTAGGCGACAAGCGAAGACAGACCGATGAGCATACATAAGTATGTGATTCGGCTGGCTAAGTGCAGTCAACACCCATGCAGCTTGAAGTATGACGAGTTAGTGAACTTGAGTACCACTTAGCAGTTTATATATCGTATCTGGGGTATAGCTGCCATCTTGGAAATAAATTGTCCAGTCCGTAATATCATCACGTGTTAATGGGTAAACTTCCCCTTCTTGCATATTTTTCACATAAAAAGGATGGTTTATTAAGCGCCCTTCAAATTGGTCACCATGCCAAGAAACGGGTTCAAACCACATATGTTCATGACCATCGAAATCTTCTTCCGCATCATAGTAGCCAATACCGCATTTCACTAAAAAGCGCCATTCAGAGTCTTCAGTTTCCTCGTTTTTACCGAGGAATTTGGCAAAAAAACCTTTCTTCTGAGCAACCGGTTTTGGCCCGTAGTTATCTAACATATGAGTGAAATACTCCCAACGTAACTTAGCTTTGCGAGACATATCGGCCGTTTCTTCGTCAGTACGCATAAACATCATGGCATTTTGATCTTCAAACCCTTCAAAGAAGCTTTCTAAGGTTGGGTTTTCTTGTGTTACACGGAATAACATGGCTGAAGGATGTTGATGAGATTCGTCTCTATCATGCCAATCTCCCATAAAACGCTCTGATGATGCATCTCCAAACTCGAAACTCATCTCTTCTAGCGGTTTTAAATCATCAATGGGTGTGGATTTACCTACATGTAGCAGCCCTTCTTCAAACGGTACTGCAACTAAATATTCATAGCCCGCCTGGGTTTGTCCAATAAAAATCGGCTCATTAAACACGATTTTTCCGTGAGTAATGCTGTTATTCACGAAGCTCCAAAACAGTTCGGGAATACCATAATAAGAAGCAATCGGGTGCGGTATAATAATTTCTGCTTCTGATAAACCACAACGTGCCAAGCCGTGAGTGTGGAACCAATACATGGTCGGCGCACGCTCTTCTTCCGGCTTGTCTTCGTTATCTTCTTGGTCATAAATAGCATGAACAACATACAAAGAATCAATGCTTGGCATCAAATCATCAATGAGTTGGAAATTAAGCCACTCACGAGTAAATACTTTCCCTGCGGCAGAAATATCCAAGCCCAGTAATAAATCGGGTACCAAGATTTGAATAATCTTTAGCTGCTGCAGATAATTGACTAATGGTTGCCCTTGAAATAAGCACTCAACAATCACCGCTTGGGGGGCAGCACTTGCTTCTGCATACAGCTCAGGGCTGATTGGGTCAGTGGCAAAATAAGGGTTGATGGTATATTCAGGGTCGCTATCCACTAAAGCGATATAAAAACGTAATTCTTCTTCATCTTTTTTACAGCTAAAGAAAAAACCGCCATCCTCTGGAATGTAATCTATCTCACCCTCGGTGAAATAAGTTTGTTCTTCTAAACGCTGCTCAAGTAATAAAGACGTTAGCTCAGAACCAGAAATAGCAACCATCATTGATGCTTCTTTCTCGCCCTCACCTGCTGCGGTATCAAGGTAGTGTTGTTTATTATTCATTTTCAGACCTATTAATAAGTGACTGTGGCGAGGATATCAGCTTATATTCATTAAGAATATTGTGATTATTCTTAACAAACTGAGATTGTGATTTGATCCTTCGTATTGCAACTAAGTTAATAAATAATCATTATTCGACAATCAGTTATTCTACTTTTCATACGGTATTGGCTGAGGCACAATAATGCTCTTTCTTTAATTTGCTTTATATTGATGAAGCAAAAGTCCTATTTCAATAAAGGTAATTCAAATATGGCTGATTTAACCAAAGCACAAAAAGAATATGTCGATGACCTCGCAATGCAGCGTGTTTTTGATATGAATAATGATGACGTTTTTGTGGATGCTTTAGAACAAAAAATTCACCAATTAGAAGACCATTTGAAAGCCTATTTTCATGAGCGAGTTAAGTTTCATCAGCAAACTAAAAAATAGCCTTTTGCCTGCTCAGTGCCGGTATTGTTTATTATATCGGCACCTGCTCTATCCCTTTCATATAGCCATCTTAAATAGATAATAAACGCACATTTCTTTAGTTCAACTTATCAACAAAAAAGCATTAAGCGCCATCTAATAATAAATTTCTAATGATAGAATTCCAATCATCACTGTACGACTAATAACAATTTATCTATTACACTTCTCTATTGTCCAAATATTGAGCCAATTTTATGAAACGCATTCAATTCAGTACTGCACTGATCCTTTCTTCTATTATGAGCATGTCTGTGAGCTTTGCCGATAGCGATCGTCCATTATTTTCAGTCTCTGTAAGTGAGTCTGGAGTACCACAAAATAATAGCGAAGGCGGCATTACTCGTTCTTCTACCACAGAGTCACGAGTACTGCCGATTTGGGGCGATGAAGCCCGTGCTCGAGGGTATGATTTACCGGAACCATTTGGGGCAAGTTATGGTTATATGAACCTACGCCAAGATATTGTTGTTGATAAAATTGGCTTCAACTCTGATAGTCGATTAGGGCAAGGTATTCTTTCTAATATTTTAGTTGAAACAGGTCATACACGAGAAAAAAATGAATCACACATGCTAAAACTGGATGCTTGGGTTCTGCCATTCATGAATATCTACGGTGTTTATGGAAAAACAAAAGGCTCCTCTAAAACTAATATCACTGGTATATATATGAAAGGGCAGCAAGGTCCAATGTGGGAGAACTTACCTTTCTCATTGGATTTTAAAGGAAAAACATATGGAGGTGGGGTAACCTTTGCGGGTGGATATAACCAATTTTTTGGAACGCTAGACCTAAACTATACTAAAACAAACCTTGATATTTTAGATGGTGATATTACCGCTTTTGTTATGACCCCTCGTATTGGATATGAATTTGTGTTCGAGCCATTAATTAGTGGCCAAGGTAATACCAAAGTCCAAGTTTGGACTGGTGCCATGTACCAAGATATCACCCAACGTTTTAAAGGTGATGTTAGCAAATTGAATCTTCCTGAAGAACTTGATTACTTCATGAATGATCCATTAATGAAGCCCATAATTGGTAATGTTAAATTCGATGTAAAACAACACCTTGCTCATAAATGGAATAATACTGTCGGTGCTCGAGTTGAACTCACTCGAAATTTTAATGTATTAACCGAAGTCGGCTTTAATAACCGTAACAGCTTCTTTATATCCGGGGAATTCCGTTTTTAATGTGGCATTCGGCAATTATTCAAAGGCTGGCCTTGCTCAGCCTTTTTATTATTTTTCCTGCTAAAGCAGATCTTCTTCCTGACCGCCAGCAAATCGATGGCTGGCTAAACGATCTCGGTGGGGAAAATAGCTTTGATGAAAGTAAAACTGTTGATTGGGGCATATTGCCAGGACCATTTTATACCCCCGAAATGGGCATTGGTATTGGCACCGCACTGGTTGGTTTATATCGAATAGATAAAGAAGATAAACAAACCCAGCCATCTTCTATTGGATTAAGCGGTTTTGCATCGTCGACCGGCGCATTTGGATTAAATTTTACCAATTATAATTTTATTGATAACGACCAGTGGCGGTTATTTGTTTCCGGTACCATTAACAATATTCCCACTTATTATTGGGGTAAGGGATATTCTGCAGGGAAAAACGATCACAATAAAGAAAAGTACCATTCTCAAGAGTTCCAAATAACTCCAAGAGCCTTATACCAACTGGCTGATTCTACTTATGTTGGGCTCGGTTGGAACTTCTCATCAATCAATGCCAGCGATCCTGATGATGGTGCGAAACAGTATTTCTCCAAGTCAATTGGGGGCCGTTCGGTGTTAAATTCAGGCATCAGTGCATATTACAGTTATGACACACGAGATTTCCTGCCCAATGCCCATCATGGTCAAACTTTTGAGGCCGTTTATACTTATTTTACACCTAGCCTCGGTAGCGATACACGCTTCCAAACCACCCAATTACAATATGCCTATTACCATGCCTTAGCCGAAGAAACTGTTATTGCATTCGACAATTATGCAAGGTTTTCAAGCGGAAATGTACCGTGGAACCAGCTATCATTACTTGGTAATGGTAACCGCATGCGCGGGTATTACGAAGGCCGTTATCGCGATAACAATATTTTCACCAGCCAAATAGAACTCCGCCATAAACTCGATTGGCGCCATGGCGTTGTTGGTTGGTTAGGCACAGGAACCATGAGCGATACTGCATCCGACTTAGGCCAAAGGCATTGGTTGCCCACCGTAGGTGTTGGCTACCGTTTTGAATTTAAACCAAGAATGAATGTTCGCTTGGATTTAGGTGTCGGCCGCAACAGCACAGGGGTTTATTTTCAGGTTGGGGAGGCATTTTAATGTTCAAATGGGTTCTGGCAATGGGGATTGCGCTTTTATTAGCCGCCTGCCAAAGTCATGACAAACTGGAATTGCCTGCCATTGAGCCTGTAATTACCCCCTATACTTTTGAAGCGGCCTCACAAGCTTGGCCTGTGGTTGCTTCCTTAGCTCCTCCACAAGGTTTGCGCGCTTGCTGTGCTTTTGGCTACAACTTGCAAGCTGAACTGTGGGGATTACCAGTCCCATTTTACACTATCGATAATATCGTTGAAGCAGATAGCCTCGGTGAACATCATTATAATGACAGCTTTTTAGGTGCCTCTGCGGCATTAATCGGGCTCAGTAATGAAAAAATAGGCTTACTCTATACGGATAAAAGCGGGTTTATTGATATTTCCCATGTCAGAGATACTGCAGATTATACTTTTTACTTATTTAGCCAAATTTACCCACGCCTTGGCCAACAATGGTCGCTGTCACTTAGTGAAGAATTAGCAGATAGACAAGTTCATTTCAGTGCATTTGAACCACCACAGTCTGCCAACCAACGTTATACCCTAAGCGCCTACTTAGCCGCAAAACTGGCTTTCCAGCTCGCAGTATGGCATGAAATTGCGCAGTGGTATGGTTATCAATCTGTACCGGGATTTTCCGAAGGGATTTCCGCATTTTCCCCTGAAGACCTGTACTCAAATTTACTTGGTTCCCGTCTCGCCTTAACTTTGATACTACAAGGCCGAGCAGACTCTTTAGCCACTTATTCTCAATCAATGGAAAATATTCTTCCACGAGCACTTCAGCGGCTAGGTAGCAAAGAAAAAAGTATAACCCGCAAAATGTTTGATAGCGTAGATGGCTTATGGTGGAACAGTTACCGTAGAGTACCGGAGAAATTTCTTGTTTTAACAAGGGATTACCAAACAAGTGACCAACGTTATCCTCTGATGCCCCCACAAATTATGCCATCTGAAAGCTTATTTTTAACGTTGCCTGATCGCTATCTCAAATATGATTTGTCATTACTCGCACAACTGCGTTTGCTCCCTACTGGTAACATGAAACAGCTCCCCAAACCAACCTCTTATTGGACAGTGGCAGATTTTCCACAGCTGGCGGAAGATGCGAAGCAACAAGATTTACTGCAACAAATTTTAAAGCCTTAAGGCCTATTTGTGATATCCATATTACTCACCCTATAGGACTTTATTCTGACATTACCGCACTTAAAACTTAAGGTAAATGTCACTTTTTACTCATTTGCAGATAATAATCTAATTTCACTTTTGTCTCATCGATAGGCTTTAATAAAACGATGGAGAACTCATTTTGATTAAAAAACAGCCTATCAACTGCTTATTTTTCAGACAAAATAACCCTATAATAACTACATGAATTGTGTTTTTTTCACTCAAATTTGACTTAAGTAAAGCCAAGGCGTTACGGAAATAAACAGTTTAATTTATCATTCTTCATGTGAAAATATATCAACAGAAACTTTATACCAATTAAAATCAGTAAATTCATAATAATATAAAAAAGTCTACAAAATAATACAGAAATTTCCCTAATGTCACCCGGATAAATGTAGCTCGTAAAAAATTAATCTGCTAATATTCGCTCGAATTTTGTTCAGAGATACTTAGGAGAAGCAAATGCCCTCTCGAACGATGAGGACAAACGCCGTCTTCGCTTTCTTATTTTTACTTTTATTTTCGAGCCTGAGTATGGGCTCCACCAGTACCAGCACAATGCTCAATAAAGAGTATACTAATAAAACTGTGCAACAGAATGTAAGTCAGGCTAAAACCTCACTCCCTGATTTACGTAAATACCCTTCTGGTACACCTCGAAAGAAAGCATTTTTGAAAACGGTTGTCCCTGTTATTGAAAAAGTGAATAAGCAGATCATGGCTGAACGTACTTGGTTGTTATCAGTACGAGCTAACAAGAAGTGGAGCGCCCAAGAATTGCGCCGTCTTGAGCAAATCTGTAATAGTTATGGTATGAAATGTAGTAACCCAAAACGTTTAAATTGGGACAAACTATTGAGTCGTGTCGACATCATGCCAACGCACTTAGTTGCAACACAAGCAGCAACAGAGTCTGGCTGGGGTACTTCACAACTCGCACTGCAAAACGGTAATTTATTTGGTATGCGCTGCGGTAGCGGCTGCCAAACTAAGCAAGGGAAAGTCAAAGGCTATTCTTCCTATGCTTCTGTAGAAGATACCGTAACTGCTTACATGAAGAACATGAATACCCATAATGCTTATGAGTCACTACGTACTTCACGAGCAAAGCAACGTCTATCAAAAGATGAGCTAGATACTAAAAAGCTAATCAATGATATGAAAGGATATTCAGAGTTAGGTTCAACCTATAACCGCTATTTACAAGAGATGTACGCGAGTAATGAAGAATTGATTACACAAGCTCAACAAAGAGCAGCCACTCGCATTTAATTTTGTATCACCAGGTACAAGACATAAAAAATCCACTTCGTTAAGTGGATTTTTTTATTATTTTTTAGATTGACTCTATTGCTCTAAATAGTTCGAGTGGTGGCAAGGCGGCAAGAGAGGCTATCCCTAGGAGCATACATAAGTATGTGACTAGGGTAGCTGAACGTAGCCAACAAAGTCACCATTCGAAATATGACGAGCAATATGACAAGCAATATTCTGATTGCATAGAAAAAGAGATCAAATATCATATACCCTCACCTTCTAACAAAATAATTAACATCTTTGAGTCTAATATGAATTTCTTCTCTTTTGAGTTTCTTGGCTCTTTCTTAATTTTTTTTCTTATTTATTGGGGTTGTCAGCCCAGTGCAAAACTACAGAATGGCTTATTAATCACTGCTAGCTATTTTTTTGTTTATTCATTTAGCCCTGACTTTGCTTATATTTTATTTAGCTACACACTGATCATTTATTTGCTTACCAATGTGGCAACTAATTGGCTCTCTAGTCGATGGATATACGGTATTCTTACCGCCGTCATTATTGGTTTCTTTACCACTTTTAAGTATTACTCATTCTTCCAAGAGACTATCCAGCAAACACTCGACAAATTTGGTTTTAGTGTTGGCCTTCCTATATTGGAGATACTCGCACCTCTTGGCCTCTCCTTTTATGTATTCCACTCGGTAAGCTATACCGTATCGGTTTGCCGCAAAGAAATTCCTAAAGCTGATTTCTTTGACGTAACACTATACCTTGCATTTTTTCCAAGTATCGTCGCGGGACCAATCAATCGTGCGAAGAACTTTCTTCCTCAAATACAAGCTGAAAGCCGTGAGGTTTTAGATCCTCGAAAAGCCATATTGCTTATCTCATTAGCACTGGTGAAATTATTTTTATTTAGCTCTTACTTATCTGAAAATTTTGTAAACCCTGTCTTTGATGCCCCTGTGGGTTACAGTGCGGGAGAGATTCTAATAGCAACCTATGCGTATGCTTGGAATATTTACTTTAACTTCTCTGGTTATACCAACCTGGTGACGGGCATCGCGTTATTATTAGGGTTTAGAGTTCCTGTTAACTTTAATGCGCCTTATTTAGCTGCAAATTTAAAAGAGTTTTGGGCTCGCTGGCATATCAGCTTATCAACCTTTATTCGCGACTACATTTATATTCCCCTTGGCGGTAACCGCAAAGGTTTTAGTCGTATGAACACTAATGTATTCCTTGCTATGGTCATTTCAGGGTTATGGCACGGTGCTGCAATGACATTTGTGGTATGGGGAGCCATTCATGGATTAGGGATTGTATTACTCAATCTTAAGAGTTTATGCATGGAAAAATTAGGATGGACTCAAGTGATCCCTAATAAAACATTATCAGTTTGGGTTTCGCGTATTATTACTTTCCATTTCGTCTGTTTTGCTTGGATCTTCTTTCGTAGTGCCTCATTTGATGATGCACTGCTAATAGTCAATCAAATCACTGCACCTGGTTTTATCGCTTCTATTAATGCAAGCTTGGGATTATTAGTCGCATTTTGGCTACTACTGATTACCTACCCTTATTTTGTACAAGGCTACCATTATGTGGCGAAAAAATACCAAACTATTCCTTGGTATTATTACCCTATTCCGCTCGCGATTATTCTAACCATTATGTTTATGCTTTCTCCTTCAGGTATGCCGGGGTTTATTTATGCTAACTTCTGAGTTTAAAAATACCCTCATCAAGGTTGGGCAGATTTTATTTATTGTCCTCGTTGCCGGCCTATTATTAATTTGGTTGAATCAAAGCTCACTAGAACGATTTTGGCAGCAGAAATATCATCAAGATACCCCATGGGCAAAAATGTCGGGTAATCCTATCTGGGATTACGGAGCTTATTTACATGATGGTGCACTTGAAGCTGGAAGCCTATTTACTTACTACGCATCAGGGCAAAAAGCGCAAGAGGACAATCAAGCGGCAGAAATCGCATTGGCCAATAAAGACAAAGCACTCAGTTTTCCCACCGGGTTTCAAGTTGGTCTTCATTTTGTGAATGGCTATGTTTACCCAGCTGAAAGCTTATCGATTACCTTCCCTGAACGCCTGAAACGGCCACAAGCTAGGGAGAAAAACCCCAAAATTAACTTTGGTGGTTTTACTATCAAAACAGATCAGCCAATCGTGCCAAAACATGTTGCCAATATCGAAAAAGGCCAACAAGTTCTGTTTGCGGGGGACTCCATGATGCAAGGTGTTGCTCCACATGTTAAAAACATGCTCTTGAAAAAATATAATATTGATAGCATTAATCTAAGCAAACAAAGTACAGGATTAGCATATCCACGCTTTTTCAATTGGCCACAAACCATTGCCAAGGCATTGAATGATAACCCGAACATTAAGGTTCTCGTCGTTTTTTTAGGCCCTAATGACCCTTGGGATATGCCACCACAAACGGGTTATAAATACGTCAAATTTAAAAGTGAAGATTGGGAAAAAGTGTACCGTGAACGGATTAGTGATATAATATCGACCGCTCGCCAGCACAATGTTGATGTTATTTGGGTTGGCCCCCCTAATATGCGTAAAAATACGCTCTCCGATGGTATGAAATTCTTGAGTAGCCTCTACCAATCTGAAGTTGAGGATAACGGCGAAATTTACTTTTCTGTCAATGATGTCTTTAAATATAAAGGCGATACCTATTCTGACTATATCGGTGATGCAAGCAGTACAATTAAATTGCGAAGTGGTGACGGGATCCATTTCAGCGGAAAAGGCCAACAATTGATTGCTGAAAAAGTATTCTCACTCATTCATTTCGAAGAAGAGGAAGAAAAGGAACCTCATGAAACTGAACAAACTGTGTCAAGCTAAGTCCAAAATATTGGCGGGTAGCGTGATTGCGCTTTTATCGCTGGGCTTATTGTCTTGCCAGAACACATCAGACAAAACACGTACGACTAGCCTCCCCAAAGGCCAGCCTGCGGTTGCACAAGAGCAGTTGATCAATAACGCCGAACCTAATTTGCCACTGTTGGCGAAAAAGCTACGCCAAGGCAACCAACAAGTGCATATCGTCCAAATTGGTGACTCACACACCGCCGCTGACTTTTTCAGTGGCAATTTAAGAACCTTGTTCCAGCAACGCTATGGGGATGCTGGCCCAGGTTTTATTCCGCCTATTTCAGTGCCGGGGCAACGTACCGCAACCATTAATCGCACAAGCGAAAAGAAGGAGTGGTCTCTGGCTTCCAGCCGTAAAGATGAGCGGTTTGATTACCCACTTGGTGGGCTAATCGCCGAGCCGCAAACTGCCAACAGCAAAGTAGTGCTCAAGCCTTTACAGGCTGCGCTAGGGGCTTACCAGCTACAGACTCTCTATCAAAGCGCAGGTGATTCACAAATGCGTGTCGCTCCTGCTGTTTCTCCCAGTGTTGCATTGCCAGCCACGGGTAACCAGTGGGTATTTTCATCCCCTGTAAATACCCAACTTCCCGCTCAGGTTACTGTTAATAAAGGTAATGGGTTAAAAATTGGTGGGTGGTTAGTGCGTTCACAAAAACCAGGAGTGATGCTTTCAGCACTTGGGCTCAATGGTGCAACATTAAGTATGGCAGATAAATGGCAGCCACAATGGAGCGAAACTTTAGCGCAAATGTCGCCTGATATGGTGATTTTAGCTTATGGAACCAATGAAGCTTTTAATGATACGTTAGATTTAGCCGCTTATGAGCAAAATTTACGCGCTAAAATCCGCTTAATTCGCCAACAAATGCCTAACAGCGTTATTTTGCTTATCGGCCCGAATGATTCACTTAAATTTAATAATGCAGCTAGTTGCCAAGCTCAAATGCCTGTGAATCTAATGAGTGTGATACAAATTCAAAAGACGGTTGCTGCTCAGGAAAATACGTTATTTTGGGACTGGCAAGCCTTTATGGGTGGCCCTTGTTCAATTCGCACATGGGCAGCTCAAGATTTAGCCCGCCCAGATAATGTTCACCTTTCTGTTGAAGGGTACAAAAAGAGTGCTCAAGGTTTATATAGTCAATTAAGCCAAATATTAAATTAATTACTGACTCAATGCACGATAAGGCAGAGGTATTTTCAACGTACCCTGCCTTTTTATTTACTACTATTTTTAATATTTATCGCCTAATAGTGGCTATTTCACTTTAGCTTTTTTCTTACTTATCTTTTTGTCACTCTAAAAGTCCAATTCCAATTTTAGAGCTAAAATAATTATTTCAAATAAAAACAACAAATTAAAAACATCACTCTCGGAATACTACTGACTAATTACGAATTTATTTTTCCTTCTAAAAAACATAAAAAATCGTGACCATTAATTAAATCAATATACACCGCATAAAATTAGTATCCCTGCGTTCCTTCTAGTAAACCATATCGCTATACACTGCGATTTATAAAACAAGGAGGTAATGACAAACCACTTTGCAGCTTATGCAAGCTCAGGGTTTGTTGTTAAAAAATGGAAACCGTGAACAATTCTTTGACACAACCAGAATATTTTTACGGTCGCAATCGTAGGTAATATTTATTTAGGTTCAAAAATGTCGACTAATTTCTGTGTAAAATCGTTTCATACCTATATTGAAACGCTATCAAATAAAATAAAAAATAGCTTTTACCTCACTCACTCCCTACTCTTTAAACTGAGCTCGGGTGAAATTGATATGCGAATAGAAGAAGGCCCATGGCAAAAACTGATAGCCTCAGATATCTGTTTTCTCCCCAAAGGATCCTCAATTGAGATAATCAATCGTGATAATCACAATCTACTCGCTGTGGATGTACTTCCAATGACCACTGACATGTTAAAATCTTTTTATCAACAACAATCTGCATTATTTATTAATAAGAAAAAAACATCTTCAATAGGTCAAATTTGTTGTACTAACTTACAAGAAAACCCAATTATTGAAGATGTATTTCACTCTGCCATTAAAGAAGTTAATTCAACTGCCAACCAGGATATTATTCATATTCATTTGGGTTTTATTTTGTCATTTTTTTTACTGGTAAATGAATTTATCCCTACATTATATGCATCAATAAATATCTCGATAAAAGATAAAGTGTATGACTTAATTTTTCATAGTGCAGGTAAGCAATGCCATACTTTAGATACTATCGCGAAAAAACTTCATATGAGTTCTTCAACGCTTAAACGACGACTGGCCAGTGAATACACCAGTTTTTCTAAAATTAGCTTAATGTCACGAATGAATAAAGCGATGATATTATCGAGAACAGAAAATATGCCTATGACACGTATTGCTCAAGAAGTCGGCTATGATGATGTGCCTTATTTTTTACTCGCATTTAAAAATTTTCATTCCCAGTCAAATCTCACCTACCCCCTGCTCTAATACGCTTTATCTCTTTTAATCATCATCTATAAATACTTGAGCCTCACCATTTCCATGGTAAGGCTCTAGTTTACCTAAAAATAGTGATTATCAATATCTATCGGTAACATTGTGGTATCTATTGGGGGGATATCAACATGGTTACCCCCTGTGTTATCTACGGGAGCAGGGGTGACGGCTGCATCTGGTAAACTTGAATCAATCACAATACTCCCTTTAAGCTGTGCCTGATTCCCCGCTTGGTCATAGACATTAATTTCATAAGGGTAGGCCCCATCATTAAGTGGGTTTGCCACGGTAATTTCCCATTGACCCTGTCCGTTTGTTTTTTGCTTATAGGTATGGTTATCAATAGTTAAAAATACGGTGGTATTGGCCTCTGTTACTCCACTGAATTTTGGCGTTTTAATGTTGGTAATTTCATTCTGTTCACCGCCTGTATTCGTTAGTTCATCTAGCTGCCCAGTAAGTTCAGGCGCTTTTGAATCAATGGTAACTTGCCCTGTTTTTACCATACCATTTCCTGCTTTATCTTTTACCTCAATACGGTAATTATAAGTGCCATCACTCAACGCTTCAGTCATAGAGACAGTCCATTCTCCCTTTTCATTGGCACTCTCTTGGTAAGTTTTTTTGTTGATTGTAAACTCAACCAATGCGTTCGGCTCTGTCAGCCCATTGAATTTGGGTCGACTATGATTTGTTACAGCATCATTTAATGTGCCGGAATTAGTACTAACATCTAAGCCAAACTCAGTCATATCAGGTAGTATCGTATCTATTGTTACTTTTCCTGTTAAAAGTTGCGTTCCTGCGTTACCTGCAAGATCAGTTATCTTTATTTGATAATTATATTCGCCATCTGTGAGTGAATTAGGTAAAGTAAACGCCCACTCACCACATTGGTTCACCTTAATATCTTTATAAACCTGTTGACCAACAGTTAATTGTAGATAGGTTCCTGGTTCTGCAATCCCTGCAAACGTAGGTGTTGGAGTATTCATTACAATATCTTGTTTAGTTATAGAATCTGTGGAGTCAAAAACCCCACCAATAAGAAAATCGGGCGCTAATGTATCAATAATCAATTGCCCTGAAACTTGGCCTTGAATACCTTGAATATTATCAATCGCAAAAATCACATAATCATGAACACCTTCACTCAATTCAGTATTAACGTGAATTGACCATTCCCCTTTTTCATTAGCAATGGTTTCAAAAGCTGAAACCACTTTATTATCAAAAACTAATCGAATTATCGCATTCGGTTCAGTTATTCCAGTGAATATAGGCTTATTGATATTTGTGTAGTTATCGCCCTGAATGCCCGAATCTGAGTTTGGTGTTAACTCTCCCGTCGCCAAAGCGATAGTTTTTACCGTAAAATCGCCCGATATGGGTTGCATACTAGTTTGGCCAAGTATGTCATGCGCTTCGATTTCATAAGAGTAAGCCCCCTCAGCAAGTGCTTCCTTATCCGATAGTTTAATTTGCCAGTTACCATCGTGATCCGCAGTCGTATGATAAATATTTCCATTGCTCTTCAAGCGTACTTGCGCGTTAGCTTTAGTTGCTCCACTAAATGTAGGTTGGTTAACATGAATAATACCATCACTTGTTAGTGAATCGTCTAAGACTGCGGTTAATTCAGGAGGGGAGATGTCATAGACTAAATCAAACTCAAACTGCGTTTCACGGTTAACTAAATCCTTTGCGCTAACCAATAATTTAATACTTTCTCCGTCCTTAATACCAACAGGAACAATGTCGTTGGGTAATTTTATTTGCCAACTTCCTTGGTTATTTGCCTTCGTTGTACCCAGTATTTTTCCATTTGTATCTTTGATGCTCACCAGACTTGCGACACTTGTAGTCCCAGTGAGTGTTAAGTCATTTTGGTTGAAAAGTAATTTTCCGTCTTTTTCAGAAATTAATTGTTTATCATTCACACCAAATTCAATACTTGGGGCAGTCTTTCCAGGCACGTCACTGAGCACTTTAATCATCACTTCATGCTCAGTTTTATTACCGGCGATATCAAATGCCGTTATTTTTGCCACATGCTCACCGTCAGGTAATACTAGCTCATTAGCAAACACCGTTTTAGAGCCATTATATTTAGTTTGTAGCTTACTATGCCGAGTCGTTTTTCCATTCACGTTTATCAGGTAATAATCCATGTTTCCATGATAACTGAAAACCAGTTTAGGATTGGTTACATTCGCAACTTGCGTCCCCGCATGAACCTGCTTATCAACAACATGAAAATCATTAAATGTTGGCGCCGTAGTCAGGATGTTGAGCGTCGTTTGCGCTGTCGTAAGGCTACCATCATCTTGAATAAAGGTAATATGGTAGGCACCATCCCCTTGAACTGGCACCTCAAAGCGCCACTCTCCTCTATCGTTGGCTTGGATAGGGTAACTTTTGCCATTCATCTTGGCTGAAATAATGCCGCCTGGGGTTATTTTACCTTTATAAACCGGGTGCTTATGGTTAGTATAATGGTTTCCGAGTTGCCCAGAATCGGTATCAGGGTCAAGGTAAAATTTAAAATCACTAATGGTGACGAAAGAAGAAAACTCCCTTACTGAGCCATAAACATCTTTAAATGTTAAGGTATAAGGTACTTCGCCTAAAGGAAGCTGAACATCATCGGGGACTTTAAAACTCCATGAGCTTCTACTTTTCCCAAAATCTACCGAATAGCTTTTCCCACCAATAACAATAGTTCCTTTAAGCTCATCCCTATCCGATGACCCTAAAATCATTCCCTGTAACTTAGGCGAACGACTTGAGCTCAATGAGTTATTAATTTCCCCTGTACTACTCGACTCTGCGGCCACCTGAAATGTCACCTTTAAAATACAATCCTTGATTTGAATACCTTTTTCTTCAATCGATTGTTCTGTGACGATCCCAGAGGATGAAGTTGCAACGAGTTTCATCTGGTCAAGATCGTAACGGCGATCCGTTTTAAGAAAACCTGGCGGTAAGCGAAAAGACCAATTTCCATTTTTATCAATATCTGAGATGGAGAAAATATGCTCATCCTTCTTACTCACTCTAAACTTAAATTGTAAACTTGAACCAGGAGTTACTTTTCCTTGAAAACTCGCCATCAAATCATTAGTCGATTTCTCACCATAAAATTTACCTAGGGTCCACGGTGAAGCTAAAGCCGCATTCGTTATCTTTGGTGGATTAACATTAATCGCCAGTGTACCCATTTTTTTGAATTGATTATCTGCCGCATCCGTGACAACAATTTTATAGTCACCAATAAAATCTTTCGGTAATTCGTTAGGTAAAGTCAAACTCCAAAAGCAGTTGTTATCAACAACTGTTGAAACTAACTCATTATTTAATTCCAGTACAATTTCACTACCCGGTTCACTTTTTCCGGTAAATACAGGTTTGCGATGTGCCGTAATAAAGTTTCCTTTGGTTCCAGTATCCGCTTCTGTGCCGAGTTCAACGGTTAATGTGGGGGATATCGTATCAATAAAGATATTTCCAGAAATATCCTTTATTTGCCCATTTGTCGGGTGCTCAGCCGTCACAAGATACTGGTTATTTCCTTCCACAAGCTCCTTAGCTTGAATTTCCCAGTTTCCAGTCACGTTATCAGCGAATACAGAAAAGCGTTCATTCCCGATGATCAGTGTCACTTTAGCCCCCGCTGTAGCGAACCCTGTAAACTTAGGGGCTGTAATATTGGTGATATAATCACCTTTCTTTCCACTATCACTCGCAGCGTCTAATGTGGCGACAAGAATCGGAAATTCAGCTTCCCCACCTCCCACTGATGGGGGTTGATACGTGAAACTCTGACTGATTGTATCTTGGTTGCCCGCCGCATCCTCTGCGGTGATCTTGTAGTGATTATCCATACCGACATCTGCATCAACATCAAAAATCAGAGACCATTTTCCTTGGCTATCGGCATAAACTGTTTTAATTTGTCCTTTGAATTCAGCCGTAATTTTACTTTCGGGGTCAGCTTCGCCACTAATTTGTGGTCTTTTTAAATAAGTCACCGAAGTATTCGGGTTTTCTTGGCTTGCAGGATCTAAATGTGCGGTCAGTGTAATATTGCTATCGACAATGAACTGACCGTTGGATGTA